>CBFIGU010000014.1:0-37071 GCA_965662165.1 Psychroflexus sp.
GATGTTTTTCATTTTCTTTTATTAGAAAAATTAATGAAATCTAAGAATGTTAATTTACAAGCTATTGCTAAGAAAAGTATGAAAGAAGTTGCTTATCATAAACGTTTCTCAGGAGATTGGCTCAAAAGATTAGGAGACGGAACCGAAGAAAGTCATCAAAAAATGCAACAAGCGATAAATGATTTATGGGTGTATACTGATGAATTGTTTCATATGAATGATGATGACAAAATAGTAGCTAAAGCTGGTTTTGGTGTAGATAATACACAGTTAAAAGACATTTATTATCAAGAAGTAGAAGCATTGTTAAAAGAAGCAAGTCTAGAGGTTCCTTCAACACCTTATTTTCAAAAAGGTGGAAAAAAAGGAATCCATACGGAACATATGGGTTACATTTTATCAGACATGCAATACATGCAACGTACCTATCCTGATATGAAGTGGTAGGATAGTTGTTATTTTAATTAGTTTCCTTTCCTATTAGGTCTTTGTTATTTTCGAAAAAACTAAACATAAGGAACATAATAAATATAAAGAAAAATAGTTCAAGAAATTAAAAATGACAGAAAATCAAATTTCATCAAAGATAATTGGAGCAGCAATCGAAGTACATAAACAGCTAGGTCCAGGTTTATTAGAAAGTACTTATGAAACTTGCTTAGCATTTGAATTACGTAATTTAGGTTTTAAAGTTGAGCGTCAGCTTAGTTTACCAGTAGTATATAAAGATGTGAAATTGGATGCTGGTTATAGAATTGATTTAATAATCAATGATAAAGTAATAATTGAAGTTAAGAGTGTTGATGATTTAGCTCCTATTCATACTGCTCAACTACTTACCTACCTTAGGCTAAAGGAAGTGAAATTAGGATTATTAATAAATTTTAATTCTGTTGTAGTTAAGAATGGTATTAGAAGAGTGGTTAATAATTTATAGTTCATTCTTAAATAGAAATAAAAATGAAATTTTAATGCTTAACGCAAAGTCGCAAAGCTCGCTAAGTTAAAAAATGACTAAAATTAAATAAAACTCTGCGCACTTAGCGTCTCTGTGGTAATAACGTAAAACTAATTCTTTAAAAAAAATTATTAGATGAACACAACACAAAACATTGACCCTAAATTATATTCAATTTTAAAATCAGTTCCCGATCCTGAAATACCAGTATTGTCTATAATAGATTTAGGTGTTGTGCGTTCTGCTAAGTTATTAGAAAACAAAAAAGTTAAGGTAGAAATTACCCCAACCTATAGTGGTTGTCCAGCTATGGATGTTATTGGCGATGATGTAAAAAAAGCCTTAACTGAAAATGGCTACGAACCTGAAGTTAAACTTATTTTGTCTCCTGCTTGGACTACCGATTGGATTACCGATGAAGGAAAACAAGCGCTTAAAAAATATGGTATCGCCCCACCTGAAAGTCCCGAAGCCGATAAAAAAGCGCTTTTAGGGGAAGAACAAATTATCCCTTGCCCGCAATGTGAATCTACAAATACAAAATTGGTAAGTCAGTTTGCTTCAACAGCCTGTAAAGCCATGTTTAAATGCCAAGATTGCGAAGAAACTTTCGATTACTTTAAATGTTTAATCTAGTCAAGCTGACTATATTTCCAAAATTTGAATTCCAACTTACCCAACTCTAAGTTTTTAATTAGTTTTACATTTCTAAATTAATTTTGGTAAATGAGCTTTTCAATTGTTTTCAATAATGGTAAAAATCCAAAATGGAAATATTACCTAAAGCATTATTTTTTACGCTTACTACCCAATTCAATTTATAGAAAGCGAGCACAAAGCTTATTGAAATCTGTCAATTCCAGAAAAGATTTCAATCGATTAATGGAGCGGGTTCATTATTACAATAAGCTAGAAAAACCAACAACTTTAGAGAATCCTGTTTCTATTGCCAACTTTAAATTAAAAGACATCGATCAAAAAGTCTATTTTTTTGATGCTTATCAAACTTTACGTGGCTTCCCGAAAAATTATAAATTTTGCCATGAGTTTGGAGATGTGGTGCATATTCCTGAAACTCCTTCTATTTTAAAAAGTCGCCCCATAAGTGATGATAACCAAAACTCAGTTGTACTAAAATTAAATCGAGTTCGGCATTTTGTGTATATCAAAAAAGACAAGCCATTTCAGCAAAAGCTAAATAAATTAGTATTTCGTGGTAAAGTTACCTACAAAGAGCAACGCCGTAAGTTTTTTGAAATGTACTTTAATCATCCCATGTGTGACTTAGGAGATACGCAGCAAAAAAAGATTAATCCTGATGAATGGAAAGTTAAAAAAACCAGTATTCATTACCTTTTGCAATACAAATTTATCTTAGCCATAGAAGGTATAGACGTGGCCAGTAATCTAAAATGGGTGATGTCTTCTAATTCGCTAGCCGTTATGCCAAAACCAAGTTTCGAAACCTGGTTTATGGAAGCTAAACTTATTCCCAATTATCACTACATAGAAATAAAACCTGATTTTTCTGATCTAGAAGAGCGTTTAAATTACTATATCGAGCACGAAGATGAAGCTTTACAAATCATTAAAAATGCAAACCAATATGTAAATCAATTTCAAGATAACGAACGGGAAGAGCTTATTTCACTCTTAGTAATGCAAAAGTATTTTAAAATGACTAACTAAAATCTTGATCATTATTTGGCGGTTACCCCGTTTACGAAATTCGTTTGACATAGTATTATTTGTCATAACGGGGTCAGGCTCTCGGCAGTCGCTTTACTTTGCCTTGTTTTGGCAAAGCAAGAGCTTCAACAAAGCCTCCATCCTTAACCGAAAAATTCAAATTTAAAATTTAGCTTTTCAGCTACACTTTTACAGCCGTACCGGAAGCAGTTACCATTAGCATTCCGTTAGCTTTCCCTAAAGTTTCGTAGTCTAAATCTACACCAACAATAGCATTTGCTCCTAATTGTTCTGCTTTCTGTTGCATTTCTTTCAATGCAATTTCTTTAGCTTCGCGTAAAACACTTTCGTAAGAACCAGAGCGGCCGCCTACTAGGTCTCTAATGCTAGCAAATATATCTTTAAATAAATTAGCCCCAATAATGGTTTCTCCCGAAACTAAGCCTAAATACTTATCTATAGGTTTTCCTTCAATGTTGTTTGTGGTTGTAATAATCATAATATTGTTTTAACTAATTAGTAGGTAATTACACCAAAATGTTACAAGTTAGCTAGTACTCTAAGGCAATTTCTTTTTTTACCTGATGTATAATTTCAGCTAAATCTAAACTGAAAGCAAGTGTTAGCAATTCACTTTGTGTTTTACCTTGGGCAATGCAATTATTTACTTCTTCAATTTCGTGTAGGTAGCCATTTCCAAGATAAGGAAGATTGTATTTTTCTATTGAATTTCGGTATTCATCAAAAACTTCAATGCATTCACATTGGTGAAAGCGGCTGTGTAATTTAATGCTTCCTTTTGTTCCAAATAATTCGGCTTCACTAGGCGTGGTGTTTTCAAATGTAGATTTCAAGTTTGCTTTTTCACCTGTCGCATAATCAAAAAGCATAAGGCATGAAGCATCAACTTCAGTAGGTGTTTTTCTAGCTAGAGCGGTAATTTCAGTTGGTTTTCCTAGACACAATAAACTCAAAAAAATAGGATAAATACCAATATCTAGTAAAGAACCACCGCCTAAGGCTTTATTAAATAGCCTACTGCTTTCATTATATGTAGGCTTAAAACCAAAATCAGCTTCAATTGAATTAATCTTACCTATTCTATTTTCTAGTAAAAGTTCAAGTAGTTTTTTAGTTGCTGGCATAAATCGGGACCAAATGGCTTCCATTAAAAAGCAATTTTGCGCCTTGGCTTCATTTATTAATGCTTGAGTTTGCTTAAAATTTAAGCATAGGGGTTTTTCACATAATACATGTTTTTTATGTTTTAAACATTGCAAAGCCCATTCAAAGTGAAATGCATGTGGCGTAGCTATATAAACCACATTTACAGATTGGTCTACAATTAATTCGTTGTAACTAGCAAAGGCTTTTTTGGCCTTAAAACGATTTGCAAATTGCTGCGCTTTCTCCATACTTCGAGAAGCTACCGCATAAAGTTGACAATTTTCAGCTTTTTGTAAATCTTCAGCAAAAGTATTTGCAATTTTACCTAAGCCAATAATTCCCCAATTCAATTTTTTCATTTAAACTTAGTTTACGCCTTTATTTTCTACATCAATTTTGTAAATAGAACTTCTTGCAGTTACAAACAATTCATCTCGGTTTTTTCCACCAAAACATACATTGGAAGGTTGATTTGGTAAAGCAATAGAATAAAATAAATCTCCATTGGTGTTAATAATGTCTATAGCTTTTTTGCCTGAAGTAGTTAAATAAACGCTTCCATTCTTGTCTATGGTCATCCCATCGCCACCAGCACTATAAAATAATTTTTTTTCGACTAAGCTTCCATTTTCTTCAATTTGATACTGGTAAGTTTTGTTAGCTCCTGGGTCGGTAACATATAATATTTTTCCATCTGGAGTGCCCACTAAACCGTTGGGTTTTATTAAGTCGTCGCAAACACGAGTTACTTCATTTTTAGGATTTACATAATATACGTGCATGCCAATTTGTGGTAAGGCAGGATTTTCATTATACTCCGGATCGGTAAAATAGAAACCACCTTTTCCGTCTGGCCAAATGTCATTGGGTTGGTTAAAGCGTTTTCCTTGAAATTCTGAAGCTACAACTTCATAATTACCATCTGGACTCATTTTACTTATTCTACCTTTCCAGCCTTCGCAAATCAATAAGTTTTGATTTTTGTCAAAGAACAAACCGTTTGCACCACCAGAGTCTTCTCTAAATAATTCCAATTTATTGTTAATGGTCCAAATCCAAATCTGAGCTTCGGGAATATCAGTAAAATAAACATTTCCTTCTTGATCTACAGCTGGCCCTTCAGTGAATTTAAAATTGTTAGCAAGTTCATCAACGTTGTAATTCATTTTAACTTCAACAGATTCGGGCTGTTCTTTGTTTTGATTTTCATTTTCAGATTTGTCTTTAGTTTTATTTTGGCATGATAATAATGAGATAGCAAATAGTAGAATTAGGTAATTTCTCATGTAATTAGGTTTTAGATATAGGTTTAGGTAAAATTACAACATTTTGGCTCCTTGGTAGAAATATGATTTTAAATGAATTAGACTAAAACAACTTCCGTGTTATTCCAAATTGTGGAAAACTGATGAAATTATCTAAGCTATTATTCAATTGAACTCCATCATCATATCCAAAAAAGTTGTTTTTGGAATTGGTATAGGTTAAAATATCGAAGAATTTAGCATAAAACATCCAATCCGAATTAATAATGAAATTCAGTTTCAGGTGAAGTCCACTTTTAAAATAGGTATGATAGGAATTACTGATTTCAATAGCTGAAGAGGTAAATGTATTTTCTAAGTAATGTAATCCAAGGTCGATTTCACTACTGATATAGAAGATGTTTTTGACATTTAGAAAATAATATTCCAATTGTAAACCGGTAAAGTAATTATTTTTATTTTGCTGGAAGTTGATTTGTTTGTTTTCAAATTCGTCTAAAGCTATACCAAGATGAAAGCCCACTGAAAAACGATCTTGAATAAAAACTTGAAATTTTGGTTGAAAAATAAATCCAAAATTTCTTCGGTTTTCGTCAGTTAGCAAAAACGGATCTTCAAAATCACCTAAATCTGAATTCATAAAACTTAATCCAAGATTAAGGTCTAGCCAATGTGTTCCTTTTTCTAGAAAATAGGTGTTTGTATTTAGTTGAGTAGCAATTGAATTTTGTGCAGTTAAAGGCAAGCTT
Organism: Psychroflexus sp.; assembly: GCA_965662165.1. Taxonomy (GTDB): domain Bacteria; phylum Bacteroidota; class Bacteroidia; order Flavobacteriales; family Flavobacteriaceae; genus Psychroflexus. Next base: position 5,829 of record CBFIGU010000014.1, read on the forward strand.
AGCAAGCAAAGCATAAAGCTTAAAAAGAAAAATTTAAAGGAATTAATGCTCATTGTATAATTTTTCTACAATTTAATGTAAAGCGAAGATTTAGAATCAACTTTATATTTAAAATTCTGCTAAATAGGTTTATTAAGATTAGTATATTTAATGCTCAAAAGAAACACCAACATGGAGAAAAGTATTTTAACACAAATAGATGGTAAAGTAGCTTATTTGAAGCTTAATCGACCCAAGAAATTCAACAGTTTTAACCGGGAAATGGCTTTATTATTACAAGACGAACTGAAAACTTGCGCAGAAAATAAATCGATTAGAGCTGTTGTTTTAACAGGTATAGGTAAAGCTTTTTGTGCGGGTCAAGACTTACAAGAAGTAACCGACCCCGATTTAAACCCTGGATTTAAAAAAATATTAGAAGAACATTACAATCCAATTGTAGCTTTAATTCGCTCGCTTCCCAAACCAGTAATTGCAGCAGTGAACGGTGTTGCAGCAGGAGCAGGTGCTAATTTAGCACTAGCTTGCGATATGGTAGTGGCTAACGAAAAAGCAAGCTTTATTCAAGCCTTTAGTAAAATAGGTCTGATTCCTGATTCAGGTGGAACCTTTTTCTTACCACGTTTAATCGGTTTTCAACGTGCTTTAGGTCTGGCCATGTTAGGCGATAAAGTAGATGCTATTGAAGCTGAACGCATGGGTATGATTTACACCTATTTTTCTTCTGAAACTTTTGATGATGAAGTGCAAAAACTAGCGACAAAACTGGCTAATATGCCAACACAAGCGCTTGCTAATATTAAATCTGCTTTTAATCAATCTATGCAAAATACCTTAGAAGATCAATTGGCATTAGAATCGAAACTACAAATTGCATCTGCACAAACTCAAGATTATAAGGAAGGCGTTTCTGCATTTATAGAAAAACGAAAGCCTGAATTTAAAGGAGAGTAACTCTAATTAGAAAATAAAAAAGCTCTTCGGCTAAATGAAGATCTTTTTATATTAAGTATGGGCGGACTTGCCTGCCGATAGGCAGGGAGACTCCCTTTAACATGCTCAGGACAGGCTTCTCGTCTCTCTAAGTTTCAGTAAATTTTACTGCATAAAAAAAGCTTCTCAACTAAATGAAAAGCTTTTTTGCTTCGTGCGGGCGGAGAGACTCGAACTCTCACACCTCGCGGCACTAGATCCTAAGTCTAGCGTGTCTACCAATTCCACCACGCCCGCATTCTATTTCAAAACTTGTACTGAACTTTAATTTGTAACTTTATCTCCAGCGTGACTGCTTGTCTACCTCCCGAAGCTTCGGGACCACCACGCCCGCAATTTTAATACAAATCGTAAATTAAATTTGCGAGTGCAAATATAAAATAAAGATTAGAATTAAAAGCCATTTCAATCTATAAAAAAATTTGATATTTTGTATATTTAAAGCATAAATCAAATTTTATGCAATCACCCAAAAATTATATTAAAGAAAATAAACAACGTTTTATCAACGAATTGATTGACTTACTTAAAATTCCATCGGTTTCAGCCGATCCTAATTACAAAAAAGAAGTTTTGTTGACAGCCGAAGAAGTGCAAAAACGTCTCCAAGAAGCAGGATGTGATATGGTCGAAATCTGTGAAACACCAGGTTATCCAATTATTTATGGTGAAAAAATAATCGATAAAACTTTGCCAACCGTTCTAGTTTACGGTCATTACGATGTACAACCGCCAGATCCTATCGATTTATGGAATTCGCCACCATTTGAGCCGGTAATTCAAAAAACAGAATTACATCCCGAAGGTGCAATTTTTGCTCGTGGAGCTTGCGACGATAAAGGGCAAATGTACATGCATGTAAAAGCCATGGAATTTATGACTAAAAACAATGCCTTGCCTTGTAACGTTAAATTTATGATCGAAGGCGAAGAAGAAGTAGGCAGCGAAAGTTTAGAATGGTTTTTAAGTCGAAATCAAGATAAACTAAGTAACGATGTAATCCTAATTTCCGATACGGGAATGATTAGTAAAGACGCACCTTCCATTACTACTGGTTTACGTGGATTGAGCTATGTTGAAGTAGAAGTTACAGGACCTAATCGCGACTTACATTCCGGTTTGTATGGTGGTGCCGTGGCCAATCCCATCAATATTCTTACGCAAATGATTGCTCAACTTACCGACGAAAATAACCACATCACCATTCCTGGATTTTATGATCAAGTGGAAGAATTAAGCCAAGATGAACGTGTAAAAATGGCCGAAGCGCCGTTTAATTTAGAAAATTATAAAAAGTCAATCGGCATTACTGATGTCCATGGTGAAGCTAATTACACTACTAACGAACGTAATTCCATTCGTCCCACTTTAGATGTGAATGGTATTTGGGGCGGTTATACTGGCGAAGGTGCTAAAACCGTAATCCCGAGTAAAGCTTATGCCAAAATTTCCATGCGTTTGGTACCCAACCAAGATTGGAAAGAAATTACCCAACTCTTTAAAAAACATTTTGAAACTCTTGCACCGGACAGCGTAAAAGTAGAAGTAAAACCGCATCACGGTGGGCAAGCTTACGTAACGCCTATCGATGGAATTGAGTACCAAGCTGCCGATAAAGCTTTTCAGGAAACCTTTGGTAAATCGGCCATTCCGCAGCGCAGTGGTGGGAGTATTCCCATTGTTTCTATGTTTGAGAAAAACTTGGGTAGTAAAACTATACTTATGGGCTTTGGCTTAGACACCGACGCCATACACAGTCCTAACGAACATTTTGGCATTTGGAATTACTTAAAAGGCATCGAAACCATTCCGTATTTTTACCAACATTTTACAGAATTGTTTCAGAAGAATAAGTAGGATTTGGGCGTTGCGCTAACCGCAGCTTAGCGCCAGGCTATGCATTACAATCCGTTGTATAAAAGCCAAAAAAATAGAGCCTAAGGCAAGAGCTTCTCACGTCGCTTTTTTTTAGGCCATTTTTAAAAACTTTTATTTCACGGGATTTTCATTGCTATCCTTAACGCAGACATCAACATTTATTTAATAGCCAAACGATGAATTTGAAACAAAATAAAACTTTAAAGTTTATCATCTTTTCTATTTGTATAGCCTTATTTCCTTTTTTTAATATTTTTTCTTTAGGAATTGAAGTCAACCCCAAATTTTCGTTTAGAATTATTGTATTTACCTATCTTTTTATGCATTCCTTTATTATTCATTAAGACTATAGAATTTTTAATGAACAAGAGTTTTTACTAATATTTCAATTATGACTACATATTCAAGCAAAGTAAATATTACCATTCCCATTCAAGGTTGTATGTCTTGGGGAAAGTGGGGTGCCAATTTTTCTACTAAAAGCTATCAACAACAAATTGAAGCTTGTTTAGATTTAGGGATTGCTACCTTTGACCATGCCGATATTTATGGTGGTTACACCACAGAAGTTGAATTTGGCAAAGCTTTAGCTGAAATGAAAGTAAAACGAGATTCGTTTCAGCTTATTTCCAAATGTGGAATACAAATGGAAAATTTCAGAAACAATAACGTAAAGCATTATCAATATGATGCGACTTATATTTTAGCTTCAGCAGAGCAATCGCTTCAAAATTTGCAAACCGATTATTTAGATGTGTTTTTGTTACATCGGCCGAGTCCACTTATGCAAATAGAAGAAATTCAGAAAGCGGTAGCACAATTGCTTCAACAAGGCAAAATAAAAAGCTTTGGGGTTTCTAATTTTGATATTCATCAACTGGCATTACTTCAAGAAGTTGTACAAATTGATTATAACCAAATCCAAATTTCATTAACGCATTCTGAAAGCTTAACCAACGGATTGTTAGCTTATATGCAAGCCCAGCATATTCAACCTATGGCTTGGAATCCGTTGGGTGATTATTTTAAGTCAGCCACTTTAAAACTGCAAAAAACAGTACAGAAAATGGCTTCAAAGTATAAAGCAACTGAAGACCAAATCTTGTTAGCTTGGTTGCATAAACACCCAAGCCAAATTATTCCTGTTATCGGAACAACTAATTTAGCACGTACAAAATTAGCTATAGAAGCATCTCAACTTCAATTAGATTTACAAGATTGGTTTGCATTATGGGAAGCCGCTCGCGGGAAAAAAGTGGATTAGTTAAACAGTAATCCATATCAAATCGAGTGATTATATATTTTGTCATTCAAAGACAAAATATATAATTGTATCGAGATTTATCGCTAGGATCTCGATACAATTTTTATTTAATTTTTTTAAAAAATCAAACAAAAATCACTCTATCTGACAATAAACCTGATTTCTAATTTTGCTAATTAAGCAAACACCAAGTTCTCGATACATTTTTCCTTCATTGTCATTCAGGAAAAACACTCGAACAGACATTCAACTCGATTTTAATATTGATAAATCCAAAATCAACAATCTGAAATCGTAAAATAACAATCAAATCCAGTTCTCGATACATTTTTTCCTTTCTTGTCAGTCAGGAAAAACACTCGAACAGACATTTAATACGCCACCAAATCCAATACAGCTTTTTCTAATTGATTTTTAGCTAAAAATTGTTGTTCTAAAGCAGCCGCAAATGGTATAGGAGTAGGCAAGCTTCCTACGCGCTTAATGGGTCCGTCTAAATCTTCAAAGCAATTTTCACTGATTAAAGCTGAGATATCCGACATGATTCCACCAAAAATCGTGTCTTCTTGTAATAAAACTACTTTTCCAGTTTTACGTACACTTTTGTAAATGGCTTCTTCATCTAAAGGACATAAACTTCTTAAATCTAACACATCCATTTGTATTTCTGGATGCTGTACTGCCAATTCTAAAGCCCAATGTACGCCAGCTCCGTAAGTAATAAGGCTAAGCTGTGTTCCGCTTTTTAGTAATTTAGCTTTTCCAATCGGTAAGGTATAATAATCGGTTGGGACTTCTTCTCGAATACTTCTGTATAAGGCTTTATGTTCAAAAAACAATACGGGATTAGGGTCGTTAATGGCACTGGAGAGTAAGCCTTTAGCATCACTTGGAAAAGCGGGATAAACCACTTTTAAACCAGGCGTTTTGGTAAACCAAGCTTCATTAGTTTGTGAATGAAATGGACCTGCGCCCACACCCGCGCCGCACGGCATACGTAAAACTACATCGGCATTTTGGTTCCAGCGATAATGCACTTTAGCTAAATAATTTACGATGGGATTAAAACCTGAACTGACAAAATCGCCAAATTGCAATTCTACAACCGATTTGGTTCGATTAATCGATAAACCCATAGCTGCAGAAATTACTGCTGATTCGCAAATAGGCGTATTCCGAACACGTTCTTTTCCAAATTCTTCAATAAATCCTTCGGTTATTTTGAAAACACCACCATATTCCGCCACATCCTGTCCCATAATCACCAAGTCATTATGTTTTTGCATAGATTGACGCAAACCTTCAGAAATAGCATCTACCAGACGTAATTCGTTGGTTTCAGTATTCGCTTCAACAATTTCTTCATCAAAGCTTTTGTAAACATCATTCAATTCGAGCTCAAGTTGAGGTTCAATTGGAGCTTCATCAAATGCTAATTGAAGATTTTCTTTGATTTCTTCGATAATCTCTTTAGAAAATCGAGCTTTATCGGTTGCTGATAAAATGTTTTTTTCTTCTAAAAATTGTTCGTAATTATGAATTGGATCTTTTTCTTTCCAATAGTTCATTAATTCATCAGGAACATATTTGGTGCCGCTAGCTTCTTCATGGCCACGACGTCTAAAAGTTTTAAATTCTAATAAAACAGGACGTGGGTTTGTACGGATATCTTCTGCTAAGGCACTTACTTTTTCGTAAACTTCAACAATATTATTGCCATCAATAATATGAGCTTCCATTCCGTAGCCTTTACCTTTATCGGCAATATGTTCGCAATTAAATTGCTCGTTAGTAGGAGTAGAAAGTCCGTAGCCATTGTTTTCTACACAAAACAAAACAGGGAGCTGCCAAACTGAAGCAATGTTTAATGCTTCATGAAAATCGCCTTCACTTGTGCCGCCTTCGCCAGTAAATACCGCTGTTACTTTTTGTTCTTTGCGCAATTTGTGCGCTAAGGCAATGCCATCGGCAACGCCTAATTGCGGACCTAAATGTGAAATCATGCCCACAATTTTAAATTCTTGCGTGCCAAAATGAAAGCTTCGATCTCTACCTTTTGTAAATCCGTTAGCCTTACCTTGCCATTGCGAAAACAAACGGTAAAGCGGAATTTCTCGTGTTGTGAATACTCCCAAGTTGCGATGCATAGGCAAAATATATTCATCCTTATGCAAGGCTTTAGTTACGCCAACGGCAATAGCTTCTTGGCCAATTCCTGCAAACCATTTTGAAATTTTACCTTGACGAAGTAAAACTAACATCTTGTTTTCAATAAGCCTAGGCTTTAAAATGGCTTTATATAAGTCTATATATTTTTCGTTAGAAAGTTGGGTTGATTCAAAGTTCATAAAGTGAATTTCAGTAACTCAAAAATACATTAATTCCGTAAATTTTACGATGAAATAGGGCTAAACTATATGCTTTTCGCAAAGCTATTTTTGTTAATTTAAAAGATGAATAAAAACTGATGTTAATCTCTCTAAATTAAAGTTGTATTGAAGCTATTTTTGTCTTCATGGATTCTTTAACGCAAATTGTTTTAGGAGCTTCTGTTGGGGAAGCAGTTTTAGGGAAAAAAGTAGGAAATAAAGCTGTATTGTATGGTGCAATTGCAGGTACAATTCCCGATTTAGACGTATTAGCTGGCTATTTTGTAGATGAACTTACAGCTGTGGAGTGGCATCGTGGTTTTTCTCATTCTATCTTGTTTAGTCTTCTTGCAGCTCCCATTTTTGGGAAATTGGTGAGTTACATTCATAAGGATGCCAATTGGAAAGATTGGACGAGCCTATTTTTTTTAGGATTGCTTACCCATCCCATTTTAGATGCTTTTACTACATGGGGAACTCAACTTTTTTGGCCGCTAGATATACAGTTGGCTTTTCAAAGTATTTTTGTGATAGATCCTTTATATACCTTGCCATTTCTCTTTTTCTTAATTTTGGCAATTCGCTTACCCCAAACAAGTTTAAAGCGAAGAAAATTGAATAGATTAGGACTTGTAGTTAGTTCTACATATTTAATGATAACTCTAGTCTTGAAGTTGGTTTCTTTTCAAGAATTTAAGACTGCTTTAGAAAGCCAAAATGTTACTTATGAAGAAATACAAACCCGTCCTTCAGCATTTAATACTATACTTTGGAATGCAAATGTGAAGTTAGAAAACCAATTTTTACTAGGGGATTATTCTTTTTTTGATGCAGAAGAAATTCAATTTAGAAGATTTCTTCAGAATGAACACTTTTTAGAAGAATTTTGCTCAGCATCCCGAAATCCTTCGATTAAAGAAAATTACTAAAAATTGGTATACCATTAGTAAAAATGAAAATGGAGATGTATTTTTAAACGACTTACGTTTTGGTTTGTTAAGTCCTTCTCCCAATGAAACTAACTTTGTTTTTTCCTACTATTTATTTAATGAAAAAGACAGAATACTAGACATCAAGGAAACTCCCAAAACTAGGGGAGACGCCAAAAAGCTGTTGGCTGAGCTTTGGAATAGAATTAAAGGAAATTAAACTTATTTAGTGAATAAATGCACTTCGTTTATGGGTTCTTCGTTAATGAGGTATTTTAAAATATAATAACCTGTAAAACTTTCTGGACTTTTAGCACTTAAAATTCCTTTTTCAATTTGCATATCGTTTATGTAAACCCTGTATTCATCACTAAAACGCCAGCTTTCCATTTTTTGCTTACTGATATCGGTTTGCATCTCAGGAGTTTTTACAAAATATAAATAACCAGGTAATTTTTTCGCTTTTACTTGTTGTTTAAAAGTCATTCGTTGATGAATATTTTCAACATAATTAAGCTCAATTTTCCTAAAATAACGATCTTCTTCTGCTTCATTATTCCAACCTTCAATTAAAGTATTGTATTGCAGAATCATTTCATCAGTTACTGGCCCAGATTCACTAAAATTCGCAATTACACTTCGTTGTACGTTTGTAAATTGTATGGGTGTTTTTTGAATTTTAGCTTTTATCAATTCAATGAATTCATCTTTTGTATTTGAGCTAACTTCAATATTAGCAGTATGTATAGCTAAATCTTCTTTTTTATAGTCTTTTAGTTTTGCATTTATTTTAAAAGCCAAGCTATCTATAGAAACTGGTGTTTGGTCTAATGTTATGTTTTGTTGGATATCTACTTCAATTTTGGTTTCGTTCTGCTCTATAGCATCAACTTGTGCGTGGATATCTTGTAAACCCAACAGGCAAAATAAGTATAGGAATAAGGAGTATTTCAATTTTTTGGAATTTTTCATAACAATCACAAAGTTAACAAATTAATTATCTTTTATCTTTAGCTAGCGTCCAATATTGTTTTAAAAATTTTTGATGTCTTTTCAATAAATTAAGCTCTAAGTTACGTAAAGCAAATTCTTGGTGTTCTTTTGTTTTATCTTGGCTCATTTTAAAACGACCTTGTAGGTTTGTGATTTCAATTTCGAAGCCATAAATGTATTTTACTAAATGATGTAAGCGATCTTCGCTATGGTTTAACTCGTATGCAGCTTCTTTGCCTTCTAATTGCGTAGTTAACTCAATAATGGCTTCTTTTAAAGATGTACTAGAAATTGGGTTTACCAATCCATTTACTTCAACTTTGCAATAATTATAAGTTGGAAGTTCGTTTGTTTTAAAGTGCGAAGGCGATATATAATTTTCTGGACCGTGAAAAATGGCTTTTACTTCTTTGCTATTTTGAAGTAATTTTACTTGTGGGTTTTGCACATCTAAATGTCCAATTAATTTATTTGAACCTTTCCAGATTAAAGGAAGATAAGATGTGTAAATTTCAGCATCTTGAACGCAGATTAGGCTAGCCAGTGGAAATGCGCTAATAAATTGCTTTAAAAGCTTTTGGTCTTCTTCAATAAAATGTGGAGCTGGGTAAATCACGTCTTGTTTTGCCACAAAAGTAATTTTTTTATATTTAACAAAACTTAGCCCATGGCATCTTCATCTACTTATTTTTCTATTAAAAATTGGTCTGAGAGTGACCGTCCTAGAGAAAAATTAATCTTAAAAGGAAAGGAAAGCTTAAGTGATGCAGAATTGCTTGCAATTTTAATTGGTTCAGGAAGTAGAAATGAAAGTGCAGTAAGTTTATGTAAACGAATTCTAAAAGATAACGAACAAAAAATCAATAGATTAGCTAAGTTAGATGTAAAGCAATTAATGGCTTATAAAGGTATTGGTGAAGCTAAAGCCATAAGTATTGTCGCCGCCTTAGAGTTAGGAAGACGTCGTCGTGGAGAAGAAGTGCAAGAATTAACCAAGATTAGCTCTAGCACACATGTTTTTGAACTAATGCAGCCTATTTTAGGAGATTTACAACATGAAGAATTTTGGGTAATTCTATTAAATAATTCCAATAAGATTATCAATAAATCTGCTTTGAGTAAGGGTGGTATTACGGGTACGCTTGTAGATTTACGTTTGCTTTTCAAAAACGCCCTGGCTTTTGGTGCAGTAAGCTTAATTTTAGCACATAATCATCCATCGGGAACTTTAAAACCCAGTAAGGCAGACCTAGAAATTACAAAGCGTATAAAAAATGGTGCTGCAACTTTAGATTTGAAATTACTAGATCATTTAATTATTACCGACAAAAGTTATTTTAGTTTTGCAGATGAATCACTTTTATAAAATGTTTCTTGTATTTAATACGTAAATTCGCTCTTTAACTTAAGCAGTTTCATGGAAATCCTTGTTTTTACTAACAAACATAACTCTAGAAAGCAATACACTTTTAAACAAATTTGTAATCGTATTTTGGGATTTCAAGTTCAGTTTACCACAAAAATTGAAGAGTTTATTTCTTTTGAAGGAGTCAAGTTTTCTTATGCAAAAAAACCCTTAGGGCAAGAGCTTTTTGTTGAAGCTTCTGGTCTGTTAGATGAAGAAGGTTTTGGAGACTTTGAAATAAAAGTAGATCAATGGGAATCGATTCCTTGTTTTTTTAGAGTTTCCAGAGAAAGTAGTATTCCGTTTGATATTTTTTCGGCTTCATTTTATTTATTATCCCGTTACGAAGAATATTTACCTTTTGTAAAAAACAAATCTGGCGGGTTTCCTGTGGAAGAAAGCACTGCTTTTAAAAACAATTTTTTGCAAAGACCCGTGGTTGATTTATGGGCCTACGAGTTTTTAAAAATTTTGCAAAATAAATATCCAAGTATAACATTGCCACCAACTAAATTTGATATTCAATTACAAATAGCCGTACATGAAGCTTTTGCATTTAGGTATAAAGGCTTCTTAAGACAATTAGTTGGATTTTTTAAACAAATTTTTTCTGGAGATTTACCTAATGCTTGGTTAAGATTAAAAACACAGCTAAGGTTAATACACGATCCTTTAAATGTGTATGACCAAGTAGTTCAATTTGCAAAAGAGCATCAGCTAAAAGTAAAAATGTTTTTTCAGCTTAGTGATTTTTCGAAAGATAATAGAAACATAAACCACCATAAAAGTCATTACCAACGCTTAATTAAATCGATGGGTGACTATTTTAAAACTGGTCTTTTGCCTGGTAAAACTGCAATTTTTAATACAGAATACCTTCAAAAAGAAAAAAATAGATGGAAAGAAATTGCTAACCAAGAAGCAGAATATGTTTTAATTAAAAAGTATCCTTTGTCTTTTCCTGAGTCATACATCAATTTCGAAAAAGCTATGATTAAAGAAGATTATTCTATGGGTTATACGGAAGAATTAGGGTTTAGAGCGGGGACTTGCACTCCATTTTTATTTTACAACCTAAACGCTGAAGAAGTAACCCCTTTAAAACTGGTTCCATTTGTATTACATGGTTCAATTTTAGCAACCAAATCTAAGCAAGATATAAACATAAAATTAGCTAAAATTAAATCTGACTTAAAAAAGGTAAATGGTATTTTTAGCCTTAATTTAGAAAATAAGGACTTTACGTCTGAGCGTTTTAAAATTACTCAAGAACTCATAAACCAACTGCATGACTAACATAAAACATGTTTTCTTCGATTTAGACCATACTTTATGGGATTTCGAAAAAAACTCTGCTTTAACTTTTGAATCTATCTTTGAAGAAAATCCAGTTTCATTTTCTTTGCATGAGTTTTTAACCCATTATGTCCCTATAAATTTGCGTTATTGGAAACGATATCGCTTAAACCAAATTAGTAAAGAAGATTTACGTTATCACCGATTAAAAGAAGCTTTTGATAGTGTAAAGTATAATGCAACAGACGATTTTATACACAGAATAGCAGACCTTTATATTTTAAAGTTGAGTGAACAAAAGCATTTGTTTGAAGGCAGTTTAGAGATTTTAGATTATTTAAAAACTAAATATCATCTACATATTATAACCAATGGATTTGAAGAAATTCAGTCTAAAAAAATGTTTAACTCGGGTATTATAGATTATTTTATTACTACCACTACTTCTGAAGATGTAATGCTCAAAAAGCCACATCCAAAAGTGTTTAACCACGCCCTTGAAAAAGCAAAAGCTACTTCCGCGCAAAGTATAATGATTGGCGATAATTTAGAAGCCGATATTTATGGAGCATTAGATGTGGGTATGGATGCCATATATTTTGGTAAGGATACGAGCTTTAACGGTAAGCGAGTTGAAAAACTAACAGATTTAAAAAACTATTTGTAATGAAACTATTTAAAATAGCCTTGTTGTTTCTGTTTTTCAGTTCTTTTAATTTATCAGCACAGCAAGGTGTTTTTGAAGATTTTGATTATGTGGTAATTCCTATTCAGTTTAGTTTTCAGACTATGGAAAACGAAAACCAAATCAATTCTTTGCTCAGGTATTTATTTAAAGAAGATGGCTTTAATGTTTTTATGGATACAGAAGAAATTCCAGCTAAATTTAAAGCTAATCCTTGTAAAGGTATAAGACTTAATTTAGAAAAGGAATTTACACCTAACCATACTTTTGTAACAATTATTCTTTATGATTGCGAAGGAAAAATAGTTTTAGCATCGCGGGGTAAGACAGAATTACAAACGCTAAGAGCTGCTTATCATGATGCCATTAGAGATGCTTTTGAAAATATTGCTGAAGCTAATAAACCTGTAAGTAAAATTAATACTTCAAATAAAGAACCAGCGCTTAGTGAAGAAGAAAAACAAAAAATAAAATTAGCGAAAATAAAAGAAGAAAGCACGGCTTATTTGGCTTTAAACCAGCTTGTTTATTTTTATCCCAATAAAAATGGATTTGATTTATATAAAGAAAACTCTATTGAAAGCTTTGCAGAATTATCGCCTATAAACGAAGAAATGTTTATTTATAATTCTGATGAAATTAACGGCGTAATGACCAAAAAAGAGAACGGTAATTTTGAGTTGGAGTACAGAGAATTAACTTCTAAAGAAATCAAAATCCTTGAATATATTTTACAGCAGCCTTAAAATTTAGGATTTTACTCGTTTTTGGTTTTGTTTTACAAACGCATCCCAGCCAGTATAACTTTTTTCTGCACTAGCTTTACCCGAATTATAAAAATGACAAACCGCAGCTGCTAACCCATCAGTAGAGTCTAAATTCTTAGGAATTGATTTTAGCCCAAGTAATTGCTGAAGCATTTTTGCAACCTGTTCTTTGCTAGCATTTCCATTTCCAGTGATGGCCATTTTAATTTTCTTAGGCAAATATTCAGTTATTGGTACTTGTCTAGATAAGCCAGCCGCCATAGCTACACCTTGAGCTCTGCCTAATTTGAGCATAGATTGAACATTTTTTCCAAAAAATGGAGCTTCAATAGCAATTTCATCAGGATGATGAGCATCTATAAGTTCTATGGTTCTTTCAAAAATTAATTTAAGTTTGGTGTAGGGATCATTGTATTTTTTCAACATTAATTCATTCAGTTGTACAAATTGCATTTTTTTATCTACTACTTTAATAATACCAAATCCCATAATGGTAGTTCCAGGGTCGATTCCTAAAATTATCTTTTCTGCTGCCAACTGCTTAAATATTTGTTTATTTGTACATGTTTAATTTCAACAAAACTAAGCAAAAGTATGCAGTACTTGTAAAAGTATTGTTAGTACTTGCTTGTAGTATTTATATCTTTATCTCTATAAGTCAAGAACAAGCTAGTTTTGATATGCTTTTAAATCATTTAAAGCCTATCTCAATTGGGTACATTCTTGCTTTTACAGGAATTATTGCTAGCTTAAGTTTTGCAAATTGGTATTTTGAAATTCTTAAATGGAAGACTTTAGTGAGTCAAGTTCATGATATTTCTATTCAAAAAGCCGCATATCAATCTTTAGTTGCTCATGCAGTAGCAGTTTTAACTCCTAACCGAATTGGAGATTTTGCAATGAAATTGACTTTTTTTCATTCCAAAAATCATAAACGAATTTTGGGCTTAAATGCCATTCAAAATTTCACTCAGTTATTTATAACACTTGTCTTCGGTATAGTTGGATTTGTTGTATTGCGAGAAATGTTTTGGGACTTTTTGCAGTCGGTACAAATAGAATTAGTTACCATCCTTATTTTACTAGTTTTAGTAGCTTTCTTTTTTTCGAAATCTATTTTTAAAAAGACGTGGAGTAGCATCAAACTTCAATTAAAAACCACTTCTTCTGTAAAGTATAAAATTCTTTTGTATTCGTTTTTACGCTATCTTTTTTTTAGTCATCAATATTACTTATTAGGTTTTTTTCTTGGCTGGGAAGTTTCCTATTTTGTTGCCATGCCAAGTATTTTTATTATGTATTTAATGGCTTCATTTTTACCTAGCATATTTATAGTAGATGCTACTTTAAAAGCAGGAATCGGTATTTTTATCTTCAGCTTTTTTGCAGTTTCAAGCTATGTAATTTTAAGTATTTCTCTTATCATGTGGTTGTTTAACTTTATGTTTCCAGCTGTAATAGGCAATTTTTTAATGATGAAAACACCTTTAAATTCTTTAACTAAAAAGAAAATACTTTCAGTTTAATGATGTGGTTAGTTGGCTTCATATTTTTAGTTTATTTGTTGACGCTTTCTATCTTACTTTTTAGTTTGGTAAATTTAAAAACAGTAAGGCCAAATAAATCAAATCAAGTTTATACAAGCTTTACTATTTTGGTGGCATTTAGGAATGAAGAACGAAATTTACCTAATTTAGTTTCTAGTCTTTTAGCGCTAAATTATCCAACTTCATCCTTCGAAGTAATTTTTATAAACGACCATTCAAATGATGCTTCGGTTACTCAACTTAAAGCGCTTATCAATGAACATGCAAATTTTAAAATGCTGGAATTACCCAAAGACAGTTTTGGAAAAAAAGCAGCTTTAACATTAGGAGTTCAACATGCTCAATACGAATTTATTATTACCACAGATGCCGATTGTGTTGTAAATGAAAAATGGCTTCAGTCTTACCACGCTTATTTAACCAATCACACTGTAGATGCAGTAATTGGTAGTGTAGCCATCGCTACACAAAATTCCTATTTGGCGAAATTTCAGTACTATGATTTTATGGCTTTACAAGCTGTCAGTTTGGCTATGGCAAATTTAAATAAGCCCATTTTATGCAATGGTGCTAATTTTTGTTATTCGAAAGCAACTTTCCTTAAAGTAGATGGTTTTTCAGGAAATGAAAATCAACCCAGCGGAGATGATGTTTTATTACTAGAAAAGATGGTGAATACTCAGCATAAAATAGGGCAGCTCTTAGATGCTGATAATTTAGTTTTAACCCAAGCTGTTAATAAGTTAAAGCCATTTGTACAGCAGCGTAAAAGATGGTTTAATAAAACCAAGTATACATCTTCAATACTTCAAAAAATACTTGGTGTACTCTTGTTGATAGTTAATATATCATTGCTTTCAATTTTCATTTTAAGTATTTTATTTCCATCACTTTTAACTTCTTTTTTAATGCTTTTTTTAATAAAAATTAGCATTGATTTTTTTCTTATATTTGAATTTGCTAAGAAGCTTAAACTGCCCTTTTGCACAACAGACTTCCTGCTTATAAGTTTGTTTTATCCAATAGGATTGGTCTATTTTTTAGCTTATTTAACTAACTCAAAAATGACATGGAAGCAAAGAAATTATCTTTTATAAAAAATATAAGTTGGATTGCAATTTTTCTATTTATTAGCCAGCTAAGCTTTGCTCAAAAAGAGTATACTGTAGCTGGTGAAGACTTGTTATTATACGTCGAAGAAGAAGGCAATCTTACTTTACTTACGGAACGTTCTACTAGAGATTATCGCTTTTTTCTATTGAAAGACGAAAAAATAGTAGAATTAACTAAAGAAAATTATATCGACAAGATTAACGAGTTTACTGCAGACATGGATTTAAACACTCGAAAGCTTAACTTCAATAGAAGAGACTTGTCCAGAGTAGTTTTAAAATACAATTATGGTGGTGAAGATGAAATGGATTCGGAATCTACTGTCCGAGTGCGATTAGGAATTTGGGGTGGAGAAAGTAATTTTGTGATGTTTAGGTCTGAAGAAGATAACAGCATTCCTTTTGCTGGTTTGGAAGCCGAACTGTATAGTGAAACAGATTACCCAAGAAATTCGTTACTGCTTCAACTTCGCAAAAGTTTCCCAACAGAAGAGTTTGAATTAGACCTTACGGAGTTGATGATTGGTTATCGTTTTAAAATTATCAATTCACGCGTATTTCATTTATATGCTGAAGCAGAGTTGATTAGCTTTGGACATTATGATGAAACTTTTATTGAATTTGATAACAATAATATTCCTACTGAAATTAACGAAAGCTACACTTCATTAAATACACCCTTAGGAATTGGAGCTGGTATGGCTATTCGTTTAGTAAACGAGCTTTTTATTACTTTCAATTATTCTAATATTTACAAATTCGGAGAGAATACACGCGATGATACTTCTGTAGATTTACGTGCGGGAATTAAATTTCGTCTTTAATAACAACGGGTAAATTGATCTGGCATCTAATCGGTATCCCTTGTTTTTGAGCTGGGTACAATTTTGGTAATTTTTGTTTTAAAAACAAATTAAGCTTCGTTTTAAGCTCTTGGGTTGAGTTTTTTGTACCCGATTTTATATTAGCAACTGAGAGACTTCCTGTTTTACTAACTTCTAATACTACATTAAAACTATCTTTTTCAACCTGATGCTGTTCTAAAAATTCCTGAATAGATTTATGAATGGTGTTAATAAAACAGGTTTTGGTTAAGGCTGCATCTTCTTCTACATTACAAGTTTCAAAACTTGGGAAAATATCTATTTGGTTAAATGAAACTTCATCTAATTTACTTTTTAGAGTTTGGTTAAATTCTATTTTTTCATAATTTGCACTATTGCAAGAAATTACTAAAAAAACGACTAAAAGTAATTTGATTTTTGATTTCATAAATCAAAAATAAGAATTATTCTAATGGTGAAGGTCTTGACGTATTTTGAAAAGTTTAATTTATCCCTGTGTTACTGATTTAAAATAGATTTAATGTTACTATATCAATCTGATTTTTTGAACTTTATCTTCATTGTTATATCGTTTGCACTTGCCTTAATTTTACCTTTCGAGTTGTTTTTGTTCTCTTATGCGTTTTTAGGACCAATGCACTATTTAACTGAAATCAACTGGCTGAAAAGCAAAGCCTATTTTTCAAAAAGTAAATTACCCATCTATTTTATTATTGGTATTACTTTGCTTATTAGCTTACACTATATAAATGCATACTACGATTTCTTGCATTTTGGAATCGATAAAAAACTCCAAAAGTCTTTGGTTACGTATTTAATTCTTTCTTCTTTTCTCTTTGTGCTACTAACCGAATTGTTCAAGAATCAATTTTCAAAAGTGAAGTATGCTATTATATTCATCTTTTTAGCTTCAATTTTACTTACAGTCTTATTTCTTAAAAACAATTATGCGGTACACATTATAACCTTTGTTTTTTTACCTACGCTCATCCATGTTTTTTTATTTACTTTTTTGTTTATGTGGATTGGATATCTTAAAAAGCCAAGTCGTTTTAGTTTAATATCTTGTATGCTAATGCTAATTATACCATTTTTAATTGCTTTTTTTCCAAATCAATTATTTCAAGAAATCTCTTCTTTACAAGGTTTTGAAACCTACCAAAATACTAGTTTTTTGAATTTGAATTACACTATTTCAAGCTTTTTGGACAAGCAATTTGAAGCATCGACTAGTTTTTATGATACTATTCACGGCATTAAAATCCAATCGTTTATTGCGTTTGCCTACACTTATCATTACTTAAATTGGTTTTCAAAAATTAATGTAATAGGATGGGCAAAGTCAATTTCTAAGGTCAATTTATTTACGGTAATGCTACTTTGGACAGCATCTGTAGCTTTATATCTTTATGATTTTAAGCTTGGATTAATGCTGTTGTTTTTTATGAGTTTAGGACATGTGTTGCTTGAGTTTCCGTTGAACATTGTTGTAGTTAAAGGAATTTACAAACATTACCAGAGTAAGTTGAAGTTATCTAGATAATGCAAATTTTATAGTTTTTTACCACCACTCAAAAAAATTTCTTTTTTTAAATCTTTCACTCTGTAATTAGCTTGCTCTATAAATTTACCATCAGGAAATCGGTCTATATATAATTGATAAGCATCTAGTATTTTTTGTTGATCCTTATAATATCGGTCTTTGGCATTGGCGAGTCCATACGTTGCTTTTTCGTGTTCAGGATTTTCTTCAATACATTGATTAAAAAAGCCAATAGCTCTTTCAAAATCTTCCTTTTGTAAAAATACAGTTCCGAAAATATAGTATTGTCTAGATCTGCCCACATCTTTTAAAGCAAAAGCTTGAGATATATAAATTAATGCTTTTTCAGTTTCGCCACAAAGTGTGGCTATTTCGGCTGCATTTTCAAATAATGAATAATCAGTTGGATCTTTAGCCAGACAGATTTCGTACTGTTTTAATGCTTCGGGATATCTTCTTAAATAGGTATAAGCTTTTGCTAATCTAATTTCTACAAACAAAGGTGAGTCTGCTATTTCCTTCAGTTTATTAAAGGTTGTAATGCATTCTTTCCATTTATCTAAAGCAAATTCTGTCTGTCCTTTTATAGAAAGTAAACTCGTGTGTTCAGGATTATGCTTTAGAGCTTGAGTGGTAATTCGCTTAGCAACTGCATAATTTTTTTGCTTTAATTCTTCTTTCGCCAGTTCGTAAGCTACCCATAAGTGATTCGTTTGTAAGTTATAAGCCTGGTAAAGTGTTGCTTTAAAATCCTTAGAATTTAATTTTTGTTTTGCTAAGGCTAATCGGTATAAATACTCTGTATTCTTAGGATTTTTTTGATGTAAATACAAAAAAATAGAATCAGCAGTTGTAGCTTTGTTTTGCTGAAGAAGTAATTTTCCATAAGCATAAAAGTGATTTAACGCATCGCCATCTGTTAAATTTTGTTGATAGATTTTAAGCGCCTGATGAGTGTTGCCAAGTCCCAAATAAGCTTTGGCAGTTAAAAAAGAATCTTTTTTACTCAGTTTTTCAGTTGAAGCTCTTGCTATCTCTATTACCTTGGCAAATTCACCATTAGCCATTAAGGAATCTAATTTTTGAGTTTGTCCCAAACAAAAATGTATGAAAAGCAAAAACAAACTCAAAATGAATATTCTATTGCTTATCATCCATTTCTTCTTTCTCAGGAATTAAAAAAGTGATAGGTAATGTATAAATTACATTTACATTCTCTTCATTATGCATTCCTGGCTTCATTTTGGGTAGACTTTTCACGGCATTTTCACCAGCTTTAGATAACTCAGGATGAGCAGCACGTGCATTTACATCAGTAATTTCTCCATTTTTGGAAATAGTAAAACGAACGTAAACGCGATTTTGCCCGGTTAATCCAACTTTAGCGGCAATGGATGTATCAAAATTTTTATTGATGTGTTCTTGAATATTTTTAGACATGCAATTTCTTAGCTCTTGGTTGCTAAAATCTTCATTGCAACCTGGATAAACAGGTACACGATCTACTGCAGAAAATGGCACGTCACTATCATATTCTTTCTCTACAACTGTTTTGTTGCTTTGTATTAAAACCACTTTTTTAGACTTATTCATTCGTTTAACGTAGGAAGCATAATCTTCTGTTAGTAAAGCTTTATCCAATTTTTTAGTTGGGCGCATTCCTTTCTCATTTGCTAAAATGGCAAAAGCTTTCATTCTATAAAATGCATCCTTAGTAAGGATGTTATTTTTGTCTTTTTCAACATCAATTACATAATCATAATAAACAGACATATCACCTTGCTCAACAAGTGTTGCAATTTCTTTTTTATACTTATCTAATAATGCTTGTTCGTCCTTTGGCAAGCTGCTTTGTGCAATTAGGTTAAAGCTAAATGCAATTAGTAAAATAGGGGTGATTAATACATATTTAATCAATCGATTTGTATTCTTTTTTTGGTGTAACATTTTAATTCGGTTTTTAATGAATGATTTATTGTAAAATGAACTCATTAAGCTCATATTTTCTGTTTTAAAGGCGGTGTTGAGTAATTGCCATGCATAGGTTTTAGTATTTAATTTGGCACAAACTCTTGCATCAGCTTGGTATTCGTGTATTAATTGTAATTCTTTTTCATACCAATATAGAAAAGGATTAAACCACATTAGTACTTTTGTAAAAGCCAAAAAACTTAGGTCTAAACTGTGCTTTAGCCGCACGTGTTCTTTTTCGTGTTCAATTACAGCTAATTGTTCTGAAGTAGAAATCTCATTTCCAATAAAAATATAGTTGTAAAAGCTAAAGGCTTGATGTCCATTTTTTAAATAAACTAACTTGCCATATTTCTTAGAAGCTGATCTATTCTCTTGAATAAGTTGAACGATTTTTTCAATTTTAATGTACAACAGACTTACAGTAATTGAAAAACCTAGAAAATATAAATTCTCTAAAATACTAATGAAATCAATGCTGGTTTGATGGTAAACAGCTGAAGTATTTTCAATTGAATTAATGCCCACAATTACTTCTGGTAAATAATTGCTATTTCGTATGATTTCAGGGTGAAAACTGAATTGAAACCAATTCCATTCTACAAAGGGTAAGGCAAATGAAGCAGCCAAACTCCCCAATAAGTAAATGCGATTCAATTGAAAAAAAGGTTCATTTTTAATAGCTTGATATACTACTAAAAACAGGAATTGGTAAAGTAAAATTTCTATTAAAATAGGCATTATGATTGTTCTTTATTTAGGTCTTTCATAATTTCTTCAAGGTCATTTAAACTCATGTCATTTTTTTTCATGAAAAACGAAACCATCGAAGAAAAAGAGCCTTCAAAATAGTTATTAATCAGTTTTTTCATACTTGCATCTTTATACTGAGCTTGTTTCACTTTTGGAAAATAAACATGTCCACGACCTTGTTTTTGATAACCCACAAAGCCTTTCTGCTCTAAAATACGTATTAAAGTAGAGACCGTATTGTAAGCTGGTTTTGGGTTAGGCATATGTTCTATAATATCTGCCACTTTAGCTTCGTTAAGCTTCCATAGGTATTGCATTACTTCTTCTTCAGCTTTAGTTAGCTCCTTCATTGGTAAAATTATTTTTTCAAATATAACTAAATATTTAGTTTAAACTAAGTTTTTAGTTTAAAAAGTTATAATCCTAATTTTTCTGTTCATTTTAAAGTTTTTTAAAATCCTAAAGTTTTGTGCATAAGCCTAACAATTGTTAGTTTTGAAACAACCGAAAACGATTTAGAAATTAAACTGTAAAATATGTCTGAAGCTTACGTAAAACATGATATAAAAGACCAAATAGCAACGATTGAATTCTTTCATCCTGCGCATAATTCATTACCAAGTAATATCCTTGCTAAGTTAGCTGAAACCATTACCCAAATGGGAGAAAATAAGGAAGTATTGGTAATTGTAATTAAATCGGGCGGCGACCGAACTTTTTGTGCTGGAGCCAGTTTTAAAGAACTCATTGCCATTGAAGATGAACAAACTGGAGAAAAATTCTTTAGCGGATTTGCCAATGTAATAAATGCCATGCGCAAATGTCCCAAATTTATAATTGGTCGTGTGCAAGGAAAAACCGTTGGTGGTGGTGTTGGCTTAGCTTCTGCTATGGATTATTGCATGGCTACACAATATGCAGCTATTAAATTAAGTGAATTAAATATTGGCATTGGTCCATTTGTAGTTGGTCCGGCTGTTGAGCGAAAATTAGGTGTTAGCGGCATGTCTCAAATTGCTATCGATGCAAATTCGTTTTATTCGCCACAGTGGGCTATGCAAAAAGGTTTGTTTACCAAAGTCTTTGAAACTACAGAAGAACTCGATGTAGCTGTAGCTGAAATGGCAAAAAACTTATGTCAGTATAATCCTGAAGCAGTGAAACACATGAAACAAATGTTTTGGCGTGGGACAGAAGATTGGGATGAATTACTCATTGAACGCGCAAAAATTAGTGGGAAGTTAGTGTTGAGTTCGTTTACTAAAGAGAAGTTGGCGAGGTTTAAATAGTTAATAGAAGATTAAAATTATAAAAGGACTGAAAAGATAAAAAGACAAAAAGACACTATGATAAAAAAGACACTAAGATGAATTTATAAATTATGGCGCTAAAACATAACTTTAGAAAGTTGGCAATTTGGCAGGAAGCAAGAAAGCTAGTAAGTATAACTTATAAAATTACAAGCGAGTTTCCAAATACTGAAATCTATGGTTTATCAAACCAAATGCAACGCTGCTCTGTTTCAATAGCTTCAAATATCGCTGAAGGATCCGCAAGAAATTCTAATAAACATTTTATTCAGTATCTAGAAACCGCATTAGGTTCTTCATTTGAGTGGGAAACACAATTAATCTGTTCGTTTGACTTAAATTATATAAATGAAGCAATATTCGATCAAAACCTTGAAGCTATTCAAAAAATGCAAGCGATGATTTCAAATTTTAAAAAAACTCTAAAATAATTTGTCATTTTATCTTTTCATCTTTTTTTGTCCTTTTCGTCAAATATTATTGTAATTACAAATGAATTTGAAATCATACTTAAACAACTAACCACTACAAACTAAATATTACCATCTAAAAGCTAACTACTAATGGCCATTTACAAATTCAAAAACCATATTCCAGTAATTCACGAGTCAAGTTTTGTGCATCCACAAGCAGCTGTTACTGGAAATGTTATTATTGGCAAAAACTGCTACATTGGTCCTGGTGCTGCCATACGTGGTGATTGGGGAGAAATCATTTTGGAAGATGGCGTAAATGTGCAAGAAAATTGTACGGTACATATGTTTCCTGGGAAATCGATTGTATTAAAAAAAGGTGCTCATGTAGGCCATGGAGCCATTATTCACGGTGCCAATTTAGGTGAAAATTGTTTAATTGGCATGAATTCGGTAATTATGGACGATGCTTATGTTGGTGACGAATCGATTGTTGGTGCAATGGCTTTTGTGAAAGCTGAAACTCAAATTCCTAGAAGAAGTTTGGTAGTCGGGAATCCTGCCAAAATAGTGAAGAAAGTTACAGATGAAATGATTGCTTGGAAAACTGCTGGGACTAGGCTTTATCAACAATTGCCTGCAGATTGCCACGAAAGTTTAGAAGAAGTACAGCCGCTTCGGGAAATACCAAAAAATAGGCCTAAACAAGAGAACTTTTATGAAACCTTAGCGAACTTTCGCAAGAAAAATTAATTAACTTGCTTGTTGAAAGTTGAATACTTTTCAAGTTGAAAAATGAAATTATGAGTAAAGAGAATAATGCTTCCGTAGGTGAACAAGTGGAATTTAAACTTCCTAAAATGGGAGAAAGTATCACCGAAGGAACCATCTTAAATTGGGTGGTCAATGAAGGTGAAAACTTCAACGAAGGCGATATTTTAGTAGAAGTAGGCACAGATAAAGTAGATAATGAAGTGCCAGCACCATTTTCAGGAAAACTAATTGAAACTAAATTCGATGCTCAAGATGTTGTAAAAATAGGAGATCCAATTGCTGTACTAGAAATAACTGAAGCTATAGCGCCAAATGCTCAATCTCAAGAATCTACACCTGCCAAATCAGAAGCTTCTTCAAGTGCTAAAAAACCTAATAAGTCAGATAATAAGACAAACGCAGCAAAACCAAATCAAGCTGGAAAAGTACATACTTCTGCTTGGCAAAAGAGCAACAGAGGTAATCACTTTTATTCACCTTTAGTCGAAAAAATTGCAAAGGAGCATCACATTAGTTACGAAGAATTAGCAAGAATTCCAGCAAGCGGTGCGAACGATCGTCTTCAAAAATCAGATATATTTAAGTATTTAGAAGATGGCAGACCAGCGCAATTTGCTCAAGCAGTTCCGCAGGAAAATTCAGGTTTTCAAGTACCTGATTTAAAATTTGACAAAGGCAAAGGCGAACGCATCAAAATGGATCGCATGCGACAAATGATTGCCGATCACATGGTTTTTTCAAAACACACTTCACCTCATGTAACCGCTTATGTAGAAGCAGATTTAACGAATTTGGTCAATTGGCGAAACCAAAACAAAGCATCTTTTCAGGAGAAAACAGGTGAGAAGCTTACGTTTACACCTTTATTTATTCAAGCGGTGACCAAGGCCATTCAAGATTTTCCAAAAATCAATTCATCTTTAGATGGCGATGAAATTATCATAAAAGATGAAATTCATATCGGTATGGCAACGGCCTTACCTAGTGGAAATTTAATTGTTCCAGTGGTTAGAAACAGTGATCAAAAAGACTTAGAAACTTTAGCTAAAAATGTAAATGAATTAGTAGCTAAAGCCAGAGATAACAAACTTACTGGAGATGAAACCAAAGGAAGCACATTCACGATTTCTAATGTAGGTACTTTCGGAAGTTTAATGGGAACACCGATTATCAATCAACCCGAAGCAGCCATTTTAGCCACAGGAATTATTAAAAAAAGAGCAGAAGTCATGGAATACGAAGATGGCGATAAAATTGAAATTAGGCATATGATGTACCTATCACTTTCTTTTGATCATCGAATTGTAGATGGGTTTTTAGCTGGTAGTTTTTTAAGACGTATTGCGGATTATTTGGAAGCTTATGAAAAATAACGTGTTTCACGCGAAGTCGCTAAGCCGCAAAATAATTTTAATATGAATGAGAATGAACTTTCAAAAATCATCGTAAATACTGCCTATCAAATTCATACAGAATTAGGTCCAGGACTATTAGAGTCTGTTTATGAAGAAATTATGGATTTTGAATTGAGAAAATTAAATTTGAATGTAGAGCGGCAAAAAGCAATTCCAGTTATTTGGAATGATTTGAAAATGAACATTGGTTTTAGAGCAGATTTGATTGTTAATAATAAAGTAATAATTGAATTAAAATCTGTTGAAAATATTGCTCCTGCTCATCCTAAACAAGTTTTGACTTATTTGAAATTAACAAATCTAAAATTAGGTTTACTTATAAATTTCAATGAAGCTTTAATAAAAAACGGAATATCAAGAATTGTAAATAATTTATAAAACAGCCTTGGCGTCTTAGCGTCTTTGCGAGAAAATATATTAGTAAGTATGAAGTTAGATAAAAATATACTTAAAAAAGCTTTCAAAAATTTAGTTACTGCAAAAGCCATGGCAGAACTCTATGAAGAAAATTTCAAAGTAGTTTCAAAATATGTGCATGCCACATCTCGTGGCCACGAAGTAATTCAAACTGCTGTGGGAATGCAACTTTTACCCCAGGATTATGTGTATCCGTATTACCGAGACGATTCCATTTTACTAGCTATTGGTATGCAACCTAAAGACTTAATGTTACAACTTCTAGCGAAAAAAGACGATCCCTTTTCAGGTGGTAGAACTTACTATTCTCATCCGAGTTTAAGAGATGATGATAAGCCCAAAATACCACATCAAAGTTCGGCTACGGGTATGCAAGCCATTCCAGCAACTGGAGCAGCCTTGGGGTTTTCTTATAAAGAAAAAAAAGAATCAGGTTCTGAGCAAATGGATAAAGCACCCGTGGTAGTTTGTTCTCTTGGTGACGCATCGGTAACCGAAGGAGAAATTGCTGAAGCTTTGCAAATGGCAGCTTTAAAACAATTACCTATTATTTATGTAGTACAAGATAATGGATGGGATATTTCGGCAAACGCTGAAGAAACTCGGGCACAAGATGCTTTTCAATATGCCAAAGGTTTTCATGGATTAGAAGCTATTAGCATTGATGGAACCGATTTTGAAGAATCCTACACAGAGTTCAAAAAAGTTTTGGATACCGTAAGAACAGAACGCCGTCCATTTTTAGTGCATGCCAAATGTCCACTGTTGAATCACCATACTTCTGGTGTACGAATGGAATTTTATCGAGATGATTTAGAAGAATCCAAACTACGTGATCCGTATCCAAAATTAAAAGCAACACTTTTAGAAAATGGATTTACCAATAAAGAAGTAAATGGAATAGAAAACGAAGCTAAGAAATTAGTTCAAAAAGAATACGATGAAGCCTTAGCAGCCGAAGATCCAACACCAGAAGATTTATTTACCCACGATTTTGCACCAACACCCATTACTGAAGAAAAGGGAGAACGTTCACCAAAAGGAGCAGAAAAGGTAGTAATGGTTGATTCAGCCTTGTTTGCTATAGAAGAATTAATGAAAACTCATAAAGAATGCTTGCTTTACGGTCAAGATGTGGGAGGTAGACTTGGTGGCGTTTTTCGTGAAGCGGCTACTTTAGCCCAGAAATTTGGCGATCATCGGGTTTTTAATACACCTATTCAAGAAGCCTTTATTGTGGGATCAACTGTTGGGATGTCCGCCGTTGGTTTAAAACCCATTGTCGAAGTTCAATTTGCAGATTACATTTGGCCAGGACTCAATCAATTGTTTACTGAAGTGAGTAGAAGTTGTTATTTGTCCAATGGAAAATGGCCAGTTTCTATGATTTTACGTGTACCGATTGGCGCTTATGGTAGTGGTGGCCCATATCATTCATCTTCTGTAGAAAGTGTGGTAACCAATATTCGTGGACTTAAAATTGCCTACCCAAGTAACGGTGCCGATTTAAAAGGTTTGCTAAAAGCAGCTTACCACGACCCTAATCCGGTAGTCATTTTTGAACATAAAGGATTGTATTGGAGCAAAGTGCCAGGTACAAAAGGCGCAACCAGCATTGAGCCTGCAGAAGATTATGTCTTGCCTTTTGGCAAAGCTTGGGTTTTACAGGAAATTTGGCCACAAGATGAGCAGGAAACCTTAAGTATTATTACTTATGGAATGGGTGTGCACTGGGCAATGAACGCATCAGAAGAGCTTGGCTTACAAGACCAAATTGAAATTGTAGATTTACGTACACTGCATCCGTTAGACGAAGAAACCATTATGAATTCGGTTAAAAAGTGTAAGAAGTGTTTAGTCGTAACTGAAGAGCCTTCCGATAATTCTTTTGCTCGCGCCTTGAGCGGTAAAATTCAAGAACAATGCTTCCAAGATTTAGATGCACCTGTCATGACGATTGGTTCAGAAAATATGCCTGCCATTCCGCTAAATTCAGTCTTAGAACAAACCATGATACCAAGTACGGAGAAGGTGAAAGTAAAGATTCAGGAAATTTTAAATTATTAGTGGGGCGTGACCCCGATTTGTAAATCGGGGTCGGGCTGACCATTGCAATTCCTCGCTTTTTCACTAACCAAAACAAATTAGTATATAAGCTCATAAAATCGCTCCTACACTAAAGTTTTGCTAAGCAAAAAGCTTGTGGGATTTCCATTCACATCCCTCACGCAAACAAAATCTATCTAATTCAAATGAATATTTGCCAGCCACAATTTTAAATAATATGTTTGATTAAACTTTCTAAGATGAAAAGCATTCATTTTGATAATCTATCTTCTAAATGGTATTACCTACCTGTTATAGGCGTAGTGGTACTATTATTAGGATTATATTTCTTATTTAGAAATCACGAAGATGCTCATCTTTTTTATCTATTCTCAACCTTCATTTCGGTAATTCTCATTTCCAGAAATTTTTGGTATAAAGCTTATGTGCAACACAATAAGAGCAGAATTCTGATGCGTATCAATACATCATCGCAAATTAGTTTGAAATTTGATAGCATTACGAAAATTGAACACCAAAATAACAAACTACTGATTACCGAAAATGCCAAAATTTACCCAATAGATATAGAAGATGTTAACCCAGCTGATGTACAAAAATTGGTGAATTTAATTGTAAAAAACTCCAATGCATTTTATGAGGATGCAAGACAGATAACTTATTATAAGTAACCAAATAGGGATAGCTAGGAATGAGTTCTATTTAATTATCTCCGCTCCATTACCAACTTCATCGTGTATTACTTGACCTTTCTCACAGTATTGTTTTAGCGAATGGTCTATAAAATCCTTTACATTTTTTTGATGTTGCTTAGGATAGAGCAAATGTACATTGGCACCGGCATCTAAGGTAAAACAAACCGGAATTTTAGTCTCTTTTCTAAATTCCCAAACGGCATCGAGTACAGCTAAGGTATTTGGCGTCATCAACATAAAATACGGTTGGCTACTCATCATCATAGCATGTAAAGTAAGTGCTTCAGACTCTACTAAATTTACAAATGCGTCTAAGTTACCCGATTTTAAAACTTCTAACAATTGACTACAATGCTTTTGGGCTTGTTCAAATCTTTTTTCAGCAAAAGGATGGCCATTCATTAAACTATGACCTAAAGTGCTGCTCACTTTTTTCTGCCCTTTGTCTACTAGCAAAATGCTGTCTTGATAATCTTTAAAAACAGGATGAATATCGTTTTCGGCTAAGCCAACAGCATATAAATCTGAGCTTTCTTGCACTTCTTCATGTTTCCCCCAAAGCATCAATTTACCTTGAATACTTCGGCTAGCACTTCCTGAACCCAATCGCGCTAAGAATGAAGCTTTTTTCAGCATAAATTCATCCGAAATAACAGGGTCTACATGTTTTTCAAATTGCATTAAGCACATGGCTAAAGCACTCATTCCGCTGGCAGAAGAAGCTATGCCACTTGAATGTGGAAAGGTATTTTTAGTCTCGATGTAAAAATGATAATTGCTTACGTAAGGACAATATTCTTCAGTTAATTTTAAAAATTTTTCAATTTTAGGATGAAAACTAGGAGTGCTTACCCCATCCAATTCAACTTCAACTTTAGTTTGCTCACCAGCACTTGATTTTGCTTCTAATTTTAGTAGGGTTGAAGTATGGCAATTCGATAATGTGAAACTTATCGAAGTATTTTTAGGGATTTGTATATCTGCTTTTCCCCAGTATTTTACCAAAGCAATATTACTAGGCGCTGTAGATTTAAAATTTATTTTTTCTGGAAGTTGGTCAGTTTTTGGAAACTTGAATTGTTCGAAATCCATTAATTATTGTATTCAAATTATTTTAAGCGAATTTACTATTTAAAAGTCTTTTTATTAAAAAATTTATAGTATCATTTCATATTCGGTTGTTAGAATACACCTAAAATATTTCACTAAATAAATCAAATTTTCTTTACAGAATCCGAAAAAGAACTAATTTTGTATCTAAATGGATACAATTTTAAATGATAATTATTGAAAAAACATCCGAATTTGATAAATGGATTAGAAAGCTAAAAGACATTCGGGCAAAATCTAAAATACTTTTCCGAATCCAAAAACTTGAAACGGATGAACATTTTGGAGATTGTAAACCTGTCGGCGATGGAATTAGAGAAATGAGAATTAATTATGCCAAAGGTTATAGAGTATATTTCAAAGAAAAAGATGACAAAATTATAATTCTTTTAATTGGTGGAGATAAATCTACTCAACAAAAGAATATCGAAAAAGCAAAGAAAATTTGGTACAGAATAAAAAATGATTAATATGGAAAGAACAAAATTTGATATAGCAGACTACTTGGACAGTGAAGAAATGATTGCAGAATACTTAAATACAGTTCTCGAAGATGGAAATAGTTCTGATTTAATTGTGGCAATCGGCCATATTGCAAAATCAATCGGAATGACTAAAATTGCTGAAAAAACCGGAATGAGTAGACCAAGTCTTTATAAAGCTTTATCTGAAGGAGCAAAGCCACAATTTGGTACAATAATGAAAGTATTGAAAGCGATTGGCGGACAAATAAATGTGAAACCAATGTCAGCGTAGAAAAACAACCAACATTGCAAAGCTACAATGACGAGATTTGTGCTGAAACGAGAGTTTTCTGAGTTGAATTCTGCATGCGTAAAGCCTTAACCAAAAAGAAAGTGCATTTTACTTCAGCACTTATATTATGTGCGGTACGTTTAATTAATTAAATTTTTAATTCTTTTGAAGTGATAAACAACTTTGAGTATTTCAAATTAATTTCTATTTTAAGCCTTTCAAAAGACAACACATGAAGAAAAAACTACTTATCCGGATCAGTATTGGCGTTGCCATCTGTTTGTTAGTTGGTTTTTTGGGAGCTATCGCTACACAAAATAGCGTAAACGATTGGTATACTACCATTAATAAGCCAAGTTTTAATCCACCAAATTGGTTATTTGGTCCAGTTTGGACAGCATTATATATTTTAATGGGAATTGCTTTTGGAATTGTTTGGGCGAAAGGAACTTATCATGCTTGGGTAAAAACAGCCATGTATCACTTTGGTTTTCAATTAATTCTAAATCTAACTTGGTCAGTTGTGTTTTTTGGCTTAGAAGCTCCGTTTTATGCACTTTTGGTAATTATAGCATTAATCGTTTTAATTATACTTACCATTAAATGGTTTAAAATCGTTAAACCTATAGCAGCTTATTTGCTCATTCCTTATTTGCTTTGGGTATTATTTGCCAGTGTGCTTAATTTTGAAATTTGGCGATTGAATTAAATCTCAATTTCGATAATCAATTTCTAAGCTTGATTTTAATGCGTTTTTTCCTTGAGGGAAGATTAAGATGGGAGTTTTTTTGAATCACACCCTTTGCCTGGCGGCATTTCCCTCAAGGGAAAATAGATGGTGTTTTTTTAATGACACCCATTGCCTGACGGCATTTCCCTCAAGGGAAAAATAGTGAAGGTTTTTTAAAAGCTATCAATTACTATCGGCATCCTGCATTATCTTGAAAACTTATCGTATTGATAGAGTTCAACACTTTAGTTATAATTTGAGTTTCTTCCCTTCAGGGAAGATTAAGATTGGTGTTTTTCTAAACCATTGCCTGACGGCATTTCCCTCAAGGGAAAAATATCAATTTCGAAGATATAAAACTTCTTCCCTAGCTTGTGCTAAGCAAATTCGAAGTAAGCGAAGACTAGAGATGGATGTTTTTCGAATGACACCCATTGCCTGATGGCATTTCTCTTAAGGGAAAACGAAGAAAGGTCAATTTTTGAATGACTTCAATCGCTTAATAAATTTCCCTAAAGAGAAAAATTATCAATTCTTAAAAAATCAAACATCTTCCCTTAAGGGAAGACTAGAGATGGGTGTCTTTTATTTTTTCTTTAGCTGAAATACTCTTTGCAATCACAAATCCGCCAGTCCAAGCGTTTTGAAAATTGAATCCGCCTGTAACCGCATCTACATTTAAGACTTCGCCAGCAAAATAGAGATTAGGATGAAGTTTGCTGCTAAATTCCTTAAAGTTGATTTGTTTTAAATCGACTCCACCAGCGGTGACAAATTCATCTTTAAAGGTGCTTTTTCCGTTTACTGAAAACAGGCATTTGGTAAGCAAATTTTGTAATGTTTGCATTTCTTTTTTTGAAATGTCTGCCCATTTGCTTTCGGCTGAAATACGACTTTGGTTTACAAAACTATGCCACAGCCGTTTTGGAAATCCAAACAACGGATTGGCGGCTAATTGTTGTTTAGGATGCTTATTTTTTTGTTGAAGCATTTGGTCGGCAACTTCATCTTCAGATAAATTAGGCAACCAATTTACTTTTAATTGAAATTGATAATTAAGTTGATGAAAACTTCGCGCTCCCCAAGCGGAAAGTTTTAAAATACAAGGTCCGCTTAAACCCCAATGTGTAATTAACATGGGTCCTGAAGATTGTAAATGTTGCAATTGACGCTTAGCTAATTTTTGTTTTTCATCGACAACTTCAA
>CBFIGU010000015.1:0-36948 GCA_965662165.1 Psychroflexus sp.
TGTTGCGTAGAGCCGAGGTAAGCTTTTTTTCTTCTTCTTTTATGTTTGTTTTTCATCTCTTCATCATCTTCAAAAAAACTTGTACCATAAAAATAAGATTGTTTTAAATACCTAGGATCTAAATCTTTAAAAGAGAGCTGTGCTTCAAAATCAAGTAAATTAAAGCGAATTTTATAATTCAATTTTTTATTGATTATGACTAAATCTTCATTAGAAAAAGCACTTATTGTATTAGATTGGTCGTCAAACTTAATACGAATGGCATCTTCATTTACAATTTTACATTTCCTGTAATTTGCTCCCAAGAATTCTCGTTTAAAAACCTTCAATAAATCGGCTCTACTAAAAGATGAGTCTGTTACTAAAACTTCGTCTAATTGATTTTCCTTGGGTTTTAAATTATAGATTAAATCATTTTTAGAAAAATCACTGATGTATACTTTTTCATAGCCTAGAAAACTTATTACGATTAGTGCATTTTCTATTTTCGGAATTTCTATTGTAAATTCACCTTTAGCGTTGGTTACTACCCCAATATTAGTAGCATCAACATAAACATTTGCATCTTTTAAAGCTTGGTTATACTCGTCGTAAACTTTACCCGAGAAATATTGTGCGTTTAAAGAAACTGATATCACCAAAAAAATAATGAAGTAATAATATGGTTTGGCTAACATAAAAAGGGATGGTTATAATTTAGATGTAAGTCTGATTTGAATTAATTCTTGTTTTTCTCTTCTAATTCTTTTTGCAAATCTTCTAATACAGGTTTTACGGTACTAATGGGTAAATCTTTTACGCGTATGTACATTAAAGCATCTACTGCGTTGTTGAATAATGGATCTTCATTAAACGCGAGAACTCTTGCATTTTGTTTGATGTATTTTTTAATAAGAACAGGCAACCTGAGATTGTCAGGTTCAATTTCATCTATAAACTTATCAAATTTGCTTAAGTCAGCTTCAGTTTTGTTGAAGACAAAATCTTTATCTTGGTTATTCAATTTTACCTTAAATTCTTTTCTTGCTCTTACAAATTGGGCCAAATCTGGATCGTAATAGTTAGACTTCATAAATTCAATCATAATCGATTTTGAGAATTTTGAAAACTTATTGCTTATGCTCACCCCACCAATTAAATATTTATGTTCAGGAAAACGAATTGTGCAATGAATAATTCCCTTCCATAATAAAAATAACGGCATGGGTTTTAGCTGATAAGCTTGCGTGATGAAGGCTCGCCCCATTTCAATAGAATTTTTCATGATTTGGTGTGCTTCAACATCAAACCTGAATAATTCATTTAAATAAAAGCCATTTATACCATATTCTTTAAAAATGGTGTTTCCTAATCCCATTCGATAAGCTCCTGCTATTTTTTGATTTTCGTTATCCCATAAAAACATGTGATGGTAGTAAGCATCGTATTTATCTAAATCTATAGCTAGGTTTGTGCCTTCGCCTACCGAACGAAAGGTAATTTCCCTAAGTCTTCCAATTTCAACAAGTATACTTGGAATATCATCTTTAGTGGCTAAGAAAACTTCATATTGATTGCTTTCTAGTAAACGCTTTTGGTTTTTACGACAATTATCAATTTCTTCAAGAAAGCTTTCTAATGTTCCTTCTTTTATAATTTCTTTGGGAGCCTTGGGTAGCCTAATTTGTTTAGGTAATTTATCTAATAACTTCTTTTCTTCGAAAGCATTGGCTAGCATGTAGGTTTTTGCTCTTAAAAATCTGCTTAATTGCTCAAGGCTTTGGTGTTGTTCAATTTCTTGAGGCTGAATTAAATTTCCAATTCTAACTTTTATACTTCTGTTTTTTTGCGAAAAGATTTCTCTTGGTAATTGAGCGGTTCTTAATTGACCAGAAACCTTTGCAAGTTGATAAAAAATAGCTGAATTCTTAGCATGAAAATAGATTGGAACTACAGGAACATTTAAACGTTGAACAAGCCTTATAGCTTCGGAAGACCAAGGTTTATCTACAATTTTATGTTCTTGTTTGCAGGTAGAAACTTCACCAGCTGGAAATATGCCTAAAGGTTTGTGCTCTTTTACATGTGCAATTGCATTTTTAATACCTACAAGACTACTTTTTAACTCCTTCTTATCTTCAAAAGGATTTACTGGCAAAACATAAGGCTCTAATGGCTTTATTCTATGAAGTAAAAAGTTTGCAATTACTTTAAAATCTGGTCGGGTAAGCAATAAAATCTTTAGTAAAATTAAACCATCTACACCACCTAATGGATGATTAGAAATGGTTACAAAAGCTCCTTCTTTTGGGATGCGTTTTAAGTCTTTTTCTGGGATGTGAAATTGAACACCCAGATCTAATAAAATTGCATCAATAAATTCAATTCCTTCTAAATGAGCATTTTTGTTGTAGAGTTTATTAACTTCATTTATTTTGGTGATTTGCATAATTGCTTTAGCAGCGACTTCACCTAAAGTACCAAATTTTTGAAGGCCTATGGCATTAGCCATTTCAGATGCACTTAAAATACTCATGTTAATTGCGGTTGGTTTGCTAATATAAAATCAAAAAGACAATTTCTTATTGATTTTGCGCATACTTTTTTGGAGTAGTGCCAAACTTCTTTTTAAATGCTGCAATAAAATGACTTGCAGTACTATAACCAATGGTTAAACCAATTTCGTTTACATTTTTTTGACCGCGTTCTAATAATTTACGTGCATAATTCATTTTATGATCTAACAAAAATGCATAAACCGTATCTCCATAGATTTCTTTAAAACCTTCTTTCAGTTTTTTTAAGCTTAAACCTACTTCTTCAGAAAGTTCGTTTAGACTTGGTGGGTCTACCATGCGTTGAATGATAATTTCTTTAGCGAGCTTTATTTTCCTTACATTATCTTCATCTACTAAAAATGGACATTGTTCAATATCTGCTTCTTCGGGCTGATTAAAATAAAGGCCTATTAACTCGTAAGCCTTACCTTTTAGGTAAATATTTCTCACCGAGCTATGTAGGTTAAAATTCAAAATCTGACTCAACACCACTGCAGTTGCTGGTGTTACATCTCCTTCTTTATAATATTTCTTATCTTGATTTTCTTCCATCAACAAATCGATATAATTTGCTTGGGAAGAAAACATGGTATGTAGTTTCTTTACAGAAACTAAAATGGAGACAAACCAAGATTGCGGGTAAATTTCTAAATTTATAGGCAAAGCTTTCATAGGATTGTAAAGTAATAAGGATTTGTCTTCTTCCGTTTGTAAAGCGTAACCTCCTTGGTTAAAATTAAACTTTATTTTTCCTTTTACACAGAAGTGAAATTGAATGATATTTTTATTGACCGGATGCGTAATACATTGGTAGTCACTTGTGTTGTTTTGCGCGTGCAAAATAGAAAAGCCATTTTCAATTTCTATAAAATTGTTTGAACCTATAGCGATATTTTCTTTGCTGATACTCATGATATATGTTCATTTTTATTTAGACTGAATCTAATTAACGAAGCTTAAAAGCCTTGTAAACTATACAAAAGTAGGTATTTTTAATGATATTTGTCATTTTCTAGAAGAAAAGACTTCAAACAACACAAAAAGAACTTTTAGCGTTATTTAAAAGTAAACTTCCTTTTTATTTTTGCGTCAAATTATTTTGAATGCAGGCGTACAACGTTTCTAAACATAAAGATTTTTTTGCAATTGGATTAAGTTATGAAAAAGCTGATGCCATTGTTCGTGGTAAATTCAGTTTAAGCTTAGCCCAGCGTAATGCTTTATTAGAAGAAGCAAAGCAAATGGGTTTAGAAGCACTTTCTATTATTTCTACTTGTAACCGAACTGAGTTGTATGGATTTGCAGATCAATCTAAAATATTAATTGACTTACTATGCAAACATAGTAACGGTAGTTTTGCGCAATTTCAAGAAGTTGGTTACATCTATCATAATGATGAAGCCATTAATCATATTTTTAGAGTTGGTGGTGGTTTAGATAGCCAAATTTTAGGTGATTTTGAAATTATTAGCCAATTAAAATCTGCTTTTGCGTTATCAAAAAAGCACGATCTTTCTAATGGATTTTTAGAGCGCTTGTTCAATGCTGTTATCCAAACAAGCAGACGTATTAAAAATGAAACTCAATTGTCGTCTGGTGCTACATCGGTATCATTTGCATCTGTACAGTATATTTTACAGGAAATTGACTTTAAGTCTAGTAAAAATATCCTTCTTTTTGGTACGGGGAAAATTGGAAGAAATACTTGTGAAAATCTTGTAAAACATACCCATAACAAGCATATTACCTTAATTAATAGGACTAAAGATAAGGCTGAAGAAATTGCGGGTAAGTTTAACTTAACTGTCAAAGATTTTTCAGACTTACAAACTGAAATTAGAAAAGCTGATATTTTGATTGTAGCAACTGGTGCTCAACATCCTACAATTACTAAAGAATTAATTTTTGCAAAAAAACCATTGTTGGTTTTAGATTTATCTATCCCAAAAAATGTAGATGAAAACATTACAGATTTACCCAATGTAAATCTGATGCACATGGACCATTTATCAAAAATTACTGACCAAACTTTAGAAAAAAGAAAAGCATTTATACCGCAAGCTGAAAGCATTATTGAAGAAGTAAAGTCTGAATTTTACGAATGGCTATCTACACGTAAGTTTGCACCTACCATTAAAGCCTTAAAAGAAAAGCTTGAGTTAATGAAAGTTGAAGAGCTTGATTACCAAGGTAAAAAGTTAATGAATTTTGACGAAGCGCAGGCAGAAATTATCAGTGACCGAATTATTCATAAAATTACAAGAAGTTTTGCTGCTCACTTAAGAAATGCAAATGGCTCTACTGATGCCAGTGTAGATTTATTGAACAAAGTATTCAATTTGAGTCTTAGCGAAAGCAAATAAGTTTTTTAAAAGATTCGGAATAAATAGTCAGTTGTAATCACCTGATTTCAGATTATTCTAGCCATTCTGTTTTTTCTTTAATTGAAGATTTTCTTTCACCAGCGGTCAACTCATCTTGATAATGACCCATGTAAAAAAGCCCAAGACATCTCTCGCCTGGATTGAAATTAAAGAAGTTATGAAATTGATTAATTACTTTAGGAGAGCTCCAATACGCACCAATTTGTTCTTCAGTACAGGCTAGCCACATATTTTGGACGGCCATAGCCGTTGCTGCTATTTCTTCCCATTCTGGAACACTTTCTTTAAGATCACGTTGCATACAAATTACAATCACTGCAGATGAAGATTCAAATTTTTGAATGGTTTTCTTCTTTTTGAAATTTGATAAATCTGGATTTAACTTTTGTGTCTCTTCAACTACAAATTCTGCTAATTTCATTTTGCTTTCACCTTCTACCACTTTAAATCTCCAAGGTTCTGTTTTGCGATGCGTTGGAGCCCAGTTTGCTGCTTCCAATATTTTTAATAAAATCGACTTATCAATGAGTGTATTACTGGTGTATTGAGCAGGAAAAACAGATCTTCTTTTTTTTATTAGGTCTAAAATGTGCATAGCGTTTCTTTTAAGAATTGAAGCAATTTTTGATAACTGAAAGAATTCGTTCTCGGTCAGAATCGGTTAGATTACTGCCTGAAGGTAAGCAAAGTCCTTCATCAAAAAGTTTTTCGCATACTTGTTTTCCGTAGTAAGGATATTTTTCAAATATGGGTTGAAGATGCATTGGTTTCCAGAGTGGTCTACTTTCAATATTTTCTTCTAAGAAAGCTAAACGCAAGTCTTCTCTGGTAAACCCATTGGTTTTGGTAGCATCAACTGAAATAGCAGTTAGCCAATGATTCGCAAAATAATCATCATTTGGAGCCGAAAGCACTTCAATACCTTCGATATTTTTAAAAGCATCTAGGTAAAAAGCGTGCATTTTTCTTCTTAATGCAACATGCTCGTCTAAGACCAGCATTTGTCCGCGACCAATTCCAGCAACAATGTTGCTCATACGGTAGTTGTAGCCAATATGACTATGTTGATAGTGTGGTGCATCGTCTCTAGCCTGTGTTGCCAAAAAAACGGTTTTTGTTTTACTTTCTTTATTTGAGCAAATTAAGGCTCCGCCACCAGATGTGGTAATAATTTTATTGCCGTTAAAAGAAAGTGCTGCAAATTCTCCAAAAGTACCACAACTTTTTCCTTGATAGGTAGAGCCGAGCGCTTCTGCAGCATCTTCTAACACAGGAATATCATATTTATTAGCAATTTTATGAATTTCATTCACTAAATATGGCATTCCGTATAAATGCACTGCAATAATGGCTTTCGGCTTTTTGCCATTTTTGGTTCGGTCGATAATGGCTTCTTCTAAAGCAACTGGGCAAATATTCCAAGTTGTAGTTTCACTATCTATAAATATGGGAGTTGCACCTAAATAACAAATTGGATTAGCTGAAGCTGAAAAGGTAAAACTTTGACAAAGTACTTCATCTCCCTGGCCAACTCCTAATTGAACTAAACCCAAATGCAAAGCAGCTGTCCCACTTACCAAACAAGCTACTTTCTTGTCTTGCTTCACATATTTTTCTAAATCATCTTCAAATCCATTTACATTTGGACCTAAAGGAGCTACCCAATTAGATTCAAAAGCTTCATTTACAAAATCTTGTTCTCTTCCGCCCATGTGCGGTGAAGACAACCAAATACGAGAAAGCTCTGCCATATATTTTTATTGAAAGGGTAAAAATAAAGTTTTAATCATGATTTTAATATCTAAGAAAAGAGAAATATTTTTTCGGTATTCTGAATTGATTCTCAATTTCTTAGGAAATATAACTTGGTCGTTATATGCCAATGGATTTTCTTGCTTTTTTAGAAGCTCTTCTTCGTTAGAAAAAGCTAAAGATGCCATGCCTGTAATTCCTGGTTTTAAATCTAAAATACACTGGTACTTTTTTGGAAGGCGGTCATAATAGCCCGGGATATCAGGTCTTGGTCCTACAAAACTCATTTCGAACTTTAGTATATTAACAAGTTGGGGAAGTTCGTCTATTTTATAATTTCTCAATTTTTGTAAAAAAGCAGAAATTTTCCCTGTTTTACTAATGGTTTTAAACTTGTAAATTGTAAATGGTTTTGCATGTTGTCCAATTCTTTTTTGTTTAAAAATAGGATTTCCTTTATGTACAAATACCAATACTAGAGCAATACATAGTAAAAATGGCCAGATGAGCACTAAACCTATCAAAGCAATAATGAAATCGAAAAAAGGTTTGAAAATACGTATGTACATAAATTAACTTCGTAACTCAAAAGTAATTTTAATTCTATTAAAGTTTAATGTGATTTTTAGTTTATTTATTATAAATCTAGATTTTAGCATTGAGCTAAAAATAAAAAACTCCCAAACAATGAGTTGAATGGGAGTTAATAATATTAAAGCAAAAGAATTACCAAATTCTAACTCTATCTTCTGGAGCAATATACATTTCATCATTTTCTGTAATATCGAATGCTTCATAAAAAGCATCAATATTTTGTAAAGGCACAACAGCTCTTTGTTGTCCTGGAGAATGTGGGTCTGTATTTACTTGCGTTCTCAAGGCTTCATCTCTAATTTTTGTTCTCCAAACGGTAGCCCAAGAAATAAAGAACCTTTGCTCTGGTGTAAAACCATCAATTTCTCCTGGCCTATCGTGTTTTTCAAAATGAATTTGTAAACCATCGTATCCGCCTAAAACTCCACCTAAATCTCCTATGTTTTCACCTAAAGTGAAATCGCCATTAATGTAAGTGTCTTCAAGAACTTCTATAGAGCTATATAAGTCTGAAAGTGCTTTACCACGTTCTTTAAACTTTTCTAAGTCTTCTTCTGTCCACCAGTTTTTTAAATTACCATCGGCGTCGAAACGAGAACCTGAATCATCAAAAGCGTGAGAAATTTCGTGCCCAATCACAGAACCAATTCCGCCATAATTAACAGCAGCATCTGCTTTATAATTATAAAATGGTGGTTGCAATATAGCTGCAGGAAATACAATCTCATTGTTTAATGGATTAAAGTAAGCATTTACGGTTTGTGGAGACATTCCCCATTCTTTCTTGTCTACTGGTTCTCCAATTTTAGCTAGATTTTCTTTTCTGTTCCATTCTGAAACAGCCACTCTATTTTCAAAGTAAGATTTATCTGGGCTCACTTGCATTGCACTGTAATCTTTAAATTCGTCTGGGTAACCAATTTTTACAGTAAATTTATCAAGCTTTTCAATAGCTTTGGCTTTCGTTTCTTCAGACATCCATTCTAATTTTTCAATTCTTCTTTGAAAAGCAAGAATTACATCATCTATCATTTCTTCAGCTTTTGCTTTAGCTTCTGGCGGAAACATTTTTTCTACATAAATTTTTCCTACAGCTTCACCAACTGAAGCATTTACCACATTTAATGCACGTTCGTTAATAGGTAATTGTTTTTTAGCACCACTAAGTGTTTTACTATAAAAATCCCAATTGGCTTTTTCTATCTCAGTAGTTAATCTGGATGCTGCTGAATTTAAGGTGGCCCATCTCATCAATGTTTTCCAATCTTCCACATTTCCTTCAGCCATTATTTTTTCGAGCTCTTTCATGTATTTTGGCTCCATGACCAAAACAACGTCTAGCTGCTCTTTTATTCCTAAATCTTCAGCAAATTTAACCCAATTGATACTGGGAGTGATTTCTTTTATTTTGTCTATAGTGTAACGGTTATTATAATTTCTGAAATCTCTTCGCTCAACTTTACTTAATCTTGGTTCTGCTAAGCGAGTTTCGTATGCTAAAATTAATTCAGCTTGTTTTTTAGCAACTTCTTCGCTATCACCAATAAATTGGAGCATCCTAGTAATGTGGTCTACATATTCCTTTCGGATTTCTACAGATTTTTCGTCATCTTTCAAATAATAATCTCTCTCAGGTAAACCTAATCCGCCAGTGCCTAAGTAAGCTACATTCATGTTGCTATCATCTGGATCTGCATAGGCAGAAAGACCAAAAAATGGTGAACTTACTAAGCTTGACTGTTCTGCTAAAAGTGTTTGAAGGTCTTCAAGGCTTTTAACTTCAGCAATCATTTTTAATGCGGGTTGAATCGGCTCAATTCCTGCTTCATTTCTGGCAACTGTATCTAAAATTTGATCGAATAATACAATTGCTTTTCCTTGGTCGGTTTCAGGTGAGTACTCTCCAGATGCTTTTGCATCTTTCATAATTTTTAAAACGTTGTCATCTGTTTTTTTACGCAAAACTTGAAAACCACCCCAACGAGTTCGTTCGTCTGGTATTTCAGTTTCTTTCATCCAATTTCCATTTACAAAACTGTAAAAATCATCTTGGGGTTTTACACTTTTATCCATGTATTGAGTTTCAATACCAGGTGTAGTTTCAGCAGTTTCTGAGCTAGCTGAACTTTCTTTTTTTTGATTTTCGCATGCAAAAAATGCAGGTAGTAGCAAAGCAAGTTTCCACTGCGATAAGAATCTTTTGTTCATATGATATTTTTTATTGGCACAAAATAATCATTTTATTCTTATGCATAAAAAAACCACCTTATAATAAAGGTGGTTTTATGATTTTGAGTTTTTAAATTTTAAAACTTGTAAGCTATTCCTACACCAATAGAGTCTACACTATTTGCATCTTCTGTTATACTTTGATAATATGCAGAAAGATCTACCGCTCCTAAATTGTAACCTATACGTGGTTCGTAAAATAAAGCACCTTCAGTATTGTCTGAGATTCCAATTGCATATCCTAAATCTAATCTTGCAAAGAAATTTTGATAAAAAAGAAGTTTACCTGTTGCCGCTACTGTAACAAAATCAAAGTTTTCTGATCCGTCATCAGAGAATTTAAAAGTTGAGTATCCGGCTCTACCACCAAATTGAAAAATCTCTGCAACGTTTACAAAATAGGAGGTAAGATTCACACCTATACTGTAATCAGCTAAATCTGCCAAATCTCCTGTTGGCATACCTGCATGAACTTCTAAAGACATTAAATCACTTTGAGCATTGGAAAATTGAACACCCAAAAAAGTGAAGCTTAGAATCAATATAATTTTTTTCATTTTCTTGTTGATTTTAATTCAATCTCAACTTAAGCATTTAATCTTCATTAATTCCTAAAGCTTTATTAATTCATGATTTCTTCAATTTCTTCTGCTTCAATAGGAATGTTTCGCATTAGATTGAAAGGTTCTCCGTTTTCTTGGATAACCACATCATCTTCAAGGCGGATGCCAAAACCTTCTTCTGGTATATAAATTCCAGGCTCAACTGTAAATATTTGGTTGGCTTGCATTGGTTCGTGAAGTAAGCCATAATCATGTGTGTCTAAGCCAATATGATGTGAAGTTCCATGCATGAAATATTTTTTGTATGCCGGCCAATCTGGGTTTTCATTTTGCACATCTGCTTTGTCCAGCAAACCTAAATCTAGTAAGGCCGATGTCATCAATTTACCCACTTCCTTATGATATTCTGCCCAATCTGTGCCAGGCATTAACATTGAAGTAGCATCTTTTTTAACTTGATTTACTTTGTTGTAAACTTCTTTTTGTCTTTTGGTATATTTTCCAGAAACCGGAATGGTTCTAGACATATCGCTGGCGTAGTTAGCGTATTCTGCACCAAAATCGAACAAAATGAGTTCTCCGTCTTTACAAACATCTTTATTTTCGATATAATGTAAAACACAAGCATTTTTACCAGAAGCAATAATAGGTGTGTAAGCGAAGCCTTTAGAACGATTCATTAAAAACTCGTGCATTACTTCAGCTTCAATTTCAAATTCATTAACGCCTGGCTTCGTAAATTGTAAAACTCTTCTAAAAGCTTTTTCGGTAATGTTGCAAGCTTTTTGCATTACATCGATTTCTAATTGATGTTTTACCGAGCGCAGTCTTTGTAAAATAGGATTACTTTTAGCAACTTGATGAGCAGGATAATTTTTCTTTACCCAATTGTTAAAACGTTCTTCTCTTGTTTCGGTTTCGGTATTAGCTCGATAATGCTCGTTGGTATTGATGTAAATCATTTCGCTTTGCGTCATGATTTCTTGAAATATTTTTTGAAAATCTTTCAACCAATATACGGTTTTGATTCCGCTGGTTTCAAAAGCTTTTTCTTCAGTAAGTTTCTCGCCTTCCCAGACAGCAATATGAGCATTCGTTTCTTTTAAAAATAGAATTTCTCTGTGCTTGGCTTTTGGCGCATCTGGAAAAAGAAGCAAAATACTTTCTTCTTGGTCTACACCACTCAAGTAGTAAATATTTCGGTCTTGCTGAAAAGGCATTGTGCTATCTGCACCAATAGGATAAATATCGTTAGAGTTAAATACAGCAACAGAATTAGGCTTCATTTGCGCCATGAAATTTTTTCTGTTATGAATAAATAAGTCTTTTGAAATAGGTTCGTATCGCATAAAATTCTAGTTTTTTCAAAGGTAAGTAAAGCAAAAGAAAATTGTAGAAGTTGCTTTAGAATAAAATTGGTAAGTGAATTACACCCCTAAGGTTCCTTCAAAGGGACGTTTTGGGATTTTATGAAATTGAAAGTATTTTCTGATTAATAATACGTGATTGTACGTTCGACTATATTTCTAGGTTCATTATTTATAAAAACAGTTCGTTTGGTCCAATTGCCTTGAGCATCATTTTCATACACTAAGCGAATGCTTTCTTCTGAATTACCATCATCATCAAAGGTTTTTTGTTCAATGATTTGGTTAAATTGATTATAGCGAATTTCTTTTTTCTTTTTAGGCTCTGCATTCATTTCTGTTGAAAAACCTTCTTCAATTACCAATCCATCTTTGTTGTAAGTAAAGTGATTCGCAAAAGCAAATTCGTTTCCTGCGTAGTAGCTGCTTTCCTTTATGAGTAGGTTTTCATCATTATAAGTATAAGTATGTTTTGGTAAAATAGCATTTTCATATCCTTTTACAATTTCACTTAAAATGACATTGCCTTTTGCATCATATTTTATTTTCGTTTCTTCTTCATCCCAATAAATGTAGGTTTCTGTTCTAATTCCCTTTTCGTTGTATTGATGCGTTAGTTTTTTATTTGAAGTAATGAGGGTGTCTTTTTCATTAATTTCTTTACGAATAATAAGAATAGGATTTCCAAAATCGTCATATTGATAGCTTCTTAAATAATGAGCATCAGTGTAGGCATATTCTTCTCTTTCTGTTTTTAGCTTACCGTCTTCGTAATATGTATATTCTGTTTTTGAAGCTAAATTACCATCATCGTAAGTTGTTTGAACTGTAATTTTAGCATCTTGGTTATATTCATTTTCTATCCTTTTTTCTTCCTCTCCATATTCAGAAAGTTCTATTTTTTTTAAAATACTTCCAGAAGTATTAAAATTGATAATCACATCTTGGTAGGCAAAGTCACTATATCCACTTCCCTTAAAGGTCTTTACAGCATAACCCGCACTGTCTTTAGCATAAAACGATTCTGATTTTAGTTGTTTTATTTTCCCTGTTAGCTTTAACTCAGATAAATCTGTGGACTCATTTTTTTTGGATACAGCACAACTGATACTAAGGCTTAAAATTCCAAATATCATTAATTTTGTAATGAATTTCATAGCTTAAGTTTTTAAATATTAGGGAGTTTGCAATGTAACCGGTAAAGTATAACTTACATTTACAGCTTTATTATTCTGCTTTCCTGGTTTTAATTGAGGAAGTAGCTTCATTATTCGTTCTGCTTCTGAAGCTAATTCTGCATGGCTTGACCTAGTCTTTATATTATCAATATGGCCTTCTTTATTAATTTCGAACATAACAAATATTCTATTTACTCCGCTTAAGTTGAGTTCTTTTAAAATAGAAGTGTTGAAATTTTCATTTATAAATTTATTAATTTTATTGACAGTACATATTTTAATTTCATCATTGCTTGTTGACTCTTCGCAGCCAGGATAAATAGGAGCTTCTTCAACTAGAGCAAAAGGAATATTTGTTTTCTCTTCTTCGTAATCAGGTTCAACTTCAATCACGTCAAAACTTCCATCTGGTTCTATCAAAATGTCTTCTTCTATTTCAGCTTCATCTTCAACTACTTCTATTACAGAAGGTGAAGGTGGCAATGGTGGAGCTGGAGCTACTAAGTTAGATGCTTGTTTTTTAATATTACCAAAATCGGTTCTTTTTTGGAAATTATAATTTGATTCAACTTGGTATTGATACAGGAAATCGTCATTCATTTTTATAAAATGCTTGAGGTTGATATTTACTTTTTGACCTGTTTTATCAATAAAAAAATATTCTTCATTCAGTTTTACTTCTAATAAGCCATCTATCAATAAATCAGCTGCTTCATCAAATTTTGTAGGTACTATATTTTCATTATGTAAATTAACAAGACCTGCTAAATTGTTTTTTATAAAAACAGCAGATTGCTCATAGACCGGCATTACTTCATCGAAAGGAATGTTTAATTTTTGTAATAATTTTTTAGCTTCAAGTGGATTTTGCTTCTTTTTATTTAATTCAACTTTTTCAACTGGTTGCATTTCCAAAAAAGGATGGTTATCTGTTTCTTGGTTGTATGGAGTTTCAATAATACTATTTTCAAAAACACCTATATAGCCAAGATG
This sequence comes from Psychroflexus sp., assembly GCA_965662165.1. GTDB lineage: Bacteria > Bacteroidota > Bacteroidia > Flavobacteriales > Flavobacteriaceae > Psychroflexus. Next base: position 13,598 of record CBFIGU010000015.1, read on the forward strand.
ACTTTCCATGTAATCATAATCGTTCTCATGGATGTAAGAATCATATGCGTATAATCCATCTCCAACTAATTCAAGTTGATTGTATTCATAATCCGCTAGAATTTCACCTTTTGTGTTAATTAAACCGAATAATACTACATCTTCATATTGAGTTTGTATTTTTTTTGCTGCAATTGCAACTCCGTTGATAAACTGGCTTGCAAACACCAATTGATCATCTATAATTACTTTTTGATTTGGATTAATGAAAGTGAAACCCCCATTTTGATAGACTCTTGCTAAACCTTCTGAAAAAGAATCGACAAAATCATATTCAAGTGGAATAACTTCTTTTCCTTTTTTGTTGACAAAGCCCCATTTATTGTTCCTTACTACGGGAGCAAAGCCCTCCTTAAAACGAAAAACAAAATCATATTTAGGTGCTACAATTGTTTTTCCTTTTTCGTTTACAAATCCCCAATTTTGGTCTTTTTTAGCAGGTGCAATTCCATCTTCAAAGTAGTCAATAAAATCATAATCGCTTAGTTTTTGACTTTGCGATGGTTCTGCTATGAATAATGTAAAAATTACTAGTTTTAGTAAAATAAGATTTTTCATGATTTCTATTTTTTGGTTGATGTTAAAATAACAAAGCTGGATTTAATGTCGATTTAACCACAGCTCTTGTAGTTCTTCTATGCTTTTGGCTTTTCCTTCCACTAACAACGAACCATCGTATTGGTCAAAGAGTTGCCAAAACCCATCTAGTTTTAATGCACAAGCACTTGTATAATCGATGTTTAGAAAGTGAAAATCATCATAAATGGGTTCCTTTATCAACTCAAAATCTGAATTGTAATAACCTACTTTTCCATTTTTATGCACTTCGTAAGTTTCAGGGTTTTTATGGCGAATGATGTTTTCGAACTCCATTGGGATTTGCTCAAAAACGGTTCCTTCACCTACAAATAAGCCCCATAATTGAGTTTTCTTATTTCTGCCTTTTAAATAATACCCATAAGTATCTAAGGTTTCAATCCTGTCTAGTATATAATCTTCTCTAATTTGTTTTAACATTTCAAATTGATAACTAGGTAGATTTCTTGGATTAGGAACTTCTTCAGGCGAATTGTAAAGAAAATTATGACTTAAATAGAAGCTATCTTCACCATCAAAATCTGCTTCAATTAAGCCCCATTTTTCTCCATTGTAAACCGTAATTTTATAAATAGATTCGTTTACTTCATCTTCATACGTTTCCTTATTTGCATTGTAGTATTGAACAGTGTCCTTTTTGGTGAAGATACTTACTTGTTCGAAGCCTAGTTTGGTTTCTATCTGTTCGTAATCCAAATTTACCCAATACGTTTTTCCTTTACGTGTAGCCCAGGTAAAACGCATATTTTCTTGAAGTTTAGTAGGCAATTGAAAACTATATTTTCTAGTTTCCTTTTCTAGCAAAATTTCTTCATACAGATCGAAAAGCATCCAATTTCCTTTTTTATTCTTTAATCGAAAAGGAAAATCACTATAAGGATTTGAATTGAATTCAATTTTAGTGGCTTTTTTCTCTTTTAAAAAAGAGTTTAAATACTCGACTTTAGTTTTCTTATTAATTTCTACTTCTAAAGTGTCGTTTACATAAAACCAAACCTGAGCTTGGCTAGGTATGAACATAAAAGTTGAAAGAAAAATGAATATGTACATCGGTTTCATAATATGTATTTACTTTTTAATGGTTATAGTGTAAAAGGCATCACCAACAAGTTTATAATCGTAGTCAACTGCTGTGCTCGCCTTTAGGTTTTTTGAAGCAAATGGTAATGAGTTTTCGCTTGAAATGCTATCTGAAAGAAAAATTACTTGGTTGGGCTGAATTTGAATCTTAGCCACACTATTATCAAATTTATAGCGATACGGAATTAATATTTTTTCGTTTTCGGCCAATTCAACTTGGTAAGTAAACTCGTCTATTTTGTGATATGGAATTTTGTATTCAGCATTTTTATTCCATTTGTAGGTTTTTTTAGAATACAGAGGATTTGTAGTTACATACAAACTGTCTGGAACGGGATAATATTCATTTAATTTGCCATTATTAACTGCATAATTAATGGTGATTTTTTGATTTTCATTGGTTGAGTTATCAATGATGTATACGTTTCCTATTCCGCAGCTGCTTAAAAATAATAAGCCTAATAAACAAAATATGAACTTCATGACTTAAAATCGTTATTGTAAAATATATGTTAAATGTATAAAATTTTAATTAGATGAAATGTTTGAAAAATAAATGTTTATAAAATTAAACTCATATTTTATAATTGATGATTCTTGAGTTTAGTTCCTTTTTTTCCAAATATATTTCGGTAAGAGATGTAAAAAAGTTTTAGTATAAATATTCTGTCAACACTGTGAAATAAGCTTGTTTAAAGCTTTGATGAACATCTCAAGACGAAACTTTTTTTATTATCACTTAAATCTATTCTAAATAAGTGTAAAATGATACATTGTGCTTGTATTTGACTTCCATCCGCTGTATTTTTGATGAAAATTTTAAAAAAATATTCATGGGAGGAATAAAGACTTCTATAGCAAGAAAAATAGCCATGGCTTTGTCTGGTTTATTTTTGGTGCTTTTTTTAGCACAACATTTTACCATTAACTTCACTTCAGTGGTGAGCCCAGATACGTTTAATGAGATTTCTCATTTCATGGGTACAAACTTTTTGGTGCAAGCCATTTTGCAACCCATCTTAATTTTCGGAGTAATATTTCATTTCGTGATGGGTTTTATACTAGAAGCTCAAAACCGTGGAGCAAGAAGTGTAAGTTATGCAAAATACAATGGAGGAGCCAACGCACCTTGGGTTTCTAGAAACATGTTGCTTACAGGAATTGTGATTTTAGCTTTCTTAGGCTTGCATTTTTACGACTTCTGGGTGCACGAAATGCAAGTTAAATATCTTCAAGGAGATATGAGCGGATTAAATGAAGCCGGTAATTTTAGATACTACGAAGAAACGGTGGCTAAATTCGCAGGTCAGCCTGTAAGAGTAGCAATTTATGTTGTTTCTTTCGTTTTACTCATGTTACACCTTTTACACGGCTTTGCATCTTCATTCCAAACCATGGGAGTTAACAATAAATACTCTGGAGCTATTAGAGTTTTTACAAAAGCTTTTGCAATTGTGATACCATTAGGCTTTATTTTTATTGCTATCTTTCACTATCTAAATAACTTATAATTATGTCTATATTAGATTCTAAAATACCAAGCGGTCCAATTGCAGATAAATGGACAAAGCATAAGAACGAAATTAACTTGGTTAATCCAGCCAATAAAAGAAATATCGACATTATTGTTGTAGGTACTGGTTTAGCGGGTGCATCTGCTTCAGCAACTTTAGCAGAGTTAGGTTACAATGTAAAAACATTCTGTTTTCAAGATTCACCTAGACGTGCTCACTCTATTGCCGCACAAGGAGGAATAAACGCTTCTAAAAATTATCAAGGTGACGGTGATTCAGATTACCGTTTATTTTATGATACTGTAAAAGGAGGTGATTATCGCTCTAGAGAAGCAAATGTTTACAGATTGGCAGAAGTTTCTGGAAATATCATTGACCAATGTGTTGCACAAGGTGTTCCTTTTGCGAGAGAATATGGTGGATTGTTAGATAATCGTTCTTTCGGTGGAGTTTTAGTATCAAGAACTTTTTACGCTAAAGGCCAAACGGGACAACAACTTTTATTAGGTGCTTATTCTGCAATGAATCGCCAAATTAATCGTGGTAAAATTCAGTCTTTTACACGTCATGAAATGATGGATATTGTAAAAGTAGATGGAAAAGCTCGTGGAATTATTGCAAGAAATTTAGTTACAGGTGAAATCGAACGTCATTCGGCTCACGCTGTTGTTTTGGCTTCTGGCGGATATGGTAATGTCTTTTTCTTATCGACTAATGCAATGGGCAGTAACGTAACAGCAGCTTGGAAAGCACACAAGAAAGGCGCATTTTTCGCTAACCCATGTTACACGCAAATTCACCCGACTTGTATTCCTGTTTCTGGAGATTTACAAGCCAAGTTGACTTTAATGTCCGAATCACTTCGAAATGATGGTAGAATTTGGGTTCCTGCTAAGAAAGAAGATGCAGAAGCAATCAGGACTGGTAAATTAAAACCAACTGAAATTAAAGAAGAAGATAGAGATTATTATCTTGAAAGAAGATATCCTGCTTTTGGTAATTTAGTTCCACGTGATGTAGCTTCAAGAGCAGCTAAAGAACGTTGTGATGCTGGTTATGGAGTTAACAAAACAGGACAAGCTGTTTATTTGGATTTTGCGAGTGCTATTGAGCGTTACGGAAAAGAAAAAGCTTTCAGTTCTGGTAAAAAAGACGCTTCTAAAGAAGAAATTATAAAATTAGGTAAAGAAGTAGTTGAGTCTAAATACGGAAACTTATTTGATATGTATGAAAAAATTACAGATCAAAATCCATATGAAACTCCAATGATGATTTTCCCAGCGGTACATTATACAATGGGAGGTCTTTGGGTAGATTATAATTTAATGACCACAATACCGGGTTGTTATGCAACAGGAGAAGCTAACTTCTCAGACCACGGAGCCAACCGATTAGGAGCTTCTGCATTAATGCAAGGTTTAGCAGACGGTTACTTCGTGTTGCCTTATACAATTGGTGATTATCTATCTGATGATATTAGAACTGGACCAATTCCTACAGATACAAAAGAATTTGATGAAGCGGAGAAAGAAGTTCGTAATCAAATTGAGAGCTTAATGAATGTTCAAGGTGACAAACCCGTAGATTATTTCCATAGAAAGTTAGGTTTAATTATGTGGAATAAATGTGGAATGTCTCGTAACGAAAAGGAATTGAAAGAAGCTATCGAAGAGATTGCTCAACTAAGAGAAGAATTTTATTCTAATGTAAGAATTCCAGGAAAAGCCGAAGGAAGAAACTCAGAATTAGAAAAAGCAGGTAGGGTAGCAGATTTCCTAGAATTAGGTGAATTGTTTGCTAAAGATGCTTTAGATCGCAATGAATCTTGTGGTGGTCACTTTAGGGAAGAATACCAAACGCCAGAAGGTGAAGCTTTAAGAGACGATGAAAATTACAGATATGTATCAGCATGGGAATATAAAGGAAAACCTAAAGATGCTGTGCTGCATAAAGAGGAATTGAATTTCGAAAATATTGAATTGAAAACAAGAAGTTATAAATAAGTTGATCTATGAAACTTAATTTAAAAATATGGCGTCAACAAGATGCCAAAACTAAAGGAGAATTTAAAGATTACCAATTAGACGAAGTTCACGGAGACATGTCTTTCTTAGAAATGTTAGACGTTTTAAATAATGAACTTGTTGAAAAAGGTATAGAACCTATAGAATTTGACCACGATTGTCGTGAAGGAATTTGTGGAATGTGTTCATTGCAAATTAACGGTGAACCACACGGTCCAGACCGTGGTATTACCACCTGCCAGTTGCACATGCGTAAATTTAAAGATGGAGATACTATTGTTATTGAGCCTTTCAGAGCAAATGCATTTCCAATTGTGAAAGATTTAGCAGTAGATCGCTCAGCATTTGATCGTATACAGCAAGCTGGAGGATATATTTCAGTAAATACTTCTGGAAATACGCAAGACGCTAACAGTATTCCAATTGAGAAAGAAAAAGCAGATATGTCTTTTAACGCTGCTACATGTATCGGTTGTGGTGCTTGTGTTGCTGCTTGTAAAAATGCAAGTGCAATGTTATTTACTTCAGCAAAAGTTTCTCAATACGCATTATTGCCACAAGGAGAAGTGGAAGCTACAGACCGCGTATTAAATATGGTTGCCCAAATGGATAAAGAAGGTTTTGGTAACTGTACAAATACTGGAGCTTGTGAAATTGAATGTCCTAAAGGAATTTCCTTAGAAAATATTGCTCGACTAAATCGTGAATATTTAGCTGCTGGACTTAAAGGATAATTTTTAATCTCATTATATAAAAAACCCTTATTCAAATTTTGAATAAGGGTTTTTTATTGTTATTATATGATTATGCAAAGTTCATCGGTTTCTTTGCAAGCTTTGCGAATAAAAACAATAAGTTTGAAATGTTTGTTGGTTTAACAAATTACGTACATCACTCAAGTAAAACACTATGAAAAATATTACTTCAAAACTTCCGCATATTGGTACTACCATTTTTACTAAAATGAGCAAATTAGCTCAGGAAAATAAGGCTATTAATTTATCGCAAGGCTTCCCGAACTTTGAAGCTAATCCAAAACTGATAGACTTAGCCAGTAATGCTTTAAAAAATCACCATAATCAATATTCGCCATTAGCAGGATTACCTAGTTTAACTGAAGCAGTTATAAACAAAACCAACCAACTCTATCATTCAGGTTACTCAATGGAAGAAGTTTGCATCACCGCAGGTGCAACCCAAGCTATTTTTACCAGTTTAGCAGCAAGTATTCATTCGGGTGATGAAATCATTGTATTTAAGTCTGCATACGATTGTTACGAGCCTGCTATAGAATTGTTCGGTGGCAAGCCTATTCCCATTGAAATGAAAGCTCCAAATTATGAAATTGATTGGAATGAAGTGAAATCGAACATTACGTCTAAAACCAAAATGATTATAATTAACTCGCCACATAATCCGACGGGAAAGGTTTTTACTGAAAACGATATGCAGTCGTTGATTCAGCTTGTTAAAAATACAAACATTTTACTTTTAAGTGATGAAGTTTACGAACACATGACCTTTGATGGGAGACCTCATTTAAGCGTAGCCAAGTATCCTGAATTGCAAAAACGTAGTTTTTTAACGTCTTCGTTTGGCAAAACTTTTCATGTAACGGGGTGGAAATTAGGTTACGTGCTGGCTCCAAAAATGTTAATGAAAGAATTTAAAAAAGTACATCAATACAATGTATTTTGTGTGAATCATCCCATGCAAGTTGCTGTTAGTCAATATTTAGAAGACGGAAGCACTTATTTAAGTATTCCAGAGTTTTACCAACAAAAACGCGATTATTTTTTATCTTTAATTAAAAATTCTAGATTTGAATTTATACCTTCAGAAGGTACGTATTTTCAAATGGCAGATTACTCTGCGATTACTGACGAAAAAGATACCGATTTCACTTTGCGAATGATTAAAGAATTCGGCTTAGCGACCATTCCTGTTTCCGTTTTCAACAAAGATCAGCAATGCCGTAAAATGATTCGATTTTGTTTTGCGAAGACCGATGAAACTTTAGCAAAAGCAGCAAAAATCATCAATCAAATTTAAGTATCATTTTTTTGAATAGTTACTAGTGCTCAATTCTGTACTTTTGCATAAAATAAAAGCAAATGGCACAACTTTTTATTGTTCCCACACCCATAGGTAATTTAGGTGATATCACTTTTAGAGCCATTGAAGTCCTTAAAAGTGTAGATTTAATTTTAGCTGAAGACACGCGAACAAGTGGAAAGCTTCTGAAACATTATGAAATTGAAACGCCTTTAAAGAGTCATCATATGCATAATGAACATAAACTAGTAGAGTCGATTGCAAAACGAATTTTGAGTGGAGAAAATATGGCTTTAATAACAGATGCAGGCACACCTGCCATCTCAGACCCTGGTTATTTACTTGTTAATGCCTGTGTAGAAAATAATATTGAAGTAAGTTGCCTTCCGGGAGCAACTGCCTTTGTGCCAGCATTGGTAAATAGTGGCTTGCCGAATGATAAGTTTGTTTTCGAAGGTTTCTTACCTGCTAAAAAGGGGAGGCAGAAAAGACTAGATTTTTTAGCTGAAGAGGAGCGAACAATTGTACTCTACGAGTCTCCTTATAAACTTCTAAAAACATTGCAGCAGCTAAAAGAAAAGTTAGGTAAAGAAAGAAAAATCTCAGTTTCTAGAGAACTCACTAAAATATATGAAGAAAATGTAAGAGGAACTTTAGAAGAAGTTTATTTGCATTTTGAAAACAATCCGCCTAAAGGAGAATTGGTGTTAGTAGTTCAGGGAAAGCAAAAGTCTAAATAAGCTAGTTTAAAAATGGAAGATCAAATTAAAATGATTTGGGATTTTCGTGGCCCATCAGCAGAAAAAACTGCTGAACATCATGAAATACATCTAAGAGACTACCTGAAGATGCAAAATAAAACGGATAGAATAACAGGATGCGAAAAAATAGGAGACTTTCATTTTTCAGCTTTTATGATTGTAGAAAAATCTGAGATGAAACCAATTCGAGATGCCTTGAAACCACATCGTGGACAGGTTTATAAAGCTTAACTTTTAGAAATTTAAAATGAAAAGGATTTATGAGTAAGGTATATAAGGTTGAAGGAATGACTTGTAATGGTTGCAGGTCTCATGTTGAAGATGCTTTGCAGCAGATAGCTTCAGTAGAAGACGCTGATGTGAATTTAGAGAAAAAAGAAGCAAAAATTAATTTTAAACATCAGGTAAGTTTAGAAAGTTTACAAGAAGCCATTGGAGAAAAATATCAAATTTCACCAAAGAAAGAAAAAGACAAAGAGTCTAAAAATGAACAGGATTCTCTTCTTGAAGATGCTTCAAATACAAATGGCAGTCCATCTAAAATCAAGCAGCTTCAGCCTTTGTTTCTCATCTTTTTTTACATTACTGCAGCGGCTGTTTTATTAAATATTAAAAATTTTTCCTGGTCTAGCTTTATGTTCGATTTTATGGGACTATTTTATATCGTTTTTAGTTTTTTCAAATTTTTAGATTACAAAGGATTCCCTAGTTCATTTAAAATGTACGACCCTTTGGCTAAGAAAATTCCAGTTTATGCTTGGCTTTATCCTTTTATAGAATCTGCTTTAGGTTTGTTTTTTCTGTTTAGGTTTCAAATCGATGTAGCTTTAATTTCAACCTTAGTAATTTTAGGGATTACCACCATTGGAGTAAGTCAATCTTTATTCAATAAAAGAAAAATTAAATGTGCTTGCTTGGGAACAGCCTTAAATTTACCAATGACAGAAGCTACCTTCATTGAAAACACAATTATGATTATTATGGCTTTAGTTATGCTTTTCTAATTTTTAGAGTAGAAAGGTTCTAATAATTTTGTAGAATTTAAGGTTTGAAGTAAACCATCAAACCAGTCATTTTTACCGCTTATGCTATAATAACAAAATCTTATACAATTATGGTATATAATAATGTTAACCGAGGTTTCCATTAATTGCTTAAATCGTATATTTGTATCTAATTTAGATTAATTATAAAGTAATGATAAAAGTAAGTGAACAAGCTAAACTAAAACTTTCAGATTTGATGAAAGAAGAAGGTTTTGACGCTACCAAGCATTTTGTTAGAGTAGGCGTTAAAAGTGGAGGTTGCTCTGGATTATCTTACGATTTGAATTTTGATCAAACCGAACAAGATAACGATAAAATATTTGAAGACAACGGTATAAAAATAGCGGTTAGTAAAAGTAGTTTTTTATATCTTGTAGGAACAACACTAGAATATTCTGGTGGTTTAAACGGCAAAGGTTTTGTGTTTAATAACCCAAACGCTCAAAGAACTTGCGGTTGTGGCGAAAGTTTTTCGCTTTAATTAAAACAGTAAATTATGGCATATACTGAAGAAGAATTAGAAAAAGATTTACAGACTAAAGAATATGAATATGGATTTTATACTGATATAGAATCTGATACTTTTCCTGTAGGTTTAAATGAAGATATAGTAAGGGCAATTTCTAAGAAAAAAGAAGAGCCCGAATGGATGACAGAATGGAGATTAGACGCGTTTAAGAACTGGTTAAAAATGGAAGAGCCAGAATGGGCAAATGTTCATTATCAAAAACCAGATTATCAAAACATTTCTTATTATTCTGCTCCCAACAAAAAACCTAAGTATGAAAGCTTAGACGAAGTAGATCCAGAATTACTAGATACTTTTAAAAAGCTTGGTATTTCTTTAGACGAGCAAAAAAAGTTAGCTGGTGTGGCTATGGACGTGGTAGTCGATTCGGTTTCGGTGGCTACATCATTTAAAAGTACTTTAGCTAAAAAGGGAATTATATTTTGTTCTATTTCAGAAGCTATTCAAAAACACCCAGAATTAGTGAAAAAATATATTGGCTCGGTAGTGCCGAAGTCTGATAATTTCTTTGCAGCTTTAAATTCAGCTGTTTTTAGTGATGGTTCTTTTTGTTACATTCCAAAAGGAGTGAAGTGCCCGATGGAGTTGTCAACTTACTTTAGAATTAATCAAGCGGGAACTGGTCAATTTGAAAGAACGCTACTTATTGCAGATGAAGATAGCTATGTAAGTTACTTAGAAGGTTGTACTGCGCCAATGCGAGATGAAAATCAGCTTCACGCAGCCGTAGTAGAATTAATTGCTTTAGATGGAGCAGAAATTAAATACTCTACAGTTCAAAACTGGTTTCCTGGGGACAAAGAAGGAAAAGGAGGTGTTTTCAACTTTGTTACTAAACGTGGTATTTGTGAGAAAAACGCAAAAATTAGCTGGACACAAGTAGAAACAGGTTCAGCAGTAACCTGGAAGTATCCAAGCTGTATTTTAAAAGGAGACAATTCAACAGGAGAATTTTATTCCATTGCTTTAACCAATAATTTTCAACAAGCAGATACGGGTACAAAGATGATTCACCTTGGTAAAAACACGAAAAGTACCATTATTTCTAAAGGAATTTCAGCAGGTAAATCGCAAAATTCTTATCGTGGTTTAGTACAAATTAACAGCAGAGCAGAAAATGCAAGAAATTTTTCTCAATGTGACTCTCTGTTAATGGGTAATAAATGTGGAGCACACACATTCCCGTATATTGAAGCAAAAAATAAAACTGCACAAATAGAGCACGAAGCAACCACTAGTAAAATTGGAGAAGATCAAATATTTTACTGTAACCAACGTGGAATTGATGAAGAAAAAGCAATTGCTTTAATTGTGAATGGATTTAGTAAAGAAGTGTTAAACAAGCTACCAATGGAGTTTGCCGTTGAAGCACAGAAGTTACTAGAAATTTCTTTAGAAGGCTCAGTAGGGTAAAAGGTAAAGACTATGAAAATCAACCTAATAATAGTTTTAGCTTGTCTGTTTTTGGTTTCTTGTAATGAAACAAAAAAAGAAAATAACAAAACAGACCAGAAAGTTGAAGCCGAAGTAAAGACTACAAAGTTTAAAAGCTATGTAGGAGAATTCATAAAAGTAGATGATGCTGCTATTTTAAAAGGAAACGATTTTATTTATGGCGTTGTGCTCGATTCTATGGGATTAGAATTAGCTAAGCAAGCAGAATCTTATAAATACGATGAGTACGATATGGTGCCAGTGGTTCTTTCTGGAAATTTAATTCCGAATACCAATAAAGACGGCTGGGACGAATTATTAGAAGTGAAAAAGATAATTAGAATAACTGAGCCTAAGATGGAAGAAACCATCGAAATTGAAAAACCTATTAATTAAAAGTTATGTTAGAGATTAAAAATTTACACGCCGCAGTAGAAGGCGAAGCTATACTAAAAGGGATTAATTTAGAAATTAAACCAGGAGAAGTTCATGCCATTATGGGACCAAACGGTTCAGGTAAAAGTACGTTATCTTCGGTTATTGCTGGAAATGAAGATTTTGAAGTAACTGAAGGCGATATTATTTTTGAACGTGCTAACATTTCAGAATTATCTGCAGATGAAAGAGCACACCGTGGTATATTTTTATCATTTCAATACCCAGTAGAAATTCCAGGAGTTTCCGTAACTAATTTTATTAAAACTTCCATTAATCAAATTCGCAAGGCACGTGGTTTAAAAGATATGCCTGCCAACGAAATGTTGAAGAAGATTCGTGAGAAAGCAGCTTTGTTAGAAATGGATAGAAAATTCTTATCCCGTTCTTTAAATGAAGGTTTCTCTGGTGGAGAGAAAAAAAGAAATGAAATTTTTCAAATGGCAATGCTAGAGCCAAAGTTGGCTATACTAGACGAGACCGATTCAGGTTTAGATATCGATGCGCTAAAAGTAGTTGCAAATGGAGTAAATAAGTTGAAAAACAAAGATAATGCTGTGTTATTAATTACACACTATCAACGTTTATTAGATTATATTGTACCTGATGTTGTACATGTTTTAATGGATGGAAAAATAGTTAAAACTGGAGACAAGCAATTAGCTAAAGAGCTAGAAGAGCGTGGTTACGATTGGATTAAAGAAGAGCAAACCGCCAAAGTTTAATTTACCTTTTCAAACAAAATTATGGATTTAAAAGAAAAATTAATTTCATCTTTTTTTGCTTTTGAAGAGCAAATAGATTTGGAGAATGATATTCACCAACTTCGAAATAACGCCATTAAGTTTTTTGAAGATAAGGGTTTTCCTTCTAAGAAAGAAGAAGCTTGGAAGTATACTTCATTAAAGTCAATTTTAAAAGATGACTATAGTATTTTCCCTAAAAAGGAAGATGCAATTGAATACAAAGACATCAAAAAATATTGTATTCATGAAATTGATACCTATCAAATAGTATTTGTAGACGGTATTTATGCGTCACATCTATCATCTACAACGCACGATAAATTTGATGCTTGTTTAATGTCTTCTGCACTAAACAACCCAAAATACAAATCAATTATAGATAAGTATTTCAATAAGGTTGCTCCAGAAGAAAGTCTAACTGCTTTAAACACAGCATTTTCAAAAGAAGGAGCTTTTATTAGAGTTCCAAAGTCTGTGGTTGCAGAAAAGCCGGTACAAGTACTTCACTTTTCTACAGGTAATGAAAGTGCATTGATGCTTCAGCCAAGAAATCTTATTGTTGTAGAAGAAAATGCTCAATTACAAATTATTGAGCGTCACCAAAGCCTAACAGATAATGCCGTTTTAACCAATTCGGTTACAGAAATCTTTGTGGAGAAAAACGCAATGTTAGATTATTACAAGATACAAAACGATAAAATAAGCTCGTCTTTAATAGACCATACGCATGTAAAACAAGATTCAAACAGTCACTGCTCTGTTCATACTTTTTCATTAGGTGGAAAATTGACTAGAAATAACCTGAATTTTAATCAACATGGTGAGCACATCAATTCTACTTTAAACGGTGTTACTATTCTGGAAGGTAAGCAACATGTAGATCATAATACTTTGGTGCATCATACTCAGCCAAACTGCGAAAGTCATCAAGATTATAAAGGCGTATTTTCAGACCGTTCAACCGGTGTTTTTAATGGAAAAGTTTTAGTAGATAAAATTGCTCAAAAAACAGATGCTTTCCAAAGTAATAATAATATTTTGTTAGATGACAAAGCAAGCATTAACTCCAAGCCACAATTGGAAATCTTTGCTGACGATGTTAAATGTAGCCACGGTTGTACCATAGGACAACTAGATGAAGAAGCTTTATATTACTTAAGATCACGTGGTATTCCATTAAAAGAAGCAAAAGCTTTATTGATGTTTGCCTTTGCAAATAAAGTTTTAACCGGTGTAAAAATACCAGAGATTAAACAACGAATTACGGAACAAATAGCACTAAAAATTGGTGTTCATTTAGGTTTCGATCTGTAAAAAATTAATTTATGAATATGTCAAGTACCCAAATGAAGTTTGATGTTGAAAAAGTACGTAAAGACTTTCCTATTTTACAACGTAAAGTAAATGGAAAAGATTTAGTGTATTTTGATAATGCAGCAACATCCCAAACTCCTAAACAGGTAATTGATTGTATTGTAAATTACTACGAAAATTACAATGCTAATATTCATCGTGGAGTGCATTCACTTTCTCAAGAAGCAACAGATGCTTATGAGCAAGCCAGAGAAAAAATCAGAAAACATTTTAATGCAGAAAAACCACACGAAATTATATTTACTTCTGGAACTACACATGCTATAAATTTAGTGGCTAGTGGTTATGCGTCTATTTTAAAACCCGGAGATGAAGTAATTGTTTCGGCTTTAGAACATCACTCAAACATTGTTCCTTGGCAAATGCTTTGCCAAAAGACAGGTGCTATAATGAAGGTTATTCCTATGGAATTTGATGGGAAGCTAAATATGGATGTTTATGAAGAACTATTGAATGAAAAAACAAAATTAGTTTTTGTAAACCATGTTTCTAATGCTTTAGGAACTATAAATCCAATTGAGTTTATTATTGAAAAAGCCCATTCCTTTGGAGCTAAAGTTTTAATTGATGGAGCTCAAGCAGCGCCACACTTACAAGCCAACGTTCAAGCATTAGATGTAGATTTCTATACGGTTTCTGCACACAAAATTTGTGGCCCAACTGGAGTAGGAATTCTTTATGGAAAAGAGGACTTGCTTAATATGCTTCCACCTTATCAAGGCGGTGGTGAAATGATAGATCAAGTTAGTTTCGAAAAAACTACATATGCTGGCTTGCCGCATAAATTTGAAGCGGGTACACCAAATATTTCTGGCGGAATTGCCTTTGGAGCTGCCCTAGATTATATGCATGAAATTGGTTTTGCTGAAATACAAGCATACGAATTAGAGCTTCTTCGTTATGCTACAGACCAACTGAATCAGTTAGATGATGTTATTATCTACGGAACTTCACCTGAAGAGAAGACCGCAGTAATTTCTTTTAACTTTAAAGGTATTCACGCTTACGATGTAGGAACTATATTAGATAAATTAGGAATTGCAGTACGTACAGGGCATCATTGTGCACAACCTATTATGGAATACTACAAAATACCTGGTACGATAAGAGCTTCATTTGCATTTTATAACACCAAAGAAGAAATAGACAATTTTATTAATGCGCTTAAAAAAGCACAACAAATGCTTCAATAATTATGAAAAAAATACTTTTCCTAAACTTAGCTATCATTTTATTTTCTGCTTGTAAAAGTGGAAAAACCCAAGATACTGACGCATATTCAACATCTTTTTTCGATCAAGTTTATCAATTAAACAGTATTGATGGAAAAAGTGTAGCAGAGATGAATTTGAAAATGACAGTGGCTACTGAGCAGAATTCAATTTCTGGTGAAACAGGTTGTAATAACTACCAATTTACCTATAATTTAGAAGGCGAAAATTTAGATTTAGGCTATGGTGTTGCTACCAAAATGTATTGCCAAGATAATATGGAAACTGAAAAAGCTCTTTTTTCAGCAGCAAGTCAAGTAAAACATTTTCGCCAAACAAGTGACATGCTCTATCTTTTAAATGAAGAAGGAAAGGTTATGTTAGAAGCTAAAGCAAAAAAATAAATTAAGCAATGGCAGAGATTCAGAATATACAAGACGAAATAGTAGATGAGTTTAGTCTTTTTGAAGATTGGATGCAACGTTATGAATATATGATTGAGCTAGGTAAATCTCTTGAGCCAATGGATGAAAAGCATAAAATTGACGATAATATTATTAAAGGCTGCCAAAGTAGAGTTTGGGTCCATGCAGACCTTAAAGATGATAAAATCGTATTTACTGCAGACAGTGATGCCATTATTACAAAAGGGATTATTGCTATTTTAATCAGAGCTTTTTCTAACCAAAAACCTAAAGCTATTTTAGAAGCTAACACTGCTTTTATAGATGAAATAGGTTTAAAAGAACACTTATCGCCAACTAGAGCAAATGGATTGGTAAGTATGATTAAACAAATTAAAAATTATGCACTGGCTTATCAAGCCAAATTAAATTAAAAAAAAATGGCTACAGAAACAATAAATACAGAAGAATTAGGAGATAAGATTGTTCGTGTTTTAAAAACAATTTACGATCCAGAAATTCCAGTAGACATCTACGAATTGGGGTTGATTTATGACGTTTTTGTAAATGAAAATGCTGAAGTAAAAATTATTATGACGCTCACTTCGCCAAACTGTCCTGTGGCTGAATCGCTTCCGCAAGAAGTACAAGAAAAAGTAAAGTCTTTAGATATGGTAGCAGATTGTGAAGTTGAAATGACTTTTGAACCTGCTTGGTCTAAGGACAACATGAGTGAAGAAGCCAAATTAGAACTAGGAATGCTTTAAGCTGATGGCAGAAATTGTAAATCGCGTTGCGCAAAGTAAGTTAAAAACAATAGATTTAGAAGACCTTTATCTAGAAGGCGAAAGAGTTGAGCTAGATATTTCGCAATGGTTATATGAAGGTTTGCTATTACGTGAAAAAGATTTTAGATCTGCATTACAATCTCATAATTGGGAACAGTATTCAAATAAATATATTGCTCTTCATTGTAGCACCGATGCTATAATTCCTTCTTGGGCATTTATATTAATAAGCGTTTATTTGAATGAATTTGCTAGTAAAGTGGTGCGAGGTAGTTTAACCGATTTAGAATTAGTTTTGTATACCGAGCAAATAGGTAAATTAGACTTGAAAAACTATCAAAATTTACCAGTAATTATAAAAGGTTGCTCCAATAAACCAGTACCAGAAACAGCTTATTTATTGTTATTAGAAAAGCTTCAGCCTATTGCAAAATCTATCATGTATGGAGAAGCTTGCTCGTCGGTCCCTTTATTCAAAAGAAAAAAATCTAATTCTCTTTAGTACTTTTTAAATTCTTAATTACAAGTATATTTGCACCTTAAATAATTTAAGATATGCAGAAATACTACGTATTAATTTTTTTATTGAGCTTCATGTTTGTCCAGGCTCAAGACAGCAATTCAGGAGATGATGCTGAAAAAACAGAAGAGAAAAAATGGAAAATGGGAGGAAACTTTTCATTTTTAATAAATCAAGCTAGCTTTAATGATGAATGGCTTGGTGGAGGTACTTCTAATTACTCAGGAAACATCTTGGTGAGTTATGATATTAACTACAAGAATGAAAAAATATCTTGGGATACAAAGTTTTTGGGAGATTATGGAATCACAAAAACAAAAGACCAGGAATTTACTAGAAAGACAAACGACCGATTAGAACTTAACTCTGTTGCGGGTTACCAAATGGGAGAGTCTAAGTGGAGTTACTCTGCAATGATGAATTTTAGAACACAATTTGCAAATGGTTATGTTTTTGGTCAAGATGAACAAGGTAACGAGGAGAGATCGCTTCAAACAGAATTTATGTCACCTGCTTTTCTTCAGTTTGGATTAGGTGCCTTGTGGAAAGAAAATGATGACTTAAGAGTGAACATCTCTCCAGCTACTGGAAGATTAATTTTTGCAAGTTCTCAATTTACAACCACTCCAGGATATGTAGATGGTGATTTCTTTGGTCTAGATGAAGGTGAAACCATTAGAACTGAATTTGGTGCATCGCTTAATGCTTATGCTAAATTTGAATTAATGAAAAACGTAAAAATGGAAAACATTTTGAATTTATTTTCTAACTACATGGAAGATGCCCAAAATGTTGATTTAGATTATACGCTTAATTTAGTAATGAAGGTAAATGAATATATTTCCACAAACTTTACCTTTCAAGCCATCTACGATGATAATGCAGTAAAAGGTTTTCAAGTAAGACAGGTTTTAGGAGTTGGTCTTGCCTTTGAGATTTAGTTTGCATTTATAAGTTAACTACATAAAAAAAAGCCTAGTTTTTTCTAGGCTTTTTTGTTATACATTATCACTATATTAAGGAGTAGCTTTTAGTTTATTAGCATCACCCTTATCAACATATTTACTAAAAATTTCTTCTGCATAATCAATACTAGTGTTGATTTGTTCCTTCATATCTTCAGCAGATTTTTTAAATTCTTTTAAAGTTTTTAATTTCATTTTTAATGAATCTTGATCTTGAATCGTAATCTTAGAATTCACTTCGTTACGTTCAAAACTACCGCTAAATTTTTTCATCCAACTCATCATTGCTTTCGAACCATTTTCTAGATTAGTGGTTACTTCAGTAAACTCTTCTTTATCTACTCTCTTACTAATTAAATCAAAGTTGGTAAGATGCTCATTTATTTTAATCATTTTAGGCATCACTTCATCATGAATAGCAATGGTTTCTTTCATAATGCTATCAAATTCAGTTTGCATTTCTTTAACCTGATTGGCTTCTGCTTTTGCTTTTTCATTTTTACATGATGTAAAAGAAAGCGAGATCAATAAAACTAGGCTTAAACTAAGAGCGATTTTTTTCATTTTTATTTAATTTATTAATTCAAATTGTTTTCCTGGTAAGGGTTTTATCATTCCTTTTAATTCTAAATTCAATAACAAACTTGCTAGTTTGTAGGTAGGAATATTTGTATGCAAAGATAAATCGTCTAACTCACATTTACCTACTTCTCGTAATTTATCTGCAATTTTTTGCTCATCTTCATCCAAGTCGATAAATAATTGCGTTTGTTGTGCAGGCTTAGATTCAATATCCCAATTTAAATGATAAATTAAATCTGCTGCACTAGTAATTAATTTTGCTTGATGTTTCTTTATTAAATTATTGCAACCTAAACTTAACTTATCTGTGCTACGTCCCGGAACTGCAAAAACTTCTCTGTTGTAAGAATTAGCAATATCTGCAGTCACTAAAGACCCACCTTTTTCTGCACTTTCAATTACAATGGTCGCTTCGCTGATGCCTGCAATAATTCTATTTCTTTTTAAAAAGTTGTTTCTGTCGAATGCATCGCCACTGCAAAAATCAGTTATAAAACCACCATTTTGCTCAACTTCGTTTACATATTTTTTGTGTGATTTTGGATATATTTGGTCCAAGCCATGTGCTAAGCAACCAATATTTTGCAATTTGTTTTTCATTGCAGCTTTTTGGGCAGTAATATCAGCTCCATAGGCAAAACCAGAAATAATAACCGGGTTTAGAACCGCTAGATCAGAAATAAGTTGTTCGCAAAATGACATGCCATAGGATGTAATCTTACGGGTTCCAACAATACTAATTATCTTCTTGTTTTTTAAGTCGATATTACCCCGAGTAAATAGTAAAATAGGACCGTCTAAACAATGTTTTAATAAGGTAGGATAATTTTTATCATCAAAAGATAAAACTTCAATTTGATTGGATTGAATAAAATGAATTTCTTTTTCAGCTTCATCTAAATAGGATGCATCTTGCAGATATTTTAGTTTGTGTAAACCAATACCATCTATTTTTAAAAGAGTAGCTTTCTTTTCTTTGAAAATAGCTTCAGCAGAACCAACTCTATCAATTAATTTTTTGGCGCTGGCATCCCCTAAATTAGGTAATTTTTGAAGCGCAATTCGATATAGTAACTCATTCTCAGAAAGCATATTCCATTAGGTTAATCTGCATCAGTTTCTTTCTTTACAGATGTTTCTTTAGTAATTTGTTCTGAAAATTCATTTGATATTTCCTTACCTAAATAAACAAGTCGATATCCTTCTTCAATTTCTAATTTACTAGAGTTTGAAGGTATTAAATTCAGAGAGTTGTCTTCACCTTTTACAAACAATGGAATGGCTTCCGGTTCATGGTTTGTAGTTTCAATTAGCTTATCAAAATGTGCTTTAGATGACAATGGGATTTCGTGAATTTCAGGATACTTTCTTGTTAAATTAACCAATTTAATGTAGTCATCTGTATAAGAAAATAGACCAACATCAGGATTGTTTTCGGGATCTTCCATTTCTTCTGAAGAAATTACTCTGTAAACTCCTTTACCACCAAAATGAGATGAGAAGTTTTCAATAGCTTTATTATTAACGGCTGTATTTCCCGTTAGTGCCATCATATAACCAATATCAGATAGTTCTACATTATCTACCAAATTATCTGAATATACATTTGCATTTATGGCTTCGATTCCCATTTTTTTGGCTGCTTCTGTGTTACTTTGATTATTGTCTACTATTATTACATGGCGGTCATTTTCAATTAAATATTTTGCAATAACCCTTGAGAATGAAGATGAACCAATAATTAAAATTCCATTAGAATCGGTTTGAAAGACTCCTACCAATTTGGCAAAAGATCTTGCAGTTGTGGCGTTTAGCAGTACAGTACCGAGCACAATAACAAAAACTAAAGGAGTAATGAGTTCTGCATTTTCCACTCCTTGACTTGCTAATTTTATTCCAAATAAAGAAGCGATACCAGCTGCAACAATACCACGAGGACCTACCCAACTTACAAATAACTTTTCTCTAAAACTCAGGCTAGAATTTATACTGCTTAAAAACACACCCAAAGGCCTAACTACAAATACAACGGTTGCAAATAAAATTAAAGTTTCCCAGTTAAAAACAAGCATCAGTTCATCCATATTGATGTTTGCAGCTAGTAGGATAAATAGAATTGAGATAAGTAAAACACTCAAAGATTCTTTAAAATATAAAAGCTCTTTAAAGTTTGGTAAGTTGGTATTACCCATAATAATCCCCATAACGACTACTGCTAGTAGACCACTTTCGTGTGCAAAATTATCAGCCAGAACAAAAACTCCTAAAACCGTAGCTAGCGTAAAAACATTCATTAAATAATTAGGAATAACTTTTTTCTTAATCAATAGAGTCAAACCGTGTGCAAACGTGAAACCAAATGTACTCCCAAAAAGAACTATTTTTCCGAATTCAATAAGAGCAGTTTTGGTAAAGGCTTCCCCGCCACCAGCAGAAATAAATTCGTAAACCAATACAGCAACTAAAGCGCCAATAGGGTCTATTAAAATTCCTTCCCACTTTAAAATTGCCGAGATGTCTTTCTTGAGAGGAATGTTTCTTAAAATTGGAGCGATAACTGTTGGACCTGTAACAATAATAAGTCCTGAAAATAAAAGTGAGATTTGCCAGCTTAAGCCTAAAATCCAATGTGCAGCCATGCCGGCGCCAACAAAGGTGATCATTACAGCAACAGTAATTAATTTTACAATTACAGGGCCAACATTTAGTAATTCGCTTCTTCTTAAAGTCAAGCCACCTTCAAAAAGAATTACACTAATTGCTAGCGAAACAAAGTAAAATAAGCTTTCTCCAGGAAATAAACCACGCTCACCATTCCAAATGGGTTCTATTAATTTTGTGCCATCTTCTGTATATAAAGTAGCTAGCGGCCCAACTGCTAAACCAATTAAGATTAAAGGTAAAATAGCAGGAATCTTAAGTTTCCAAGCAAACCATTGTGCTGCGATACCTAAAATTATTATTCCAGAAAGCTCTAACATATATAATTATTTGAGTTGTTAAAAATACTACAATTACAAGGAATAGGAAGTTTCTCTTCACGTAAGTTTATTATTTTGCAATTAAACAAAACTAAATGAAATTATATAGTATAGAGACCGGTCATTTTAAATTAGATGGCGGTGCTATGTTTGGAGTTGTGCCAAAATCTCTGTGGCAGCGAACCAATCCAGCTGATGCGAATAATATGATTGATATTGCCGCAACAAGTTTATTGATTGAAAACGGTAAACAACTAATTTTAATAGATACAGGTTTAGGCAACAAACAAAGTGAAAAATTCTTTAGTTATTACTATCAATGGGGAGACCATAACTTAGATAAATCACTTGCTAAACATGGATTTCATCGAGATGACATTACTGATGTATTTATGACGCATCTACATTTTGACCACTGTGGCGGTAGTATACAATGGAATAAAGATAAAACGGGATATGAACCTGCATTTAAAAATGCAAAGTTTTGGACCAATAAAGAGCATTGGGATTGGGCAATTCATCCTAACGACCGTGAAAAAGCTTCATTTTTAAAGGAAAATTTAATTCCTATGCAAGAGTCAGGTCAACTTCACTTTTTAGATCGAACTGAACAACGTCATTTTTACGATGAATTAAATTTTGAAGTCTTTTTTGCAGATGGACATACGGATAAGCAAATGATTCCTATAATTACTTATCAAGATAAAAAGTTAGTTTTTGCTGCAGATTTACTGCCTACTGCCGGGCATATACCATTGCCATTTGTGATGGGATACGATACACGACCATTACTTACTTTAAAAGAGAAAAAAGAATTTTTAAATGAAGCTGCAAAACAAAATTACTTTTTATTTTTAGAGCATGATGCACACAATGAAATTATAAACCTAAAGGAAACCGAAAAAGGAGTCCGACTAAATCAAACCTTTACATTTAACGAATTATTTAATTAAGATGAAAAAAACAAATAGCAAAATCTTTGGAGCAATTTTAGCTTCAACCGTATTAGTAAGTTGTGGTCCTAAAGGACTTCAGTTTGAAGCCGAACCATTAAGACTAGGTGATTTGCCTGAAAAAAACAAGGAACTTACAGAAGATGAACTTAAATCTTGGAGTCACGCAGATTTATTAACCGATACCATTCCGGGTATGAGTGTAAACCGTGCTTATGAAGAGTTAATTAGAGACCAAGAAGGTGAAACTGTAATTGTTGGTATTGTAGATAGCGGTATAGACAACGAACATGAAGATTTAGCTTCAGTGATGTGGGTAAATCCAAATGAAATTGACGGAAACGGAATTGACGATGATGAAAACGGTTATACAGATGATATTCATGGCTGGAATTTCTTAGGTGATATTGTTGAAGAAAATTTAGAGTACACCAGAATAGTTAGAGATTTTGAAGATCGATACGGAGACGACAAGTCTGCCGCTTCAGAAGAAGAAATAGCACTTTACGAAAAAGCTCAAGAAGAGTACGATACGCAGAAGAAACAATCACAAACCAATTATAATCGCTATTTGATGTTGCTCACAAATCTGCAACGTGGCGAGAAGAATCTTAAAGCAGCTATTGGTGTAGATAAACTTACTATGGAGAATGTTCGTTCATTCGAATCTGACTCGACCAACTTAATGAACGATAAAAACTTCATGTTAAACATCATGACCAATGCAGGTGAAAACTTAGAAGATATTTATGGACAATTAGATAATGCCATGGATTATTTTAAAGGCAGACTAGATTCGCATTTTAAAATGGATTTGTATGCAAGAGCCAATAAATTAGGTGACGATGAAGATGACTTTAGCGTTACTGTTTATGGAAATAATCAAGTTTCTGGTCCAGATCCTAAAAAGGAAGATGCAAAACACGGTACTCACGTAGCAGGTATTGTTGCAGCAGACCGTACCAATGATAAAGGAGCAAAAGGGGTAGCTCAAAATGTAAAAATCATGTCAGTGAGAGCTGTGCCAGATGGAGATGAGTACGATAAAGATATTGCATTAGCTTTTAAATATGCAGTAGATAACGGAGCTAAAGTAATCAATACCAGTTTTGGAAAATACTTCTCAACACATCCAGAAAAAGTGATGGAAATGATTAAATACGCAGAAGAAAACGATGTTTTAATTGTAAATGCCGCTGGAAATGAAGGTTTAGATTTAGATGAGAATCGAGTGTATCCTAACGACCAAACTCCAGAAAATCCTACAGAAATTTCTAAGAACTTCTTAAATGTTGGTTCAATTACGCCAGCTT
>CBFIGU010000016.1:0-36665 GCA_965662165.1 Psychroflexus sp.
TAAAAGACTAAAGCTAGAAGTTGTAGATGGGGAATGCTTTAGTTGGTTTGGTAGTAGGATGAAAAAAAGCTTTTCCTATTTTGAAAATTTGCTTTTAAAAATGAATAACTATTCATAAGAATGCATTGTTTATATTTGTATAAAATTTGAATTATGAAACAGATTGTTTATGTATTTCTTTTATTGTTTGTCATTTCAGCTCATGCTCAGAAATGGATAGATAATACATGTCTAATAGAAGAAGAGATTACCGCGACTGATATTGATAAGGCAAATGAAAGTGATTTGTTAGATATAGTAATAAATCAGGAAGGTAAAATTATGGTTAACGAAAAGGATTTGTCATTTTTAAATGATGTAAAATTCAAAGAATTCATTTACACTTTTATAACCAATCCAGATAAGAGTAAAGAAAGAGCTAGTAGTCCAAAAAATGCAAGTATTCAAATTAATCATTACAGCCATCCAGACCAATATAAAGTTTACTTAACCTACATAAGAGAAGTTTATTATTATTTGTGGAATACTGAAGCTCAGGAAAAATATAAAGAAACCTACAATAATTTAGATTGTAAAAAGAGAAGTAAGGTACAAAAAGTAGCTCCTTATCGTGTTTTTGAAGCTAAGGATAGAAAAAAACAACCGAAAAGAGAAGGTCCAAGATTTATTGGTCCACCAGCATTTGATGGTGATGTGATTGATAATTAAGATTAACACTTTTCCTGAATAAAACGGATTACTTTAAGCTAAAGTAATCCGTTTTTTATTATAACTTTTGTTTAACTTCGATATTTTTATATTAAACAAAATCAATTGTAAATTTGAATTGTGAAAATATATGAAATACATACCAAACAAAAGCTCCCTATAAGTAAACTAGATGCTTGGGACTTTCTTTCCAGCCCTAAAAATTTGCAAAAAATAATGCCAGATGAAATGGGCTTTGAAATTATATCTGGCGCAGATAACAAAATGTATACCGGGCAAATCATACAATACAATGTAACACCACTGCCTTTTTTTAAAACCCGCTGGGTAACTGAAATTACCCATGTTGAAAAGCCAAATCTATTTGTAGATATACAATTATCGGGTCCTTATAAATTATGGCACCACAAACATTTTATTAAAGAAATTGATGGCGGTGTAGAAATTGAAGACATAGTTCATTATGCTTTGCCTTTAGGTTGGCTAGGGAGATTGGTAAAACCATTTCTAGTACAACCAAAATTGAATGAAATTTTTAAAGCAAGAGAACAGAAAATGACCGATTTATTCGGTACACTTAAATAAATAAATTGTTATGAAAAAGAATATATTGTTTATTGGCGGAAGCCAAGGAATTGGTTTTGAAACTGCAAAATTACTTCACGATCAACATAATGTTATTGTTGCTTCTAGAAGTAAAGGAAATTTAGACGAATTAAATGTAACACATCTAGAATTTGATGTAACTAAAGATGATATTTCCGAATTAGATTTACCAGATACTTTAGATGGTTTGGTTTATTTTCCTGGTACCATTAATTTGAAACCTTTTAAAATGATGAAACCTTCAGTTTTTGAAGAAGATTTTCAGCTAAATTTTATGGGATTGGTAAAAAGTACGCATGGCGTTTTAAAAAAATTGAAAAATTCAGAACAAGCTAGTATTATTTACTACAGTACAGTTGCTGTTCAAACTGGAATGCCATTCCATACTAGTGTTGCCGCTGCAAAAGGAGCAATTGAAGGATTTGCAAGATCTCTAGCTGCAGAATATGCACCAAGTTTTAGAGTAAATGTAATTGCGCCTTCTTTAACCAATACTCCATTAGCAGATAAATTGTTAGGAAACGAGAAAAAGAAAGAAAAAATGGATGAGCGTCATCCGTTAAAACGTGTTGGTGAAGCTAAAGATATCGCCAATATTAGTGCATTTTTATTAAGTGAAGAAAGTTCATGGATTACAGGGCAGGTACTTGGGGTAGATGGCGGAATGTCTTCTTTAAATGTATCTTAATTAAGTGTAATGAGTGAACAAGTAAATATTTTTTGGTTTAGAAGAGACCTGCGTTTAAATGATAACGTAGGTCTTTTTAATGCTTTAAAACAACAAGAAAAAACATTGCCAGTATTTATCTTCGATAAGCATATTTTAGATGAGTTGCCAAAAGACGATGCTCGTGTAAATTTTATTTACGATGAAATTCAAAAAATGAGAGTTAAGCTTCAAGAAAAATATGGAAGTTCAATAGCAACTTATTACGGTTATCCTGAAGAAGTTTTTACTGAAATTATTAAAGATTATAATGTTAAAGCTGTTTTTACCAATAGAGATTATGAACCTTATGCCTACAAGCGTGATGCAAAAATCAAAGCTCTATTGGTTGAAAATGCAATCGAATTTCATGATTTTAAAGATCAAGTAATTTTTGAAAAAAATGAAGTTGAAAAAAATGGCGGCGGAATGTATTTGGTTTTTACGCCATATATGAAGCAATGGAAAAAAGAATTTGAAAACATTAAGCTAGATGAATACAATTCTGAAGCTTACTTAGATAACACTTATAAAAATTCTCGCTTACCAAACTTAAGTTTAATTGACATGGGTTTTGAAGCATCAAATATTAAAGTACCAGAATATCATTTAGAAGAAGAGTTTTTAGAAAATTATGAAGAAACTAGAAATATTCCTTCTGTAAATGGAACATCTAGATTAAGTCCACATTTACGTTTTGGAACTGTAGGTTATCGAAATATTGTAAAAAAGGCTTTATCTGTAAAAAATGAAACTTTTCTAAATGAACTAATTTGGAGAGAATTCTACAAAGCAATTTTGCATAATTATCCTGAAACGCAAAGCAGATCGTTTAAGCCTATTTACGACGATATTAAATGGCGAAATGATAAAGATGAATTTGAAAAGTGGAAATCGGGAACAACTGGATATCCTATTGTCGATGCAGGTATGCGTCAATTAAATAAAACAGGTTGGATGCATAACCGAATTAGAATGATAGTTGGTAGTTTTTTATGTAAACATTTATTAATCGATTGGCGTTGGGGTGAAGCTTATTTCGCCGAAAAACTTTTAGACTACGAAATGTCTTCTAACATTGGTGGTTGGCAATGGGTGGCAGGAACTGGCGTAGATGCCGCTCCCTATTTTAGGGTTTTTAATCCGTATTCACAGACCGATAAGTTCGATAAAAATAAAAAATACATCAACAAATGGGTTCCTGAATTTGGAACAGAAAATTATCCAGAGCCTATGGTTGAGCATAAAATGGCTCGTGAACGCTGCTTAGAAACTTACAAAGCGGCTGTTAAGAAATAACATTAATTTTCTTTATATATTGAATTATTGAATATGAATGTAGTTTGGTTCAAAAAAGATTTACGGCTACATGACCATGAAGCTTTGTTTACTGCAATGAATCAAAGCCAACCTTGTTTACTCTTGTATATTTTTGAACCTATTCTACTTAATGATTCACATTATAGTAATCGGCATTTCAATTTTATAAAACAGTCTTTAGTCGACTTACAAAGTCAATTGCATAAAATCAATTCAGATATTCTTGTTATTGAAGGCTCTGCCATAAAAGTGTTTAAAAAGCTACACGATTTATATCTAATTAATCAAGTTTTTTCTCATCAAGAAACAGGAATTGCAATTACTTACCAAAGAGATTTAGCGTTAAAACAATACTTTAAATCCGCTGGAATTCAATGGAAAGAATTTGTTCATAATGGAGTTTTTCGCGGTTTGAAGAATAGAAATGATTGGGTAAAACGCTGGGAATGGCATATGAATAAAAAGCAGCTTCATTTTAACCATCAAGCGGGTCATTTAATTTCCAAAGAAAGGCTAGGTGAGATGCAAAATCAATTCAAGAAAGTAGATTTAAAATGCTTCAAATATCCAAAAATGCAACAGGGTGGAAGAAAATTTGCCTTGCAGTATTTATCTACCTTTTTAAATGAACGACATAAGAATTATCAAAAAAACATCTCTAAACCATTAGCAGCAAGAACTTCATGTAGTAGATTATCGCCTTACATCACTTGGGGAAATCTATCTATGCGAGAAGTAGTTCAAGCGGCGGAAGAAAAGCAAACCAATAGCAAAAAGTCCTTGAGCCAATTTAAATCAAGATTAAGATGGCAGGCTCATTTTATTCAAAAATTTGAAATGGAAGATCGAATCGAGTTTCAGAATTTTAATGCGGCTTTTAATGTGCTCCATAAACCCAAAAGCGAAAAACATATAAAAGCATGGGAAGAAGGAAAAACAGGTTTTCCTTTGGTTGATGCAAGTATGCGATGTTTAATTGAAACAGGTTTTGTAAATTTTAGAATGCGTGCTTTGTTAGTATCATTTTTTACTCACATTTTATGGCAAAAATGGCAATATGCATCATCTCATTTGGCAAGTTTGTTTTTAGATTTTGAGCCTGGAATTCATTATCCGCAATTACAAATGCAAGCAGGAACTACAGGAGCGCATACCTTAAGAATTTATAATCCTATTAAAAATTCTTATAAACACGACCCAGAAGGTGAATTTATCTTGCAATATGTACCAGAACTCAGGTCTATACCAAAAGAGTTTGTTCACGAACCTTGGAAACTTACTCCTATGGAGCAAAGTATGTATGGATTTTTCTTAGGTGAACATTATCCATTACCTATAGTAGATTTAGATCAATCCAGAAAAAAAGCTTCAGACGAAATTTGGAGTATCATCCAATCGCAAAGGTCAAGAATAAATGCGCAACAAATTATCGAAAAACATACTTTACGGAAGTCATCTTAACTTCAGCCAAGAATTTAAAATGGAGTAAAAGTTATTTGGAAGTTATGATTTCTAATACAATTTCAGGTTTCTTCTTTTTAACTAAAATTTAAAAACACTTG
The DNA here is from genome assembly GCA_965662165.1 of Psychroflexus sp. Lineage (GTDB taxonomy): Bacteria > Bacteroidota > Bacteroidia > Flavobacteriales > Flavobacteriaceae > Psychroflexus. The sequence goes on from CBFIGU010000016.1 coordinate 4,903, forward strand.
AAGCTTACCCAAGTATCTTTGTGTAAAAATTTTTAATGGCTGATTGTATTTCATTTCAACAAACACAGCGCTTTTCTAGCTTAATAGAAGATTACATATCAAAAAATGAAAAAGTTGAGCCATTTTACAATCGTTTTCCAGACATTTCTTCTTTTAAAGAACAAATGCAAGAAAAACACGCACACTTAACTTCAAAAAAAAGAGCAGTTCTAACAGATGTTTTGCTAAAACAATATACGAGTATAGCCACATCTCAAGCCACTATAGATAATATAAAGTCTTTAGTAGATATAGATACATTTACGGTTACTACGGGGCATCAATTAAATTTATTTACAGGGCCAATTTATTTTATATATAAAATTGTCTCAACGATAAAACTTTGTAATCAACTTCAACTTCAGTATCCCGATAAAAAATTTGTACCGGTTTATTGGATGGCTTCAGAAGACCATGATTTTGATGAAATAAAGTTTTTTAATCTCAACCAGAAAAAATATGCTTCCGAAAGAACTAAAAATGGAAAAGTAGGAGCGCATCCAACTGATAATTTAGAAGATGTTTTCAAACTTTTAGATAAAGATTTGGGTATTGGTGAGCATGCCAATTATTTGAGAAAATTATTTCAAAAAGCTTATTTGTATCATTCTACTTACGCTGAAGCTACATTTTACATGGTAAATATGCTTTTTCAAGACTATGGATTAGTTATTTTAGATGCAGATGAAAAAGATTTAAAAAGACTGTTTATTCCGCATTTTCAAAATGAGTTATTAGAACAGCGTGTTCATCAACATACTTCACAAACTATAGAGCAACTTCAGCAACAAGCTTACAAAGTTCAAGTTAATCCCAGAGAAATTAATTTATTCTATCTAAAAGATGGTTTACGCGAACGCATTGTCTCGAAAGATGAGAACTACTTTGTAAACGATACTTCCATTCAGTTTTCCAAAAAGGAATTACTTGAAGAACTAGAGCAATTTCCTGAACGTTTTTCTCCAAATGTAATGACAAGGCCACTTTATCAAGAAGCTATTCTGCCCAATCTATGCTACGTAGGTGGTGGCGGAGAACTTGCGTATTGGTTACAGTTGAAGCCCTATTTTGAAGCAGAAAATATTCCATTTCCTATTTTACTGCTTAGGAATTCAGCATTGATTTATGAAAAAAAGCAACTCAAGAAAATTAAAAATCTAAATCTAGAATTAGCTGATTTTTTTCTGAGCAACAGTGAATTATCAACAAAAACAACTCAGCAAATTAGCGATATAAAAATTGATTTTTCTGTACAAAAAAAACATTTAGAAAATCAATTTAAAGCACTTTACGATTTGGCAAGCCAAACCGATCCAAGTTTTAAAGGTGCGGTTGCTGCCCAAGAACACAAACAAATAAAAGGACTAAATCATTTAGAAAAACGCTTACTAAAAGCACAAAAACGTAAGTTAAAAGATTATTTAGCTCGCGTGGAAGCTTTGCAACTTTCCTTATTCCCAGAACATAATTTACAAGAGCGCCATATCAATTTTAGTGAGATTTATCTAAAATTAGGAAAAGACTTAATTCCAAAATTATTAGCGGAGTTCGATCCTTTAAAGCTTCAATTCAATTTAATTGAAATAGACTAAGCTAAGGTTTAGCCGTGGTGTAAAGATTAATTACTTTTGCAGCAAATTTTTACGCCATGAAAAGTATGCACGCCATTGATATAGATACAGTAGAAATGACGCTAGATGTCATGAAATATGCTATCAATAGAATATCGAATACATCTCCAGATTTAGCATCGCCAAAGCAAGAAAAAGAATTACTGGAGTTAGTTGGTGAAACCATTACTCCAAAAGGTATTGGCGGAGATAAAGCTTTTCAGCTTTTTAAAGATATTCTTTCGAAAGCAGCTGTTCCAGTAGATCATCCTAGGCATTTAGCTTTTGTACCTGCAGCACCTACAAGAGCTTCTGTTTTATTCGATTTAGTTACTTCTGCATCTAGTATTCATGGTGCTTATTGGATGACAGGTGCAGGTGGTATATTTTGTGAAAATAGAGCGATGGAATGGTTAGTTTCTTTAACTGGATTACCAAAAGATGCTTTTGGCGTTTTTACTTCTGGCGGTACAGCTGCCAATTTGAGCGCTATTGTTGCTGCTCGTGAAGCATGGCGAACCAAAAAAGAAGAAAATAATGCATTTAAAGGTTTGTTGATCACATCGCACGGAGCGCATTCTTCTGTCAAATCTATGGCCAAAGTAATTGATGCAGATTTAATTTTAGTTGATGATGACCAAGAAGACAAACTAACCGGAAGTGCTTTAAAAGAAGCCATCGCGAATTTAAGTGAAATTGACCGTAAAAGATTATTTGCAGTAGTAGCTACAGGTGGAACTACCAATGCTGGAATTATAGACGATTTAAAAGGAGTTGCCCAAGTTTGTAAACATGAAGAAGTATGGTTTCATGTAGATGCAGCTTATGGTGGCGGTGCACTTGCCGCTCCATCAGTAAGACATTTATTTGAAGGTATAGAAAAGGCAGACAGTATTACTATAGATCCGCATAAATGGATGTTTTCTCCATACGATTGTGGAGCAGTTTTATATCGAGATATGAAATTAGCAGCTAACGCACATTCACAAAAAGGAGCTTATTTAGATATTTTTAAAGATGAAGGTGCTCAAGGTTTCAATCCAGCAGACTATCAAATTCAACTTACAAGAAGATTGCGTGGTATGCCACTCTGGTTTTCTCTTGCTATGCATGGAACAGATACGTATACCAAAGCCATTGAACGTGGTTTAGAATTAGCACAGAATGCAGCTCAACAAATAGAGCAACTTGATCATGTAGAATTAGTTAGGGAGCCAGGTTTATCTTGTGTTTTATACAGAAGAATAGGTTGGGAACCAAAAGATTATGTAGAATGGACTTATCAAAATCATAAATCTGGATTTGCATTAGTCACACCCACAAAATGGACAACCAACGGAGAAGCCGAAACCATAGCACGTTTCTGTTTTATTAATCCAGATACCACAGAAGAAGATGTTTCAGCTATATTAGAAACTATGAAGTAAACGTAGGATTAGTTTAGTTGAAATTCTTCATTTTTCAGTTAAACTAAAAAATACCTAAAAATCGTTTTCTCTTTTTAGGTTTTTTACCAATTTCAGTAGTTTCATCTGTTTCTTTTTCAATTTCATCTTCTGGAAAAAGTGATGGTTTAGGTTCTACTGTAAAACGTAAGAATGTATCATCCCATCCCATAAAAAGGTAGGCTCCGTTTTCAGCAGGTCTGGTGCTAATTGAAAATTGCTCAACCGTAGTAGCGGTTTCTTGCGCATTGAGTTTAAAAGTCAAAACGTTGGCATCTTCTTGATAATTGTAAGCGCCCCAATCCTGATGATTTTTATTGATAATAATAGTCCATTCATCTTCATCTGGGATGCTAAACAAAGCATAAGTTCCTTTTTTAATGGGTTTACCTTCAACTAAGCAGTGTTCATAAAATCTTATTTCGGTAGTTTCATTTGCACCGGTTCGCCAAACTTCTCCGTAGGGTACAAGTCCTCCAAAAATTTCACGTTCTCTTTTATAAGGTCTGCTATAAATTATTCTTAGCAAGGGAGAATTATCATCATTCCTAGCCATTACAGCATCCATTGGACTTTTATCTAAATCAGAAAAACTTTGAGCATGGGCTGATAAACTAAAATTAAGTGAAATAAAGATAGTCACAATAAACCAAGATAATTTATGCATAAAATGTACTTTTTTGTTTGGAACTGCATATTAGTAATTTTAGTATAGTTAGTTGCCAATTTTAATTGAATAAATGTTCATCAATTGTTAATAAATTATATGTTCTGAGCTTGTATTTTGTCCTTGATAATTGATGCATAACTAAAAGCTTTAGTTATATTTGTGAGTTGTTAAAAAACTTCGATTTATATGAGTGAAGAGAATAAAATTCCAAAAGACTATTCAGCAGATAGTATTCAAGCTTTAGAAGGTATGGAGCATGTAAGAATGCGTCCATCTATGTATATTGGAGATGTAGGCGTACGAGGCTTGCATCACTTGGTTTACGAAGTAGTAGATAACTCCATAGATGAAGCTATGGGCGGCTATTGTGATACTATTAGAGTAACCATTACAGAAAAAGGTAGTATTCGCGTTGAAGATAACGGTCGTGGAATTCCTATTGATATTCACAAAAAGGAAGGCGTTTCCGCACTAGAAGTTGTAATGACTAAAATTGGTGCTGGTGGTAAGTTTGATAAAGATTCTTATAAAGTTTCTGGTGGACTCCACGGTGTTGGTGTTTCTGTTGTAAATGCTTTGTCTTCTCATTTAAAAGCAAAGGTTTATAAGAATAATCAAATTTGGGAACAAGAATACGAACGTGGAAAAACACTTTATCCTGTAAAATCTGTTGGTGAAACTGAATTGAAAGGAACTGTGGTAGAATTTATGCCAGATACTGAAATTTTTCAGGAAACTATTCACTTTAATTATGAAACCTTAGCTTCAAGAATGCGTGAACTTGCCTATTTAAATAAAGGCATTACCATTACAATTGAAGACCAAAGACAAACTGATGAAGAAGGAAACTTCTTGTCAGATAAATTTCATTCAGAAGAAGGTTTAAAAGAGTTTATTCGTTTCATGGATTCCAATCGTGAACCTATCATTGGTGATGTGATTGGTATGGAAGGAGAGAAAAATGATATTCCTGTTGAAGTAGCCATGATTTACAATAACTCTTATGCAGAAAATTTACATTCGTATGTAAATAATATTAACACGCATGAAGGTGGTACACATTTGTCAGGTTTTAGACGTGGGCTTACTTCAACTTTAAAGAAGTACGCTGATGCATCTGGGATGTTAGATAAATTGAAATTTGAAATTGCTGGTGATGATTTTAGAGAAGGTCTAACAGCCATTGTTTCAGTAAAAGTTCAGCATCCACAATTTGAGGGTCAAACCAAGACAAAATTAGGAAACCGTGAAGTAACTTCGGCCGTATCGCAAGCGGTTTCAGAAATGTTAGAAATATATTTAGAAGAAAACCCTAACGATGCTAAGACCATTGTTCAAAAGGTGATTTTAGCAGCTCAAGCAAGACATGCCGCTAAAAAAGCGCGCGAAATGGTTCAGCGAAAAACCGTTATGAGCGGTGGTGGCTTACCTGGAAAGTTATCAGATTGTGCAGACCAAGATCCAGAAAATTGTGAAGTCTTTCTAGTTGAGGGAGATTCGGCAGGTGGAACAGCCAAGCAAGGGCGTGATCGAAACTTTCAAGCCATTTTACCTTTAAGAGGTAAGATTTTGAATGTGGAGAAAGCCATGTCTCATAAAGTTTTCGAAAACGAAGAGATTAGAAATATATATACTGCGTTAGGCGTAACAATTGGTACTGAAGAAGACTCTAAGGCATTGAATCTATCAAAACTTAGATACCATAAAATCGTGATTATGTGTGATGCCGATGTAGATGGAAGTCACATTGCAACATTAATTCTTACTTTCTTCTTTAGATACATGAAGGAACTTATTGAAGCTGGTCACGTTTACATTGCAACTCCACCTTTATACTTAATTAAAAAAGGAAGTAAAAAGCGTTATGCTTGGAGTGAAAAAGAACGTAACGAAATTCAAAATGAATACAAAACCAATGTTAGCGTTCAGCGATACAAAGGTTTAGGAGAAATGAACGCAGAGCAACTTTGGGATACCACTATGAATCCTGGTAACCGAATTCTTAGGAGAGTAACTATTGATAATTTAGGCGAAGCAGATCGTATTTTTTCAATGCTTATGGGGGATGAAGTTCCACCAAGAAGAGAGTTTATTGAGAAGAATGCTGTTTACGCCAATATTGACGCTTAATTAAAAACAGAGACGATGGACAAGCGAATTGTTTTATCTTCCATACTAATCATCTTACTAACCCAGTTAAGCTGGTCTCAAATTGATATAAATCGTGTTTTGGCTGCGGGTACAGAAGATACCAAAAGGTTTGCAGAGAGTTATTTAGCACCCGGATTAGATGCTGTAGCTTATTCGCTAACAAGCGGATGGTTTACTTCCGCAAAATCTAAAAAACTAGGACAGTTTGAAATTTCTTTTATTGGGAATGCAGCTTTTGTTCCTTCAAGTAAAAGCAGTTTCGAGTTAAATACTGCAGATTATAATTTCTTAGAATTTGAAAGTGGACCTTCCATTCAGCGAGTAGCTACTGTTTTAGGAGAAAACGATCCGAGTATTCAGGCAGTTGCTGTTTTTGAAGATGAAAATGGAAATCAGCAAAGTGTAAGTTTCGCTTTGCCTCAGGGTTTAGCTAATTCTGGGATAGAACAAGTGCCCACGTTATTTCCACAATTAAGTATTGGTTTTTTAGGCGGTCTAGAATTCAAATTTAGATACTTGCCAGAAATTGATACTGACGATGGTTCCGTTCAGTTTTACGGAATTGGTGTTCAAAATGAAATTACGGATTGGTTGCCTGGAGCTAAACTATTACCTTTTCATATTGGTATAGCTGCAAACTACAGTAGATTTGCTGGTGATGCCAAATTAGGTGATACTCCAATTGTAGATTCAAATAATGGTTTTTTAGAAACAGAATTTTCATCATGGTCGGTGAGTGCTTTAGTTTCAACAAAATGGAAAGTATTCAATTTTTATGGTGGACTGAGTTACATTAACGCTGATTCTGATTTTGGTTTAAAAGGAGACTTTACATTAAATGATGGAGTTAATTCCAATAGAACCATAAGCAATCCTTTTGTTACATCTTCATCTTTGCAAGGTTTTAGAGGAACATTAGGTGCTAAACTAACATTAGCTTTTTTCAGGATTCATGCAGACTATAGCGTTCAGGAATTTAATACTATTTCAGCGGGAATCAGTTTTGGAATTTAAATATTGAAAATTAATTATTAATCTTAAACATATAGATATGAAAGTAACGGTAGTAGGAGCAGGAGCAGTAGGCGCAAGTTGTGCTGAATATATTGCCATTAAAGATTTTGCTTCAGAAGTTGTATTAGTAGATATTAAAGAAGGCTACGCCGAGGGTAAAGCTATGGATTTAATGCAAACTGCAACTTTAAACGGTTTCGATACAAAAATTACAGGAAGTACAAACGACTATAAATCTACTGCTAATTCAGATATTGCAGTTATTACAAGTGGTATTCCGAGAAAACCAGGTATGACTCGCGAAGAATTAATAGGAATTAATGCAGGCATTGTAAAAGATGTAGCAGGAAAAATTATAGAACATTCTCCTAATGTAATTTTGATTGTAGTTAGTAATCCAATGGATACAATGACTTATTTAGCTCACAAAGAGTTAGGTTTACCAAAAAATAGAATTATTGGAATGGGTGGTGCTTTAGATAGCGCAAGATTTAAATACAGATTGAGCGAAGCTTTAGACTGTCCAGCTTCCGATGTACAGGGAATGGTAATTGGAGGTCATAGTGATACAGGAATGGTTCCATTAACTAGTTTAGCTACTAGAAACAGTGTTCGAGTAACTGAATTTATTTCAGAAGAACGTTTACAACAAGTTGCAGAAGATACTAAGGTTGGTGGAGCTACCCTAACCAAATTACTAGGAACTTCAGCTTGGTACGCGCCTGGAGCTGCAGTTTCTTCATTAGTACAATCTATTGCTTGCGACCAGAAGAAAATGTTCCCTTGTTCTACATACTTAGAAGGAGAATATGGATTATCTGACCTATGTATTGGTGTTCCAGTTATTCTTGGAAAAGATGGAATCGAAAAAGTAGTAGAATTAGACTTAACAGAAGCTGAGAAAAATAAACTTCAGGAAAGCGCTGAAGCTGTTAAGAAAACAAACGGATTATTAGAGTAATTTAAACTCATCATTACATATTTATGGCAGTTTAATGCACAGACATTAAGCTGCCTTTTTTCATTTTTTAGTCTGTTAAAATATCTTTAAGCAAATTATTGTCATTTCTTTTTTGAAAGCATATATTTGTCCGATTTTTAAGAGAATAAAACATTATTAATTAATAGAAAATCGAATGCATAATAAAGGATTAATTAAAGTTTTTGCAATTGTATTTAGTTTGGTTTGTATTTACCAATTATCATTTACATTCATAACCAATGCAATAGAACAAGAAGCTGAAGAATATGCTGTAGAAAAAATCAGCGAAGATCAAGAAAATTACCCAAAGCTTCGCGAAAACGCAGCCAACACCTACTTAGACTCTATAGCTAAAGAGCCTTATTTTGCAGGAATTACTTACGAAGATGCTAAAGATAAAGAACTAAACAAAGGTTTAGACCTTAAAGGTGGTATCAACGTAATTTTAGAAATTTCAGTTAGAGATTTATTAATCGGATTGGCTTCAGGCTCAGAAGACGAGCGTTTTAGAACGGCTTTAGATAAAGCTTCAGAATTACAGAAAACTTCTTCTCAAACTTATTTAGAAATCTTTTTTGAAGAGTTTGAAAAAATTGAAGGTGCTAAACTAGCTTCACCAAACATTTTCGCCAATAAGTCTATGAGCGATGATGTTAACTTTGATATGACAAACGATCAAGTTCGTCCTGTAATTCGTAGAAAAATTGATGAAAGTATTGTTTCTGCTTTTGAAGTATTACGTGAACGTATAGATAAATTTGGAGTTACACAACCAAACATTCAGCGTTTAGGTGAGTCTGGAAGAATTTTAGTAGAATTACCTGGTGCAAAAGAAATTAATCGAGTACAAAACTTATTGCAAACCACAGCACAGTTAGAGTTTTGGGAAGTGCATAAAGCAGCTGAATTTAATCAATTTATTGTTGAAGCTGACCAAGTCTTAGCACAATCTATGAAGCCTGAAACTGCAGATGAAGAAGAAGCTTCTAAAGATGCTGAAGCTAATGAAAATAATGATGTTGAAAATGCAGAAGAACAAGACATTGAAGAATTACTAGCTGCAGATGAAGATGTTGAGGATGAAGATGATGGTTTTTCAAAATCAAATCCACTAATTAGTTTAATACAAGGCGGAGGAAACCCACAAGGTCCAGTTATAGCTTATTTTGCTATTAAGGATACTGCTACGGTAAACAATTACTTAGCTAGACCAGAAGTTCAATCTAAGTTAGGACAGGATTTACGTTACGCAAAATTTGTTTGGGGTAAACCAGCAAGCGATAGTGAAGTAATTGAATTATACGCTTTAAAAACCAATAGAAGAGGAGAGCCAGATTTAAGTGGTTCTGTTATTATAGATGCTCAACAGAGCTATGACCAAATGGGCCGTGTTGCGGTAACTATGCAAATGGATAGAAAAGGTTCTCGTACTTGGGAGCAAATGACTACCAAAGCCGCAGAACAAAGAAGCCAAATTGCAATTGTATTAGATGATATTGTTTATTCAGCGCCAGGTGTGAGTAATCCAATTAAAGGTGGTAATTCTGAAATTACAGGAGAGTTTAGTGTTTTAGAAGCACAAGATTTAGCTAATGTTTTAAGAGCAGGAAAATTACCAGCAAAAGCAAATATCGTTCAGAGTGAAACAGTTGGGCCTTCATTAGGTCAGGAAGCGATTGACTCAGGTATCAATTCATTTGTAATTGCACTTTTATTCGTCTTGGTATGGATGGTATTTTATTATGGTAAAGCTGGTGTTTATGCAGACATTGCTCTTGCGGTAAACATTTTATTTATATTTGGTGTTCTAGCGGGTCTTGGTGCTGTTTTAACTTTACCAGGTATCGCCGGTATTGTATTAACTATCGGTATGTCTGTTGATGCAAACGTGCTGATTTTTGAAAGAATTAGAGAAGAATTGCAAAAAGGTAAAGATCAGGCTTTAGCCATAAAAGACGGATTTAGTAATGCTTTATCATCTATATTAGATGCAAACATTACAACTGGTCTTACAGGTATAATTTTATTTGTTTTTGGAACAGGACCTGTTAAAGGTTTTGCTACAACATTATTGATAGGTATTTTAACATCTCTATTTACTGCCATTTTTATTACTCGATTATTTATTGATGGCTATGCTAAAAATGGAAAACCACTTCAGTTTGCAACTGCGGCCACTAAAAATTTCTTAGCTAATATTCATGTTAATTTCTTGGCTAAACGCAAAATAGCTTACGTTATTTCTGGCGTGCTTGTTATACTTAGTATTGTATCTTTATCTACAAAAGGTCTTAATCAAGGAGTTGATTTTGTAGGAGGTCGGACTTATATCGTACGTTTTGACCAAGCTGTAAATTCTGTAGAGTTAGAAAGCCAAGTTGCTGAAGCTTTAGGAAGTGCTGAAGTTAAAACTTATGGAGCTAATAATCAGGTTCGTGTAACTACCAATTATAAAGTAGATAACGACAGCAACGCTGTAGATCAAGAAATACAGGAAATTTTATTTACAGGATTCCAGTCTTATTTACCACAAGGTTTCGCCTTTGATGATTTTAAAGTTGGTGGCAATAACGAAGAGTTTGGTATTATGTCTTCTATGAAGGTTTTGCCTACCATTGCAGATGATATTAAAAGAGCATCATTTTACGCAGTATTTGGATCCTTAATAGCTGTTTTCTTATACATCTTATTACGATTTAGAAGATGGCAATTCAGTTTAGGTGCGGTAGCAGCTGTTTCTCACGATGTTTTAATTGTATTAGGTATTTTCTCTGCAACTTATAGCTTTATGCCATTCAGCATGGAAATAGATCAAGCTTTTATTGCAGCTATACTTACTGTAATTGGTTACTCATTAAATGATACCGTTGTTGTTTTTGATAGAATTCGAGAATTCTTTAACGAACACCCTACTTGGCACTTAAGTAAAATTGTAAACAACGGTGTAAGTGGTACATTAAGTAGAACTTTAAATACATCGCTTACCACTTTAATTGTATTAATTGCCATATTTATTTTTGGTGGTGATAGTATTAGAGGTTTCATGTTTGCCTTAATAGTTGGTGTAATAGTGGGTACATATTCATCTGTATTTATTGCAACTCCGGTTATGTATGATACAGCAGCTAAAAAAGGTATCGACTTAAGCGATAAGAATAAAAAAGAGTTAGAAGAAGATACTGAAGCTACAGTAGCTTAACCTACCTAGTTTTAGTTATATATTAAAAGCCGTTTTGTGTTAGCAAAACGGCTTTTGTCTTTTTGATGATTAATTTATTTTTATTGGTTTGATTTAGGTTTGCTATCTACTTGAAAACAAAAGTTTATTATTTTATTAAGCTACTTGGTATTGAAATCATTTTTACCATTTGTACAATTTGTAAAGTAATAATTTTGTCTCTTAAATTACATTTAAACTAACGTAACTATCTTTAAAATAATTAAAAACAGATCATTGAATTTGTACTGATAAATTGATACAAACTCTACTTAGAAAATCTCTTGGAATAGAATTCTTTGTGAATTAAATATAAGTTATGTGACAAAGTCTTATCATTGAATTAGAACTAATATCTTCAATCTTTTTTGTTCAAACCCTATTGAAGCAGTTCAAATAAATTTGTTAGTATCAGTTTAATTTAAATTTTGCATGTCAACAAGCTTTTTATAGGTACCATTAAGTTGAATTAAGGATTGATGGTTACCTTCTTCTACAATTTTGCCTTCATGTAAAACTATAATTTTATCCGCATTTTGAATGGTAGATAATCGATGAGCAATAACCACAGATGTTCTATTTTTCATCATGTTTTCTAAAGCTTCTTGCACAAGTCTTTCACTTTCAGTGTCTAAAGCAGAAGTTGCTTCATCAAGAATCATTATTGGTGGGTTTTTTAAAACAGCTCTAGCAATTGAGATTCGTTGTTTTTGTCCACCACTTAATTTGTTTCCGCTATCTCCAATATTCGTATCTAAACCTTTAGGAAGGTTCATTACAAAATCGTAGGCATTAGCTACCTTTAAAGCATCTATTAAATCATTTTCTGAAGCATTCTCATCTCCTAATTTTAGATTTTCTCTAATGGTGTCATTAAATAAAATTGAATCTTGTGTAACGAGTCCCATTAAGCCACGAAGGCTTTTCAGCTTCATTTTTTTAATCGGAATTTGGTCTATTTGTATTTCTCCTTCATCCACTTCATAAAAACGAGTAAGCAAGTTAGCAATGGTAGATTTACCACTTCCAGATTGACCTACTAAAGCTACAGTTTTTCCTTTTGGTATTTCTACCGAAAAATTCTTTAGTACATAATCATCTTCATATTTAAAATTAATATTTTTTATAGAAATAGCAGTTTCAAATTCATTTTTTTCAATTGCATCACTTGCATCATCAATTTTGTTTTCAGTTTCTAATATTTCTAGAATTCGCTCTGCAGCTGCATTTCCTTTTTTCACGCTGTAGGATGCTTTAGAAATGGCTTTGGCTGGCGTTAAAATTTGATAAGATAAGCCCATATAAACTAAAAACATACTAGCATCTAAACTGCCATCTATCAGAACCATTCTTCCGCCATACCATAAAAGTATAGCAATTACGCCAATTCCTAAAAACTCACTTGTAGGCGAAGCCAAATTCTGTCTATTTAAAAGCTTATTTGAAAAACTATAATATTCTTGTGTTGAAGCTTTAAATTTTCGATTGAAAGTTTTTTCAGCATTAAAACCTTTAATAATTTTTAACCCGCCTAAGGTTTCCTCTAAAATGGATAAAAACAAACCTTGCTCACGTTGAACACGATCTGACTTCTTTTTAAGTGATTTCCCAATTCTTGAAATAATTGTACCTGATACAGGAATAAAAATAAATACAAAAATGGTGAGCTCCCAACTGATGAGTACCATAGCGAATATGGTAAAAATTATAGTTAAAGGTTCACGAACTACTAATTCTAATATAGATAAGAAAGAATTTTGCACTTCTAAAACATCACTGGTAATTCTTGCAATGGTATCTCCTTTTCTTTTTTCTGAATAATGAGAAACAGGAAGGTCTACCGTTTTCTTGTACATGGCATTTCTTAGGTCCTTTAAAACTCCATTTCTAAGAAAAGTAATAAAATACATAGCTAGATAGTTAAACACATTTTTTAATAAAAACATGCTAATTACAATAGCTACCATATAGATTAAAACATCATCTACACCTTGCTCTGCTTTTTGTGTAACAAAAAAGTTTAATGAATCTTCTAAATATTCTTTTGCCGAAGTAATTCCCTGCCAAGTTGGCTTTTCATACACAGGTTCGTCTTTACCTAGCAAAACTTTTAGCATTGGGAATAGCGAAATCATAGATAATGTACTAAAAATAGCATACAATACATTCGCTATAATATTTAAAATTGCGTATGATTTATAAGGCTTCGCAAAACGAAGGATTTTTTTAAAATAATTCATTCACTTTTATTTCAGAGGTTATTTTACCCCGAGTTCCTTTAATATGTTTTCAATTTTTTGCTCTGCTAAATCTTTTTGGTTTTCAAAATCATCAACACTATTTAATGCAGTATTTACACTTACATAAAATTTAATTTTAGGTTCCGTACCACTTGGTCTTGCAGCTACTTTTGTTCCTTTTTCTGTGTAATAAATTAATACATTGGACTTGGGGATTTCAAGCGTATGAGTTTTGTTTTCCTGAAAGTTTTTAGCTTCAGAAGTAGCATAGTCTTCTACCAAAACAACTTTTTCGCCATTAATTTCAGTAAGTGGATTTTTTCTTAAATCAATCATTTTTTGTTTGATTTCTTCAGCGCCATCTAGTCCTTTTTTAACTAAAGCTACAAGATGTTCTTGGTAATAGCCATGTTCAACGTAAAGTTCTTTAAGCTTGTCGATAAGTGTTTTTCCTTGAGATTTAAGCTCAGCTGCCATTTCACAAGCTAATAAAATTGAAGTGTTTGCATCTTTATCTCTTACAAAACTGCCTACCATAAAGCCAAAGCTTTCTTCGCCGCCACCAATAAATGTTAATTCTGGGTGATCTTTGATTAACTTGGCAATCCACTTAAATCCGGTTAATCCTTCTTTGTATTCAACGCCATAACTTTCGGTTAAGACCTTCATCATAGGAGTTGATACAATTGTAGAAGCTACAAATTCTTCACCTTTAAGTTTATTTTCTTTTTTCCATTTTTCTAATAAAAACCAAGTCATTAAAATCATGGTTTGGTTTCCATTAAGCAACTCAATTTCTTGATTTGCATTTCGAACTGCAATTCCTAATCGGTCTGCATCAGGATCTGTACCAATAACTAGATCACTACCTTTTTGCTTAGCCAGCTCTATAGCCATAGATAAAGCTTCAGGCTCTTCGGGATTTGGAGATTTTACGGTTGGGAAACTTCCATCTGGTTTTGCTTGTTCTTCAACATAATGAACTTGTGTAAAACCAGCTTTTTCAAAAGATTTAGGAATAAGCGTAATCGATGTGCCATGAAGCGATGTAAAAGTGATATTTAAATTTTTTCTTGCTTCAGCACTTACATCATAGGTTCCATTTTCAACAGATTCATCAATAAAAACACGGTCTGCTTCTTCGTCTATTAATTCTATTAAATTTTCGTTTCCTTTAAATTGAATTTCATCGAATTGCAAAGACTCAATTTCAGCAATAATTTCTTCATCTTGGGGAGGAACTAATTGTCCGCCATCATCCCAATATACTTTATAACCATTGTATTCTGGTGGATTGTGACTTGCTGTTAAAACAATACCACATTGACAATTAAATTTCTTTACGCTATAGGATAGAAGAGGAGTAGGTCTCAATTCTGAAAACAATAAAACTTTAATTCCATTAGCGGCAAAAACATTTGCAACAACTCTTGCTAAGGTGTCACTGTTTTTTCGACAATCGTAAGCAATTGCTACTTTAATTTCTTCTTTATTCGGGAAGCATTTTTTAAGATAATTAGAAATTCCTTGTGTGTTTTTTCCAAGTGTGTATTTATTGATTCTGTTTGTACCAACACCCATTATTCCACGCATTCCACCAGTTCCAAAAACTAAGTTTTGATAGAAGCTTTCTTCTAAGTTTTTAGGGTCGTTATCAATTAAATTTTGTGTTTCACTTCTGGTTTCTTCATCAAAAAAATTAGATAACCAATAGCTTGCTTTCTTAAGTATATCTTCCATGATGCTTAATTTTTAATGTTTTTACGAGATTTAATTTTGTAGTTTTTACCGGTGTTATTATTTAAAAGTATGAGTTCTCCTAAAAATCCTGAGATAAATAAAAGTAAACCCATAAGCATTGCTGTTAAGGCAATGTAAAACCAAGGATTACTCGTTACAAGTATGGTATCTTGGTGATGATATAGTTTATAGAGTTTATTGCCGCCAATCCAAGCAGCGCTAAAAAAACCAACTATAAACATTAAAACACCCCAAGCACCAAAAAAATGCATGGGTCTTTTGCCAAATTTACTAAGAAACCAAATACTTATTAAATCTAAAAAGCCATTGATAAATCGCTCTGTTCCAAATTTAGTTTCTCCGTATTTTCTTGCTTGGTGTTTAACTATTTTTTCTCCAATTCTAGAGAAGCCTTCATTTTTTGCCAATACGGGAATGTACCTATGCATTTCGCCAGTAACTTCTATATTTTTAATTACTTCTTTTTTAAAGGCTTTTAGTCCACAATTAAAATCGTTAAGCTTTAATCCTGAAGTTTTTCGAGCTACAGCATTAAACAACTTAGACGGTAAATTTTTCGCAAAAAATGAATCGTGTCTTACTTTTTTCCATCCAGATACCATATGAAATCCATCTTCTTTTATCATTTGGTAAAGTGCTGGGATTTCTTCTGGATTATCTTGTAGGTCGGCATCCATTGTAATGACTACTTCACCTTGAGCTTCTTCAAAACCTGCATGTAAGGCTTGAGATTTCCCATAATTTTTTAAAAAGCGAATCGCTTTAGTTTCGTTTTCTGCTTCAGCTAAATTATTGATGATTTCCCAAGAGTCATCTGTACTTCCATCGTCTATATAAATGATTTCGTAGTTGATCTCTAGTTTCGAAATTACACTAGTTAACCATGAATGTAACTCGGTTAACGATTCTGCTTCATTTAAAAGCGGTATAACTATAGAAAGTTGGATTGGTTTCATTAATTATCGTTTTCCGCGACTAATTAATCCAATAACTAATGCAAAAATGAACGTTTTAATTAACTGTCCAACTAAGGCAATGGTAGCCAACATAAATGGAGATGCAAATATGTAAGCACTCTTTTCTGCCATTTCATATTCTTCGTCTGTTTTTAATTGACCGTTATCTTTCAATTCCTGAAGCTTTTTAGGAACTTCTTCTTTTACAGTTTCAAGGTATTCTGTATTTATAAAGTTGTAATTTAAATACATATATAACGCGTAGCCTAAACCACCAATTACGCCAACAGCTAATCCCAACTTTAAGGCTTGTGATAGTTCTAGGGTTCCATCGCCATTATTTTTAAAATCATTAGTAGCTTGCCAAATAATTAAAAAACTAAATAAAAAACCACCAATGCTTAAAGCGATATGATTTTTTAATCCAAAGTTTTCTTCAATAACAAGTATTAAAATATAGAGTAGAGCATAAAAGCCACCATATTTAAAACCCAATTGCTTAAATTGATTGTTTGTTTCCATAAAACTAAATAATTTACAAATATAGCAATTTCAAAAATGAACAGCCTAAACAATCTGAATTTACAGTCTAATGGATAGCAATAATTACTTAAATTATTTTTAAAATCTTATTGTTTAATCTGTATGTTTTATTTACATTTGCAAACTGAAAATTGAAAGAATTTAGCAATGAGAAAAGGTATACATCCAGAAAATTATAGATTAGTAGCATTTAAAGATATGTCTAATGATGATGTTTTTTTAACCAAGTCTACTGTAAATACAAAAGAAACGATAGAAGTTGACGGTGTTGAGTATCCATTAATGAAACTTGAAATCTCGAGAACATCTCATCCTTTCTACACAGGTAAGACGAAGTTGGTAGATTCAGCTGGTCGTATTGATAAATTCAAGAATAAGTACAAAAAATTCAAAAAGTAATTTTACTTTTTACTACATAAAATAGCCGCTTCAATTGAAGCGGCTATTTTTTTAATGATTTTTTAGATTAAGCATTAAGCACTTTATCAATTGGAGTATCTCCATTTATAAACGTAATCGATTTATTTTTACATGTTTCTAAGTTTAAACATTTTACTAGAGCATAAGCAACGTCTTCTCTGCTAATACTACCTTCAGCTGAACCTTCAATTTTTTTTATCTGATGAGTAGGTTCGTTGTTGGTAAGCGCACCTGGTTGTAATATACTAAAAGGTATATCTTTTGACATTAAATATTCATCAGCTTCTTTTTTCGCTTTCAAATATACTTCTAAGCCTATTACCTGCTCAGGTTGTTCAGTGCCCATGCTGCTTAACATTACAAATTTATCTAAGTTATGCTCTACTGCGTAATTTATAGCTTTTTTTGCACCTTCCTGATCTACAGCAATGGTTTTATCATCACCAGTAGAGCCACCAGAACCGGCAGCGAATATTACTTTGTCTATATTTTTAAATGCATTGCTAAAATCTTTTTCTAAGTCACCAATAAAAAATTCAACTTGATCAGAGTCAAAATTTTGTTTCTGGCTTTCTTTTCTTAATAAAGCATTTACTTTATATCGATCTACATTATTCAATAATTCTACAATATGTCTTCCAGTGGTGCCATTTGCACCAATTACTAAAATATTTTCCATTTTTACGTTTTTTTGCAAGGTAATTATTGAAATATGGAATAAAATATTTGAATGATTAAAATAAGTTTAAAATATTGTATTAATTTAAGTATTTACAATAATCAAGCTATATTTGAGAAAAAGACATAATTATGGATTACGGAAACTTAGATTATCTTCAAATTATATTACAAATTATTGTAGCAGTAACGATTTTAAATGTATGGTTACTACGTTTTAGTAAATCTACACCTTGGCGTGGTGGCAATGCATCGAGCATGAAAGAAGAATTTAAAACTTATGGTTTAAATGATACCATGATGTACATAGTTGGAACCCTAAAAGTATTATTTGGCTTTGGTTTAATAGCTGGTATTGCTTATCCTTCTTTAATTCCAATTTGCTGTATTGGCATTATCGTACTTATGGCAGGAGCTATTGGCATGCACATTAAAGTAAAAGATGAAGCTAAAAAATCATTCCCAGCTTTTTCTATGTTAGTATTATCAATAGCTATTTTAGTGCTTCAAAATCAGTAACTTACTTTATAAACCTTCCTGTACAAGTTATAATTTAAAAAAAGTTTTAAAATAAAATTCAGCTAACTGATTGATGTCATTTCAATTATAGTATTACTATCATAATTTTGACAAAAAGTTTAGTTGATGAATAGTTTGATTTCAAAATACAATATACCTGGACCAAGATACACAAGCTATCCAACGGTTCCGTATTGGGAAGAAGAGCAATTTTCTAGATTGGGTTGGATTTCATCGCTTACACATTCCGTAACCGAAAATTCACCGATTAGTTTATACATTCATCTTCCTTTTTGTGAAAGTCTTTGTACTTTTTGTGCTTGTAATAAACGGATTACTAAGCAGCATTCTGTTGAATCCCCGTACATTAGAGCGGTATTAAAAGAATGGCGTTTATATGTAGAAACACTTGGCTTTATGCCAATAATTGAAGAGATTCACTTAGGAGGTGGTACACCAACATTTTTTTCGCCTTATAACTTAAGACTTCTTATTAATGGCATTTTTGATTTAGCTTATCGAGCAACGAATTACGAATTTAGTTTCGAAGGACATCCTAATAATACAACTAAAGCTCATTTAGAAGAATTACATAGTTTAGGATTCAATAGAGTGAGTTATGGAATTCAAGATTATAATCCAAAAGTTCAAAAAGCGATTAATCGAATTCAGCCTTTTGAAAATGTAAAAAATGCCACTGAAACAGCTAGAGAAATTGGATATAATTCTGTCGGACACGATTTAATCTTCGGTTTACCTTTTCAAACCATAGAAGATGTAAAAGTAAGTATAGAAAATACAGTTGCCTTAAAACCAGATCGAATAGCTTTTTACAGTTACGCGCACACACCTTGGATTAAAGGAAATGGTCAACGTGGTTTTAAAGATGAAGACCTACCGAGTCCTGAAGCTAAAAGACATCAATACGAGTATGGTAAGTCTTTATTAGAAGCCAATGGATATTATGAAGTAGGAATGGACCATTTTGCGCTTGTAGACGATCCTTTATTTAAAGCCATGAAAAACAAGACATTGCATAGGAATTTTATGGGTTATACTACTACAAAAGCTAAACAAATGATTGGTTTAGGAGTTTCTGCAATAAGTGATTCTTGGACAGCTTTTGCTCAAAATGAAAAAAAATTAGAAGATTATTACAAGCAATTAAATGATAATCAATTGCCTGTGTTTCGGGGTCATCTTTTGAATAAAGAAGATTTAGTGATAAGAAAACATATTTTAGATTTAATGTGTAAATTTGAAACAAGTTGGAGTAAAGATGAAATGTTTTCTATGCAAATGGGCGATGTATTAATTGCTTTAGAAGAAATGCAAAACGATAACTTGGTAGAGCTTAGTTCTAATCAAATTAAAGTTCTAAACGAAGGAAAAGCATTTATCAGAAATGTTTGTATGGCTTTTGATTTGCGAATGAAAGCTCGTACTCCAGACCGAAAAATATTCTCGATGACAATTTAAATTAAACCACAAAAATTAACCTATGAAAACTATACTAGTACCCGTAGATTTTTCAAAACCATCTGAAAATGCACTTAAAGTTGCGTCAAAGTTGGCTATAAAAAATAATTCTAAAATTCTTGTTTTACATGTTGTAGAATTAGCTGAGTCTTTATTTGGTTCTGAACAATTTAATGTAGACAACCAAGAAGTAATGTTCTTTTTGCAAATGGCTAAAAAGAGATTTGAAAAGTTTCTCAATAAACCTTATTTAAATGGTGTAGATATTGACAAGCGTGTTGAGATTGGTCCTACATCTTTTATGATAAATAAAACAGTTAAAGAAAATCATGTAGATTTAATTGTAATGGGGTCTGTTGGAGCAAGCGGCCTTAAAGAAGTTTTAATAGGGTCTAATACTGAAAAAATTGTTCGTAAATCAGACGTACCTGTTTTAGTAGTTAAAAATGAAATGAAAGATTTCTCTATTAAAAACATTGTATTTGCTTCTAATTTTGAATTAGAAAACCTTGAGCCTTTCAAAAAAGCAAAAGAATTCGCAAATCAATTTGAAGCTGAGATAAAACTCCTGTATGTAAATTTACCTGGAAATCAATTTTATAGTACCGAAGAAATTAGAGAGCAAATGCGTGTATTTTTAAACAAAGCAGAAGTACCTTTTACCGATAAAGATGTAATGATTTATAACGACTATACTATAGAACTTGGGGTAATCAATGGAGCAAAATCTGCAAAAGCAGAGTTAATTGTAATGCCAACTCATGGTAGACGTGGTATTTCTCATTTCTTCAATGGCAGTATAGGTGAAGATGTGGTTAACCATTCTACATTACCAGTATTAACTTTTAAAATTGAGAATAAATAATTCTAAGCCAAATTAATTTACCACAAAAAAAGGGCATTGGTTAATCCAATGCTTTTTTTTGTGGTAAATTAATCATAACTCAAGTATTTAATCATTAATTTTTAAAAAAATAAGATAACCAACTGCTTCAGCTTTAAAATTTTCTTAGAGTTGTTAAATTGATACTTAATTATGCAAGTCATGAGTTTAGTTACCACTTTTAATTAATAATTTCGCTGCAAAAATCAGAATGAGAATTATTCCAGCTATCGATATTATTGAAGGTAAATGTGTGCGGCTAACCAAAGGAGACTACAATACAAAAAAAGTATATAATGAAGACCCTATAGAAGTCGCTAAATCTTTTGAAGATGCTGGAATTCAATATTTACATTTGGTTGATTTAGACGGTGCAAAATCACAGCATATTGTAAATTATAAAGTCTTAGAAAATATAGCTTCAAAAACCAATTTAAAAATAGATTTTGGTGGAGGTTTAAAATCTAACAAAGACTTAGAAATTGCGTTTAACTCTGGAGCTCGTCAGATAACCGGTGGAAGTATTGCTGTTAAAAATCCCAAATTATTTAATGAATGGATTAATCAATTTGGAAAGGATAAAATTATTTTGGGAGCCGACTGTAAAGACAAAAAAATTGCTGTAAGTGGCTGGCAGGAAGAAAGTGATTTAGACGTAATTCCTTTTATCGAAAAATTTCACCAACTGGGTTTAGAAAGTGTAATTTGTACCGATATTTCTAAAGATGGTATGCTGGAAGGTCCATCGTTTAATTTATATCAAAATATTTTAGAAAAGTTGCCCAATATTAAACTCATAGCATCTGGTGGCATTTCAGATATCGATGAATTTCAAAAATTAGTAGAACTAGGTTGTGAAGGTGTAATAGTAGGTAAAGCGATTTATGAAAATAAAATAAGCTTAAAACAAATTGAGCAATTTATAATCAATCAATAACCAATTAATTAAGTTTATAAAACTGAAATAAAACATGCAAACCAAACGCATTATTCCATGTCTAGATATTAAGGATGGTAGAACGGTTAAAGGAATTAATTTTGAAGGTCTAAGAGATGCTGGAGACCCAGTAGATTTAGCTGAAATTTACTCTAAAGAAGGAGCAGACGAATTAGTGTTTTTAGATATTTCTGCTACCGAAGAAAAAAGAAAAACACTAGCTAGGTTAGTAGAGCGAGTTGCAGAGCGAATAAATATTCCATTTACGGTTGGCGGTGGGATTTCGAGTATAGAAGATGTAGCTTTACTTTTAAATTCAGGAGCCGATAAAGTTTCAATTAATTCAGCCGCCGTTAGAAATCCTAATTTAATCACACAAATAGCTAAGCGATTTGGTAATCAATGCGTTGTAGTAGCAATTGATGCCAAAGAAATTAATGGAAAATGGCTCGTTCACTTAGTGGGAGGAAAACAAGCAACTGAAATCGATTTATTTGAATGGGCTAAAGAAGTTGAAAAATTAGGTGCTGGTGAAATTTTATTTACATCTATGAATAATGATGGCACTAAAGAAGGATTTGCTAATGAAGCCTTAGCTAAACTATCAACTTTGGTTAATATTCCTGTTATTGCTTCAGGAGGAGCTGGAAATAAAAAGCATTTTTTAGATACCTTTGAAAAAGGAAAAGCAGATGCAGCTCTAGCAGCAAGCGTATTTCATTTTAAAGAAATTGAAATCAACGAGCTTAAAAAATATTTATCAACAAATCACATAGAAGTACGTATATGAAAATAGTAGATCAAGCTAATTTCCAAAAAAATGAAGATGGGCTTTTGCCTGCAATTATTCAGGATGAACAAACCAAAAATGTTTTAATGCTTGGATACATGAATGCTGAAGCCTTAGCCAAAACCCTTGATACTAACCAAGTAACTTTTTACAGTAGAAGTAAAAAAAGACTTTGGACTAAAGGAGAAGAAAGTGGTAACATCTTGCATTTAAAATCGATTAAATTAGACTGTGATCAAGATACATTTTTAGTACAAGTATCTCCAAATGGTCCTACCTGTCACACAGGTACGGATACTTGTTGGGGAGATAAAAATGATTCAAATTTTAGTTTTTTAAGTAAGCTAGAAGAAACCATTCAAGCAAGAAGAGAAGCTACTTCAGATACGAGTTATGTAGCATCACTTTTTGAAATGGGAATTAACAAAATTGCTCAAAAAGTAGGCGAAGAAGCAGTAGAAGTTGTAATTGAAGCAAAAGACCAAGATGATGATTTATTTAAAAATGAAGCTGCAGATTTACTTTTTCACTACTTAATCTTATTGCAAGCTAAAGGTTTCAGTTTAAAAGATATTGAGCAAATATTAAAAGGCAGATCTAAGTAGGTAGTATAAAAACTACATTAATTTAGCTTAACTGATATTTGTCATAGAATAAATACTACATAATCCGTAGTTTTATGGTATTGAATAATAAACTATAAATACTACGGTCATGAAAACATCAACTTTTACTCAAAAAAGACAGTTGAATTTTCATAAGATTTTGGCCATTTTAGCTTTATTTCTTACAAGTGCAGTATTTGCACAAGAAATAGGTGACTTAAGATCTCGTGAAGATGGTAACTGGTTAGATTCTTCCACATGGGAAGAGTATGACGGATCTACTTGGAAAAATACTTCCAAAACACCAGGAGATTTATTTACTGGCGATTTAGAAATTAGACATACTGTATACGCAGGTAAATTACAACAATTTTGGATTTGGCTTTTCTATACTGATATGGAAAGACAAATTGATGGAAACCTTACTATTTCGTCTGGTGGTAACTTGCAACTTACCAAAAATAATCGCGAGCGAAACATTAGAATGTTAGTGAGTGGAAACTTTAAGTTGAACGGCGGTACACTTAGCTTATATGCCGGTAACAATAACAATAGCAGCGTAAATGCAGGTTCATTAGTTGTAGATGGCAATGTTGATTTGTTAAGTGGTTCCATTGAAAGCAATTCAGTACGAGTACCATCTGGAATTTACCTTGCGGGAAATACCATACAAAATTTTACCTGTAATATTAATTTACCACAAGATATTGTAAATCGATTTTACACCATTATTGATCATCCAGGAATTAATGAAACCTACGGTGGAACCAATGTTTCTACTGTTCATAGTTTTGATGGTTTATTTTATTCAGACAGTCAAACATGGCAGAACAATGATAACTTAATCAAAAATTTTACTGTTAATACAACAGGTACACTTTTATTAAATACAGATAAACAAGTAAATGCTATTCTCAATTTAGCAGATGGTATCTTAGATGTTCAGAATCATCACTTAAAATTGAATTCAAGCTCTTTTGTACAAAATGGCGGACAAATCAAAAATCAAGATGCTAACGGAATATTGGAATTTGCAAATCAAAATTCAATTAGCATTCCAAGCTCTACATTTAATGGAGCAATTTCAAATTTAAAAATTTCTGCATCTGGTGGTTTAAAAATACAAGAAGATATTAGTATTACAAACGGATTATATTTAAATGCAAATAATCCAAACGCAACAGATGGACTACTAGATTTAGTAATCTCTTATAACGATTATGCAGAAGTTGCTTATAACTCGGTAGCCAACTTTTACGACAGTACCCAATCTTTTAATAATCTTAATTCCTATATATTGTATATGGGAGAAAATGCAAAAACTTATGGAATTGGTGATGTAACAGGAAAAATTAAAAGAACTGTAATTAATAATGAGATTGCATACGATTATGGAAACAAGAACACTACACTTCTATTTAAATCTTTTACAGGTGACTCAGGTTTGCCAGATAGTATTTTAGTTACGGTAACACGTGGTACTGAAGGTGAACATGTAGATAATTTAAGTGAAAATACAATTTTATTTGGAGAAGCTGAATTTGGACCAAGAGCAGCAGTAAAAAGACTATTACAAATACAATATACAGCTACAGAAGAATTACCAGCAAGTACTAGATTTACTTTAAGAATGGCTTATCAAGCAGATGAATTAAACAGTAATACAGAATCAGAACTTATTGCTTGGGATCATCATTTACCTTATGGAGGGGCAACACCGCACGAACATGGTAAAACAGGTAACAATTTAGAAGAAGGCTGGGTAGAATTAACTAATCACTCTGTATTGTATTTAACTAAAGAAGGTGCATCTTCTGGAGATGGAACCATTACAAAATACTGGATGCTTTCTGAAAAAGAAACGATAGGAGAATATATGTGGTTAGGAGCTGTGAATAGTGATTGGAATGTAATTTCTAATTGGTCTGGAAGTAAAGTTCCCAATGAAAATGCTAATGTGTATATTCCAAGTACCTATAATTATGCCCCTGTTATAACAGAAAGTTCTGGATACGCAGATGCTGAAGGTGAAGTAATTACTGGGGAAGTTAGAATGCGTACAATAGAGATAGCTCCAAATGCTGAACTACAAGTACAAGGCAGCCCAACAATTAAAGTCTATGGCGGTCCAAATGTTGGTGGAGGAGGCGTTAATTATGGTACATTTAATATATTAGGAAGTGTGCAAGAAAGTAATAGTACTGTTTACCTTATAGATGATGCATCAGCTAGTGAAATCACACTCAATGGAAATCTTAAATTTTACAATTTAGTAGCCCAGGAAAATGCAAAAATTAATATTTTAAATAATGCTTCAATAGAAATTTTAAATGATTTTTCTATTCACTCAACCAGTGAACTCGATGCAGTATCTAATCCAAATACCATTACCTTTTCAGGCTCAGGACAAACAATTCCTAATCCTGGCTTGACTAATGTAGGGTTTTACAACTTGGTAATAGATGGTGAAAATTCTATTCTGCCTACGCAATTAAATATACATGGTAGTTTTACACAAAATGAGTCAGGCTTAGACTTAAGCAGCACAAAATTAGTATTTGAAGGCGATTCCGAACAACAAATTAATAGTAGTCAAACTAGCTTAAATCTTAATCATATTGAATTAAATTTGAATGCTAAGCTAAGTTCTACAGTAAATGAGCTACAACTAGGACAAGTAGACCTTGTTAATGGAACTTTTGAAGTGGCAAATACAAATAAAGTCATTTTTAACGACACGATTATTAAAACTAATGGCACATTAAGCGGCCAAGGAACTTTTGAATTTGTTGGTCTAAATGAAATTGAAAACAATTTATTTGAAAATAATCGTTCTACAGCTAATATTATATTAAACCGAAATACTTCCAACTTTACAGTGCCAAATAATTTTGCAGTAGAAGGGACTTTACACTTAGAAAAAGGGGAAGTTAATTTAGGTACTAATACTTTAGAGCTTGCAGGTAATTTATCATCTAATCTAGGAGCGGTTAATGCTCAAAATGCAGAATTGGTTTTTTCTGGCAACAATAGCCAGTCAATTTCTGGAAACGCTTTAACAAATAACTCGGTTAAAGATATTAGAATGGATGGAATGGGAACCTTTAACATAGTAGAAAATGTTAATTTAACAGGTGTTCTAACTCCAAACTCAGGTATTTTAAATTCAACATCAACGTTAACCTTTAAATCTACTGCTAATCATACTGCAGTTGTAGATGAAGTTTCTGCCAATGCAGAAATTCAAGGAAATGTTATTGTTGAACGTCATATTCCTGCTAAAAGAGCTTTTCGTTTTATTAATCCTAGTGTAACAAGTTTAGAAAGTATTCATGCTAATTGGCAAGAAGGAGCAATAAAATCTAGTGATGATCCTTCACCAGGTTATGGAACGCATGTTACTGGAAACGGCTATCAAAGTGCTACAGAAACTCTAAACGAAAATAACAATGGTTTTGATTGGAATCCATCGGGTTCTCCATCTCTGTTTTATTTTGATAATGTAAATCAAAACTGGATACCAGTTGAAAATACAAATGTAGAACAAATAGATGCTACCAAATCATATAGAATAATGGTTAGAGGTTCTAGAGCTATAGATATTAGTAGTAATGATTCAAAAGCAGATGCTACTATTTTGAGAACTAAAGGTACGCTCAACCAAGATACATATATACATAATGAAAACTTGAAATTTGACACTCAGAGTCCAAATTTTATAGGTAATCCTTACCAAGCTCCAATAGATCTAGCTAAAGTAGTAGAGTCTTCGGTAAACCTTAGTAAATACGTATATGTTTGGGATCCAACTATTAGCGATCCAGAATCAGAGATTACCACTCGTGGGGCATTTGTAAATGTAGATGTTATAGAGAATAAAACCAGTAATGCAGATTCTGAAGCTAACCGATTTTTACAACCAGGACAAGCTGCTTACTTTTATGCAGAATCTCCTTCTGTAGATCATCCAATGGAAGTTGTATTTTTAGAATCACACAAAGCTATAAATGCAACGCAAACCCAAGTTTTTGGTACTTCTAACGATCAGTTTAATTTGAGTTTAAAATTATATGACAAAAATTCATTTTTGTCTGGAAGAAAATCAACAGATGCATTTTTAATCAGATTTTCAGATCAGTTTGCCGATGCTGTAAATTTTAGTGATGGAGCTAAACAAGAAAATTTAAATGAAAATTTCGCTAGACTTCAAAACGGAAAATTACTTTCTATTGAAGAAAGAACTCTTCCTAATGAAAATGATATTTTGCCCTTATTTATAAATCAATTTCAACATGAAGAATATATAATTCAATTAGATGCTAATAATCTGCCAGAAGATCTAAATATATTTTTAAGCGATCATTATTTAAATGAAACCATAAATTTATCAGACACTAATTTTATATATGAATTTAATGTAGATTCAAATATCAATGCATCTACTGCTTATAACAGATTTAGTTTAGAATTCAGTAATGAAAGTTTAAGTATAAACGAAGAGCAGGAAGAACGTTTTAACTTCAAAGTTTATCCCAACCCAGTTGTTAATAATGCATTTGAAATAAGAAGTTCTAAACTTATTGAAACTGAAGCTCTTGTTAATGTTTATGATATGCTAGGTAATTTAGTTTTAAGTCACCAAGCCAGCTTTAATTCAAAAGGTAGTGCTAGTTTTGACAATCTGAATTTGAACACAGGTATTTATCTAGTTCAAGTAATATTTGAAGAATTAGAAATTAGTAAAAAAATAATAGTAAAGTAGTTTTTAGGTAGTTGTTATTCAATAGGGCAGGAGTAAAATCCTGCCTTTTTGATTCATAAGATTTTGATTAACAATCACTCATCATAACCTGAACTGCCAATCCTCCTTCTGAAGTTTCTTTATATCGAGAACTCATATCCTTAGCAGTTTCCCACATAGTGTTAATTACTTTGTCTAAAGGAATTTTGGCATGAGTTGCATCACTTTCAATAGCAATTTCTGCTGCATTTATGGCTTTAATAGCCCCCATGGCATTTCGTTCTATACAAGGTATTTGTACAAGGCCAGCTATAGGGTCGCAGGTTAAACCTAAATGATGCTCCATGGCAATTTCGCTAGCCATTAAAACTTGAGCGGTGTTTCCGCCCATTAAATCACATAAAGCGCCAGCTGCCATAGCTGATGATACCCCAATTTCTGCTTGGCAACCACCCATAGCAGCAGATATGGTTGCTCCCTTTTTAAATAATGAACCAATTTCACCCGCTACTAACATAAAACGTTTTATTTCGTCAAATCCAGCCTGGTGATTTTCTATGCATAAATAATACATTATTACTGCTGGAAGAGTTCCAGAGCTTCCATTAGTAGGAGAAGTAACTACACGACCTAATGATGCATTTACTTCATTTACCGATATAGCAAAACAGCTTACCCATTGTAAAATTTGTCTAAATCGAACTTCGGTTGTTCTAATGGTTTCAAGCCATTCTTCTTTGGTATTGTATTTTTCAAAATTTTCGCCAAGCAGCTTTTTGTTAGTGCTAGTAGCTCTTCTTTTCACGTTTAGACCGCCTGGCAAAATGCCTTCTGTATGACAACCTAAATACATAGATTCTAACATTACATCCCAAATGGCTTTTAAACCTTCGTCAATTTCTTGATCACTTCTTAATGAGCGTTCATTTTCTAATACAATTTCAGAAATACTTTTTTGTTCTGCTTCACAAAAAGCTTGTAGTTGTTTAGCGTTTTCTATGGAAAAAGGAAATTGCTTAAAATCTTCAATATTTTGCTTCGCATTTTCTCTTTCTTCTTTTACCACAAAACCACCACCAATTGAATAAAAATAAGATTCATGTTCAACCCCTTCATTTGTAATGGCTTTATACATTATACCATTAGGGTGAAAGTCTAAGAAATGCTGATGAAATATAATGTCTTTGTCGAAATCAAATTCAATAAAAATAGATTGGTCTAAGTGTAGTTCAGATTTTGCTTTTATAAAATCGATTTCATCATTAATGCTTAGTGTATCCATGGTTACAGGATCAAAACCTGAAAGTCCTAGCACCGCAGCAATATCAGTTGCATGTCCTTTGCCTGTTAGCGATAGCGAACCAAATAAGTGAATTTCTACTTTTTTAATGCGTTCAAAAAGATGTTCATCTTTTAATTCTTCAATCCAACGTTGTGAAGCTCGCCAAGGTCCTAAAGTGTGAGAACTCGAAGGACCCACACCAATTTTAAGCATATCGAATACACTTATGCATTCAATTTTTTTCATTAAAAAAGCATTTAATTATGAATCTGGCAAAGATGAAGGAATTTTTTGAATTCTGATTAGACAATTCTTAATAAATCTGATTTTTCTAACCAATAAATTTGTTAAGGTTGTCTGTAGAAAAGTTCTTCTTTAGGATCAATTTTATTCTTCTTTCTGAAGTCAAAATTATGAGTAACCCAAACCACCATAGTATGATTTCTTACAAATTGCTGACTTTGGGCTAATTGCACAAAACGGTGCATATATCCCACTTGAAAGCTCATGGCATCTAATCGTAAACCAAAAGTCAACCAAGTACGGTTTTGATCTAAATAATTATTTTCAACATTTTTACCAAAATTCACTAAGACTTCATTCGTTAAGTTAACAAATGGAGTTCCACCAATAAATTGATGACCAATTAATGGAAACCGCATGCTAATTAGCATACGTAATCGGTGATTAAAAGTAAAGCTATCCATAAGTTCGCCGTTTGCAA
This sequence comes from Psychroflexus sp., assembly GCA_965662165.1. Lineage (GTDB taxonomy): Bacteria > Bacteroidota > Bacteroidia > Flavobacteriales > Flavobacteriaceae > Psychroflexus. Next base: position 34,589 of record CBFIGU010000016.1, read on the forward strand.
AATCTTGTCTAAAACGCATGTCGTAGCGTATTCTATTTATCATCTGTAACTTGTTGCTCACCTTGTGCTTAGCAACCATTTGCATCCAGGGTCGGTGTTCATTTCTACTCAACTCAACGCCTTCACTTTGGGTAGGAACGTTGAGGTAAGCATAACCAGCAGTTACATTTAAGTTTTTTTGAAAAAAACGAGTAAGTCCAGTTCTAGCTACAAAAAAACCATTTGGTACATAGTGAAAGTCATTCCAAATTGAATACTTTTCAGAAATCTTACCACTTGTCATGTAGCCCACCCAAAATTGTTCATTACTGGTTATCTGCTTTTCTTGAGCTAACAAAGTATAACTAAAAAGAAAAAGGATAAATGCGAAAGAATACTTCAAAATAATTGGTTTTTGTAAGAGTACAAAATTACTTTATAGTATTTCTAGGGACAAAAATTCAAAAGAGAAGTCTAGTCAAACTTTACTTAAGATGATATTTATCAAATTCATATTCAGCTTATAATCTTCATTTGAAATAAATACCTACTTTAGTACAAAAAATCAATCATGACTAAAATTTCAATTTCAGAATTAGCTACCAAATTAAATGGAGAAATTAAGGGAGAACAAAATTTAAATATAGACTCACTAGCACAATTATTAGAAGCTAAAAAAGGGCAACTTACTTTTATTGGACATAGAAAATTCGAAAAACAATGGCAAGATTCAGCAGCTAGTGCAGCTATCGTCAATCGAGATACCAAACTTGAACCAGGTAATGGAAAAGCTTTTATACTTGTTGATAATGCTAATTTTAGTATGATTGAAGCTCTGCATATTTTTGCTCCACCATTACCGGAATTTGTTTCAGATATTCATCCCACTGCCCTAATAGACGAAACAGCAGAAATTGGTGATGCGGCTAAAATTGGAGCTGGCGTTTACATTGGTCCAAATGTAAAAATTGGTCATGGAGTTATTATTTATCCTAACGCAACTATACTAGATAATACGAGCATTGGAGATGCTACTCAAATTTGGTCTGGTGCGGTGATAAGAGAACGTACAAAAATTGGAGCTCATTGTATTATTCACCCTAATGCAAGTATTGGTGCAGATGGATTTGGTTTTGAACCCCACCCAGAAAAAGGCTTGGTTAAAGTTCCACAAATAGGAAATGTAGAAATTGGAAACTTTGTAGAAATTGGTGCTAACGCCTGTGTAGATCGTGCCAAATTTTCTTCGACTATTATAGGAGACGGTTCTAAAATAGATAATCTTGTTCAAATTGCGCATAACTGTAAATTAGGAATGTTTTGTATCATGGCGGGTAATTCTGGCTTAGCAGGATCGGTTACTTTAGGTAACGGAGTTGTTATAGGTGGCAGCGCTTCAATTAAAGATCATACTACCATAGGAGATGGAGCGACCATTGGTGCGGGTTCTGGTGTAACTGGCGATGTAGAAGCGGGTAAAACAGTTTTGGGATATCCAGCAGTAGAAGGAAGGTTAGCCCTAAAACAGTGGGCCATCTTAAAACGTATGGCTACCGGTAAAAACTAATTTGTTTTTTAAATCATGCCGAAAGTGACAGCTTTTATGTCATGCTGTCATATACAACTACTTGGCATAATGATTGACTTTTTGTTAGTGAAATTGAAATAAAACAAACGAAAATAAATCATTATGAGTAAGATTATAGGAATTGATTTAGGTACAACAAACTCTTGTGTTTCTGTAATGGAAGGAAACGAGCCAGTTGTAATACCTAACTCTGAAGGAAAAAGAACAACACCATCTGTAATTGCATTTGTTGAAGGTGGTGAAATTAAAGTAGGTGATCCAGCAAAACGTCAAGCGGTTACAAACCCAGAAAAAACTATCGCGTCTATTAAACGTTTCATGGGAAATAAATTCTCTGAATCTTCTAAAGAAATAGAGCGTTCTGCATACAAAATTGAAAAAGGTGATAATGATACGCCTAGAGTTAAAATTGATGATCGGTTATATTCTCCACAGGAATTGTCTGCTATGATTCTTCAAAAAATGAAGAAAACCGCAGAAGATTACTTGGGTCAAGATGTAACTGAAGCA
>CBFIGU010000017.1:0-35669 GCA_965662165.1 Psychroflexus sp.
TTGCTATTTATTTTAATTACATCTGTTATAAAGGTTTCTTTTGAATTGATATTTAATTTTAGTAAATCAAAGTTTTTATAAATAAATATTCCACCATTTAGACTAGAAAACCAGTAATTACCGTTGAAGTCTTTTATTAAACCTGTTATTTCATGCTCTATTAGTAAGTGGTTTATAATTTTGATATTATCATCTTCATATCGAATATGAAAGGCTCCTTTTGATGTTAAAACCCATTGCTGCTCATTAATACTTACCGTTGAGTTAATTTTTAACCCACGGATTTCAGGAGCAAAAGATAATGTGCTGCTCGTTTTAATATTCTGTAAGCTTGTTTTATTGTCTATACTTGAGCATAAGTAAATTTCATTAAATAAGTTAAACAGCTGAGCTTTTTTATCTCCTAATTGAGTAACTTTAGTAATTAGTTTATCTTGTGTATTTTTTATCTCTCCTTGTTTATTAAGATAATAAACACTATTCTGATACGCTAAACTACTTAATACAAATTCAGAATTATGCTTTTGTGCTTCATTAAGACTATCTATTTTAAAAATCCCTTTTTCTGAAAGTATCCACTTTTGGTCTTGTAAGTAAAAGTTAGCTAAATTTCCATCTAATTGATGTTGTAAATTTGACACAAGCTTAGTGTCTCTTCTATCTATATTCAGCACAAATAATTGACCATAAATATTATTGTACCAAAGATTATTATCGATTAATTTTAAATTAAAAACAGCATTCCCTTTTTGGGCATGGTGTCTTACATGGGTAAAGTCGTATCCATCGTAAACAAATAAACCTCTATCGGTTGCAAACCATATTTTATGTTGTTCATCTTCAACTAAACTATATATTGTAGATGTTGGAAATCCTTTACTTTCATCTATTTTTTGATGATAAATATTATTTTGACCGTACAACAGGGAGTTATAAAGTGCAAAAAAAAGAATAAGATAAATTTGAAGCTTAAACATAAAATTAAAAAAACACTAATGTAATTGAAATTAGCTTTAGTGTTCTTTTAAATTTTTGAATTACTACTGTTTCTTTCTAATTCACAATAAAATATCTTGAAATATGAAAAATTACCATTTCATATCTGGATAGGTTCTCTGCATGTACTGCATGTCTGATAAAATGTATCCCATGTGTTCTGTATGAATTCCTTTTTTTCCGCCTTTTTGAAAATAAGCTGTAGATGGAATTTCTAGAGTAGCTTCTTTCAACAAAGCTTCAACTTCCTTATAATATATAGCTTTCAATTCTGTATTATCAACGCCAAAACCAGCTTTTGCAGCAATTTTGTCGTCTTCATTCATATGAAATAATTCATCCGTATACACCCACAAATCGTTTATGGCTTGTTGCATTTTTTTATGACTTTCTTCGGTTCCGTCACCTAATCTTTTGAGCCAATCTCCTGAGAAACGTTTATGATAAGCAACTTCTTTCATGCTTTTCTTAGCAATAGCTTGTAAATTAACATTCTTAGATTTCATTAATTTTTCTAATAAAAGAAAATGAAAAACATCGAAAAAATATTGGCGAGCAATAATGTATGCAAAATCTGTATTGGGTTGCTCTACCAATAAAACATTTATATAATCTCGCTCTTTGCGTAAAAAAGCTACATCATCTTCTGTAATATCTTCTTTACTCAGTTCAGCTACATATTGGTAATAACTTCGGGTTTGCCCCAATAAATCTAAGGCGATATTCGTCATAGCAATATCGGTTTCTAAAGTAGGACCGTGACCACAAAGTTCACCTAATCGTTGACCTAGAATTAGAGAATTATCAGCAATGCTGTATATATATTGAATTAAATTTTGATTTGTCATAAGGCTAATAATTTAGCTGAAATAATTACATGTGTTCAATATCGTCTGGTAAATCGTAGAAAGTTGGATGGCGATAAGCTTTATCTGCAGCGGGTTCAAAAAGTTCACCGTTTTCTTTTGGATTAGAAGCTGTAATATTTTTAGATTGTACCACCCAAATGCTTACACCTTCACTTCTTCTAGTATATACATCGCGAGCGTTATTAATAGCCATTTCTGCATCTGCTGCACGCAAACTACCAAAATGACGATGTTCTAAACCGTTTTTACTTCTAACGAATACTTCCCATAAAGGCCAGTCTTTATTCATGATTTTTTAATTTATAGATTTGTTAAGCAAATAAATTATACTGCTTCTTTTACATCTTTGTTATTACGTTGCTTATCTGCGTAAGCTACCGCAGCATCACGAACCCATTTACCATTATCCCATGCATTTTTTCGAGCAGAAATTCTTTGTTTATTGCAAGTTCCGTGTCCTTTAACCACTTGCCAGAATTCCTCCCAATCAATTTCACCAAAATCGAAATGTCCCGTATCGTTATTATATTTTAAATCGGCATCAGGAATCGTTAAGCCTAGGATATCTGCCTGTGGAACGGTTTGATCTACAAATTGCTGGCGTAACTCGTCATTGGTTTTACGCTTTAACTTCCATTTCATGGATTGCTCTGTATGCGTAGATTCATCGTCTGTTGGTCCAAACATCATTAAAGATGGCCACCACCAGCGGTTCAATGCATCTTGAGCCATATCTTTTTGTTCTTGAGTTCCGTTGCAAAGTGTCATCATAATTTCATAACCTTGACGTTGGTGGAAACTTTCTTCCTTACAAACTCTTACCATAGCTCTAGCATATGGACCAAAAGATGTATTACATAATGGCACTTGGTTAATAATAGCTGCTCCATCTACTAACCAGCCAATTGCACCCATATCTGCCCAAGTTAACGTTGGGTAATTAAAAATACTTGAATATTTAGCTTTACCTGAATGCAATTGCTCATATAATTCTTCTCTTGAAATTCCAAGAGTTTCACAAGCTGAATATAAGTATAGTCCGTGACCAGCTTCATCTTGAACTTTTGCCAATAGAGCAACTTTTCTTCTAAGCGAAGGCGCTCTGGTAATCCAGTTACCTTCTGGTAACATACCTACAATTTCAGAATGTGCGTGCTGAGAAATTTGACGAATATGCGTCTTTCTATATTTTTCTGGCATCCAATCCTTAGGCTCAATTTTTTCATCACGAGCAATTTTAGCTTCGAATAAATCTTCTAAACTTTTTGTTTGCTTTTCTTGTTCTTTCATATTTCCTTTATTTTTCATAGCAAATTATTTTAATTTTTCTCTTCTATTAATAACTAACTTACACATCAAAATCTACAATAACCTCATCGGTTGTTGGTATAGCCTGGCAACTTAAAACATAGTTTTGTGCTACTTCATCTTTTTCTAAGGCGTAATTTAATTTCATTTCTACTTCTCCTTTTTTGACCTGACATTTACAGGTACTACAAACGCCACCTTTACAAGCAAATGGCAAATCTGCACCAGCGGCTAAAGCAGCATCTAAAATATTATCATAATCTTTAGTCATGGCAAAATGAAACTCTTTACCGCCATCTAAAATAGTTACTTGGGTTCCATCTTTTCGCTTGGCCATAGCGGCTTCAGAGCGTTTTTTATCTTCTTCACTTAAACCAGAGACAAACAATTCAAAATGAACATGGCTTTTTGGTAAACCTAGCTTTACTAATTCATCCTGAATCATGAAAATCATTTCTTCTGGACCACAAATAAATACATCATCTACTTCTTCTACATCAAAAACTTGCGTTGTTAATTGTTGAATTTTCTCTGGAGTAAAACGTCCGTTTAGTAATTCAATATCACGTTGCTCACGGGTTAAAAAGTAAAAAATTTCTAACCTACCAAAAAACTGATTTCGTAATTGTTCAATTTCTTCTTTAAAAATAATAGATTTCGCATTCTTATTCAAATAGAACAATTTGCAATTGGCATTAGGTTCTTTTGCAAGATGTGTTTTCAACATAGATAATACAGGAGTTATTCCGCTTCCCGCTGCAAAAAACAAATAATTTTTGCTGGCTTTTTCATTGACTTCTACACCAAAGTCTCCACTCGGTGGCATTACTTCAATTACATCATTGGCCTTTAATTCTTGGTTAACATAAGTAGAAAACTTCCCTTCAAAAATTTGTTTAACCGCAACTCGCCATTCTTGATCTATCGGACTAGAACATAATGAATAAGATCTTCTTACATCTTCTCCATTAATTATCTTCTTTAAAGTAAGATGCTGACCAGAAGAATAAGCGAACTCTTTTTTTAAATCGTCTGGAACGTCAAAAGAAATTACCGAACAATCTTCTGTTTCTTTGTAAATATCTTTTACTCTTAATGGAAAGAATTTAGCCATGAATTTTAATTATACTAACAAAACTAACGATTGTTAGTTTTGTTTTCAAAAAAATGATGTTAAATTTAGACAGTTCAATTTTATTTCAACTTCTATAAGACTGAAATTAAAAATAATTCATCTGCAAAAAAATAACGGAAAGTCTTATTATACTTGTCTATTCCTTTCCCGATTGTTCATATATTCTACAATAGCTTGTTTAGTAGTAAGCCAATTTCTGCCTTCTTTGTAAGCGTCAATTTTTCCTTGTCGAGCTAATAAACTAATGTATTCTTGGCCATAAGGCAAACTTTCTTCTTGCACCAAATTAGAGATTTCCATAAAACCCATATCATTATCTGGTAAAGAACCAATGTAAATGTTCATGGTACGCTCTAAAGCTTGTACCATAAGCAATGTGAGCTTTTGGTAATTTTCTTTGTTTGCTGCATTTAAGGCCGAGTAATATTTTTTTCGGTCGGTACTTAAAATAATAGCTGGTGTAAAACCTACTTTAAGTAAGAGTAAATTCATTACTAATCTAACTGTGCGACCATTACCATCGAAAAAAGGATGAATCCAAACAAATTTGTGATGAAAAATAGTTGCTAACTCAATAGCATTAAGTTTCAGCGGGTTTTCTAAAACAAATTGAATGAGTTCATCTAATAAATCTGAAACTTTTTTTGCATTTGGCGGCACAAAGTTTGCCCCAGAAATACGAACTCCACCGGTACGTAATCTTCCAGCATAGTCTTCTTCAATGCTTCGTAAGACATATCGGTGTAAATCTAAAATATCGTTGGCATTAAGCTTATAATTTGGCTTTATTAGCTTGTATAAATGTTGTAAAGCTAATTCGTGGTTTTTAGCTTCAAAGTGTTCGCGTAGAGACTTTCCTTTTATGGTGATGCCTTCTTGCAAAACCAACTGCGTTTCCTGCAAAGTAAGTGTATTGCCTTCTATGCTATTAGAGTTATAAGTCCACTCTACTGATAGAGCTTCTTGTATTTTTTGCAAGGCAATTTGTGGTAATGGTCTTGCTTCGTGAAGCAGGTCTCTCTTCTCGTAAAGCCTATTAAAGCTGGATTGTAACTTTTCTCGGTATGACAAATCTATATCCCACATACCACAAAAGTACTTCTTATCATCGGATATAAAAAATTTTTAACTTATCCGATATTAAGAAATTCCTTTTAATAGAACTTGTTGTAATTCTTCCTTGAGTTGTTCTGAAGGAATTGAACCTTGCTTTTTAATCCAAACATTTAAGTTGCGAAGCGTTGATAACATAGAAAATAAAATTAATTCTGTGTGTAATGGTTTTAATTCGTTCAGCCTTTTCCCATCTTGTATTATTTTGCGAAGAAATTCTTCATACTGACTTCTCATTAATTTAAAATCTAATAAGGATTGTTCTTCTAAATGCATCCATTCATTATTGAGTAAAGCTATTTTATTGGGGTGTTTTAAGCTTAATTCAATATGATGTTCAATAATCTGTTTGAGTTTTTCTGTACTCGATAATTCTTCTTGTGAAACGGTTTTAATTTGTAGCGTAAATTCTTTGGCTAGCTGAAGGATTATTTCTTCTAAAATTGCTTGTTTTGAAGGAATATGATTGTAAAGAGATGCCGCTTTTACACCAATGGCACTAGCTAAATCTCTCATACTTAAGCCAACATATCCTTTTTCGCGAATAAGTTTTGCTGATACCTTTAAAATTTCTTCTTTCCTTGTCATCAATTAATTCGTAATCTTGGTTCTAAATCAAATAATTCATTTTTAAGAGCTTCAATCTTATTTTGATGTTCAATTAAAGCTTTCTTATTGGAATGAAGTGGACGATGATTACAGAATTTGCGGTATTTATCTACTTTATTCATTAACTCTAAACTGGCTTTAGTAAAAAATGCTGAACTAAATTTTTTCCAAACATAGTCTACAGCTAAATCGTTTGGATGAAGCATATCTCTTTTGTAAAAGCGGTAATCTCTCAACTCGTCTAAAACAATTTCATAAGCTGGAAAGTAATTTACATGGTTAAATTTAGCTACTGCTTTGTGAACAGCCGTTAATAAATTAGCCTTACTTTGGTTATTTTCAATTAGTCCATCTTTTAAATGCCTAACTGGCGAAACACTCATAAAAATATTTGCTTCAGTTAAGTTCGATATTATTTTGACAGAATGTTGAATTGCTTCAAAAATTCGATCAGCATCAATTAATTCTTTTTGAAACAAATCTGCCTTTTGCTTTTGACAATTGGCAATAAATTGTTCTTCCTTTACATACTTATAAGCGAATGATGTGCCATAGGTAATGAAAATTGTATCGGTCTTTTCCAGATATGCTTTAGAAGTCTCAACTTGTTTTTGAAGCCTTAGCCATAAATCTTTTTCTGTTTCTGCGTAAATTTCAGAGTGAGCTTGTAGCGATTTAAAAACTCCATTTTGGTCTTTAACAAAGAAAGAATGATCAATCTCATCACCTTCAAGCCATTTACAAAATTGCTCTATAGCTATGGGATGAAACAAGATACCAATTGGGTTTTGAAAACTTTCAAAACCAAAGTAAGTAAACTTTTCAGCCAAATGGTTGGCAAAGCAAGAACCTAAATTAAAAAAGCGATTCCCATAATCTAGTGGCCTTTTAGGCGACTTTAATAATATGGGAGTTGAAAAATTCATAGTTAACTAATCATTTTTTTAGCTTCTAAGAGTGCTTTTTCAATTCCTTCTGGGTTTTTACCGCCAGCGGTTGCAAAAAACGGCTGACCACCACCACCACCTTGTATGTATTTACCGAGCTCTCTAACAATTTGCCCTGCATTTAAAGATTTTTCTTTAGCCAATTGTTTATCTATATAACAAGTTAATAAAGCTTTCCCATTAAATTCTGCTCCTAAAATTAGAAATAGGTTTTCTACTTCCCCTCCTAGTTGAAAAGCTAAATCTTTCATTCCGTTAGCATCTAAATCTACTTGTTTAGCAATATATTTTACTCCACTAACATCTGTAATTTCTTGTTTTAGGTCACTTTTTAGGTTTTTAGCTTGCGCTTTCTTTAAGCTTTCTATCTCTTTTTTTAAGCTTAAGTTCTCATCATGCAGATTTTGCAATACTTTTTGGGGTTCATTGCTATTATTCAACATTTTTCTAAGCTCATTAAATGCATTGGCTTTATCTGTTAAATAGGATTTTGCTGCATCGCTAGTTATGGCTTCAATTCTACGAATTCCAGAAGCTACAGAAGTTTCTTGGGTAATGATAAAGTGCCATAATTCAGTAGTGTTTTCTACATGCGTTCCACCACAAAGTTCTGTAGATTTTCCAAAAGTAATGGTTCTTACTTCATCTCCATACTTTTCGCCAAATAAAGCTATAGCTCCATTTTCTAAAGCCTTTTTGTAAGAAACCTTTCGATTTTCCTGAAGTGGAAGTTGCTCTTGAATTCTTGCATTTACAAAACCTTCAACTTGTTTTAGTTCGTCTTCACTCATTTTTGAAAAATGAGAAAAATCAAAACGTAAATAATTATTATTCACAAGCGAGCCTTTTTGCTCTACATGTTCGCCTAAAACAGTACGCAAAGCCTGATGTAACAAATGAGTTGCTGTATGATTTCTTGCAGTTTGTTGACGGTATTTTTGGTCTACAATAGCCGTAAAATCCTTTTCAATTTGTTGTGGCAACTGTTTAGCAAAATGAATAATTAAGTTATTTTCTTTTTTGGTATCAATTATATAAGTAACATTTCCATTTTCGCTTTCAACGTAACCTTTATCACCTACCTGCCCACCGCCTTCTGGATAAAATGGTGTTTTATTGAAAACCAACTGGTATAATTCACCATCTTTTTTACTAACAATTTTTCTATATTTTACCAGTTTAACTTCTGCTTTTAATTGGTCGTAACCAACAAATTCTTCAGATTCACTTTCTAATAAAACATTCCAATCTCCAGTTTGTGAAGCTGCTGCTTTTTTAGATCGATTTTTTTGAGCCTGCAATGCATCTTGAAATGCATCTTCATCTAAAGTCATTCCTTTCTCTTCTAAAATTAAGGAAGTTAAATCAATTGGAAAACCATAAGTATCATAAAGCTCAAAAGCTTTTTCACCTGGCAATACTTTTTCATTGTTTTTCTCAATCATTTGGTCTAATAAACTTAAACCTTGTGCTAGTGTTCGCAAAAATGAATTCTCTTCTTCTTGAATTACATTTTCACATAATGTTTGTTGCTTCTTAAGTTCTGGGAAAGCATCTCCCATTTGAAAAACCAAAACTTTTACTAATTTAAAAATAAAAGCATCTTTGGTATTTAAGAAAGTAAAACCATAACGAATAGCTCTGCGTAAAATTCTTCTAATAACATAACCAGCACCGTTACTGCTTGGTAATTGCCCATCTGCTATTGCAAAAGTAACGGCTCTTACATGGTCTGCTATTACGCGCATAGCGATATCTGTAGCTTCATTTTTACCGTAAGCGTATCCTGTAATGGTTTCAATTTCTGAAAGTAAAGGTTTAAAAATGTCTGTATCATAATTAGATTGAACATTTTGCATTACCATACTTAAACGCTCAAATCCCATCCCAGTATCGATATGCTTTGCTGGTAATTCTACCAACTTTCCATTTGCAAGTCGGTTATATTGAATAAAAACTAAATTCCAAATTTCAACAACTTGTGGATGGTCTTGATTCACTAAATCTCTACCTGGTATTTTCGCTTTTTCTTCAGAAGAGCGGATATCTACATGAATTTCTGAAGCTGGACCACAAGGACCTTGTTCTCCCATTTCCCAGAAATTATCTTTTTTATTACCCAGTAAAATTTTGTCTTCATCAACAATCTCTTCCCAAATTTTATAAGCTTCAACATCTTTTGAAATTCCATCACTTTGATCTCCTTCAAAAACAGTAACGTAAAGTGAAGACTTATCAATTTTTAATTCTTCAGTTAAAAACTCCCAAGCCCATTTTATGGCTTCTTTTTTAAAATAGCCTACCGAAGCATCAGAAGGATTACCAATGCTCCAATTCCCAAGCATTTCGAACATGGTATGGTGGTAAGTATCTTTTCCAACTTCTTCTAAATCGTTATGCTTGCCGCTTACTCGCAAACATTTTTGCGTATCGGCTATTTGGTGATGTTTTGGAGTAGAATTTCCTAAAAAAAACTCCTTAAACTGATTCATCCCTGCGTTGGTAAACATCAAACTAGGGTCGCCTTTTAATACCATTGGTGCAGAAGGCACAATTTTATGCGATTTATTTTCAAAGAAGTCTAAAAATCGTTTTCTAATTTCGGTTGATTTCATAAAATGAAACTATAATTTTTGTGAATTTATTCATCCCAAAAACAATATCTATATTTGTATATTGTTCTGAAAATAGAATTTTACTATTTTCAAGGCAAAAATAGCATAATTTAAAGAATGAGTAAGGTAAAATATTATTACGATTCCGAAACACTTTCCTATCGAAAGATAGAGCCTAAAAAAGGTAAAAAGATTGGCTTAAGCTTATTGTTTACTGTTGGTGTAATTGTTACTGCTGTAATTTTAGTTATTATCTATTTAAATATTCCTAACCTAGAAACTCCTAAAGAAAAAGCTTATAAGAGAGAATTGCAAAACATGAAATTGCAATACGAAATATTAAATAGGAAAATGAATCAAGCCGTAACGGTTTTAGAAGATTTAGAAGAAAGAGACGATAAAATCTATAGAGTTTATTTTGAAGCAAATCCCATTTCTCCAGAACAACGAAAAGCTGGTTTTGGTGGGATTAATAGATATAATAATTTAGAAGGTTACGACAATTCTAAACTGATTATTAATACTAAAAAGCGCTTAGACCAATTATCTAAACGCATTGTAGTTCATTCTAAGTCTTTAGATGAGATAACTGCATTAGCAGAAAATAAAGACGCTCTATTGGCGAGCATCCCGGCTATACAACCTGTAAAAAACGATGATTTAAAACGAACCGCTTCAGGTTACGGTATGCGCATGGACCCCATTTACAGACACCGCAAAATGCATAATGGAATGGACTTTTCTGCGCCTATAGGAACAGAAGTTTATGCAACTGGAGACGCTGTGGTAAAAGAAATAAAACGAACGAGAAGATCTGGCGGTTTCGGAAACCTTATTATTTTAGACCATGGGTTCGGCATAGAAACTTATTATGCACATTTAAACGAATTTAATGTAAGAAGAAATCAAAAAGTAAGACGTGGTGAAGTAATTGGTTTTGTGGGTAACACAGGAAAATCTACCGGTCCGCATTTACATTACGAAGTAAGAAGAAACGGAAGACCTGTAAACCCAATAGATTACTATTATAACGATTTAACTACAGAAGATTACAGCATAATGCTAAACAAAGCTTCACAAGAAAACCAATCTTTAGACTAAAAATGAATACACAACTCAAAGGAAAACTATATTATGGTATTGGCGAAGTAGCCGAAGCTTTTGATGTAAATACATCACTTATTCGCTTTTGGGAAAAAGAATTTGATGAAATTAAACCTAAAAAGAATGCAAAGGGAAACAGAAAATTCACCAATGAAGATATTAAAACCATAGAGTTAATTTATCATTTAGTTAAAGAACGTGGTTTTACTTTAGAAGGAGCTAAGACTCACTTAAAAGAAGAGAAAAACAAAACACTTTCTACTTTCGAAATGATTAGCAAGCTTAAAAAAGTAAAAGCTGAATTGCTGAAAATTAAAGAACAACTATAATCACATCTAATAAGCTTCATATTATTAAGCTTAGTGACTCCTAAAAACCATTATAATGAAAATTAAACTATTTCTATTGATTAGCTTCTTAAGCTTTACTTTTTCTATTTCCGCTCAAGAAAGTGTACAAAACCACTTAAACTATTTGGCATCAGACGAGTTAATGGGAAGAGAAACCGGTACAGAAGGAATTCATTTAGCAGCATCTTATATTGAAGATTTTTTCAAAAAAAATAATGTAAAACCTTATTATGAAACTTACAGAGATAGTTTTCAAGTAAAAAACAAACATGCTTTTAATGTAGTTGGCCTTGTTGAAGGAACTGACCCAAAATTAAAAAATGAATACATTATTATTGGCGCTCATTATGACCATATTGGGAAAGGAAAAAAAGTAAATAATGATAAAATTGCTAATGGCGCAAACGACAATGCGTCTGGTACTGTTGTTACTATGGAGCTTGCCAAGCACTTTAGTGAAAACCCAACAAAACGAAGTTTAATTTTTGTTTTGTTCGCTGCAGAAGAAATGGGCTTACTTGGCTCAAAACACCTAGCTAAACGAATGAAAGAAGAACAATTGAACTTGTACAGTGTTTTTAATATTGAAATGGTTGGCGTTCCTATGATTGGAAAATCCTATTTGGCCTATTTTACAGGTTTTGAAGAATCTAATTTTGCTGAGAAATTCAATGAGTATGCAGGAAATGAAGTTTTAGGTTTTTTACCACAAGCCAAAGACTATCAGCTTTTTAAACGAAGTGACAATTATCCCTTTTTTCAGGAATTCAAGATACCAGCACAAACAGCTTGCACTTTCGATTTTACAAATTATGATTATTATCATCATGTAGATGATGAAGTAGCTGAGTTAAACATGAAACACATTCAAAATGTTGTAGAAGCTTTTATACCTGGTTTAGAAGGAGTTGGAAATTCAAAAAACAAGGAAATAAAGTTAAATTAAATGATGAAAAAAAATATTGTTATTACAGGCACAAGTCGTGGTATTGGTTTTGAAATGGTGAAAATTCTTGGTAAACAAGGTCATCAAATTTTAGCTTTGTCGAGAAATGAGAAACCAGTTTCTAATTTAAAACTACCTAATGTAACCGCCTTATCTTGTGACTTGGGAGAAGAAAAAGATATTAAAAAAGCCGTCAGTTATGTAAAGCAAAATTGGGATGTAGTTGATGCGTTAGTTAATAATGCTGGCTTGTTTTTAAAGCAGGATTTTGAGAAAACCAAAATGAAAGATGTAAAAAAGGTTTACGACGTGAATGTTTTCTCTGTTTTCGATTTAACCCATCAATTATTACCTTATTTATCTGACCAAGCACATGTAGTTACTATTAGTAGCATGGGTGGCGTACAGGGAAGTGTAAAATTCCCCGGTTTAGCAGCTTATAGCTCAAGCAAAGCTGCTGTAATTACATTTACAGAATTATTAGCTGAAGAATACAAAGAAAAAGGACCTAGCTTTAATGTGTTAGCTTTAGGTGCCGTACAAACAGAAATGTTAGCTGAAGCTTTCCCAGGTTTTGAAGCTCCCGTAACTGCAAATGAAATGGCAGAATACATTGCTAATTTCACTTTAACAGGACATCAATATTATAATGGTAAGCTCTTACAAGTTTCTAATTCAACTCCATAAATGTGGAAGATGTTTTAATTAAATATGTACCTGAAAGAGCCATTCAACCATGTGTTGAGTTAATCAAAAAACATCGAGTTTACTTACAAATTGTAGGTCAACGAAAAACAAGGCATGGCGATTACCGCAAATTACCGACTGGGCAAGTAAAAATAACCGTCAATGCTAGCTTGAACAAGTATAAATTTTTAATGACTTTAATTCATGAGTTTGCGCATTTAGTAGCTTACGAAAAATATGGTTACCAAATTAAGCCACATGGTTTAGAATGGAAAAACAGCTTTCAAAAACTGATGTTACCCTTTTTAAGGCCTGAAATTTATCCAAGTAAATTACTTCCTTTGCTTGCTAGACATTTTAGAAATCCCACTGCAAGTAGCGATACCGATGCAGTTTTATCGGTTGCATTAAAAGAATTTGACCCCCCTAATTTAAAAAACTATATATTTGAGATTCCTATAGGGAATCGATTTCGGCTAGAAAACGGAAGGATTTTTAAAAAAGGGAGAAAACGTATAAAAAGATATGAATGCACTTGTGAACAAACGGGGCAAGTTTATGTTTTTCAGCCACATGCAGAAGTAGAACCAATTTAGAAATGAATGATCAACAAAAATAATTACGCAATTTTAATGGCAGGAGGAGTCGGATCTAGATTCTGGCCAGTGAGTAGAGCAAACTTTCCGAAACAGTTTCATGACATGTTGGGAACTGGAAAAAGCTTACTCCAATCTACATTTTCTAGACTTGAAAAAAGCGTTCCTACAAAAAACATTTTCATTCTAACAAATGAGAAGTATTCAGATTTAGTTAAAGAACAGCTTCCACAAATCGAAAAAAGACAGATTGTACTCGAACCTGCCATGCGCAATACAGCACCGTGTATTTTATTAGCAGGTTTAAAAATTCAAAAAGAAAATCCACAAGCTCAAATTTTAGTAGCACCTAGCGATCATTGGATTGAAAATGAAGAAGCTTTCACCAAAGATATTTTAGCTGCTTTTGATGCTACACAACGTCAAGAAATCCTAATGACTTTGGGCATAAAACCAACTTTTCCAAATACAGGATACGGTTATATTAAAGCTGAAGAATTTGAAAGATCACCAGTAAAAAAAGTAGAGCGCTTTACAGAAAAACCCAATTTTAAAACTGCTCAAACTTTTTTAAAAGAAGGAAATTACTTTTGGAATGCAGGCATTTTTATTTGGAGTGCTAAAGCTATTGTGAATGCTTTTAAACATCATCAAAAAGAAATGTTTAATTTGTTTGTTGAAGGATTATCAAATTATAATACGTCAACTGAACAAGCCTTTTTAAATACAAATTATGCTAAAGCAGAGAATACTTCTATAGACTATGCTATTCTTGAAAAAGCAGAAAATGTTTATGTGCTTGAAGCAAGCTTTGACTGGAGCGATTTAGGAACCTGGGGAGCTTTATACGAAGAATTACCTAAAGATAATCAGGATAATGTAATCGTTAATACTAAAGAATTGCTTCTACAAGATGCAGAGCGAAATATAATTAGAACTTCTACCCAAAAACTAGTTGTAGTAGATGGGCTAAAAGATTACATAATTGTAGACCATAAAGATGCTTTAGTAATTGTTCCTAAAGAAAAAGAACAAGACATAAAAGAAATAAGAAATAAGGCTATAAAAGGTTTCGGGAACTTATACGAATAATATGGATAACAATAACTCCAAACAAACTGAAGAAACTGACAAGAACGAAGTTAAAAGGAATGTAAAGCAGACCTATGGGAGCATTCGTACTTTTCTACATGAATTACTAGACATTAGAGAAGACACCGATCGTGATTCCACCATGGAAGCGATTTTAAAAGACATTCCATTTAAAGGTCACACGGCTTGGATTTTAATCTTTTCTATCATTGTAGCTTCGGTCGGACTAAATGTTAGTTCTACAGCTGTAGTTATTGGAGCTATGCTTATTTCACCTTTAATGGGACCAATTGTAGGTTTAGGTTTTTCGGTAGCTATTAATGATATTGATACCTTAAGGCGTTCCTTAGTAAACTTAGGCGTAATGGTTGGGTTGAGTTTACTTACTGCATTTTTATACTTTAAACTTTCTCCTTTAACCGAACTTACACCCGAATTAGAAGCTAGAACCTATCCAACTATATTAGATGTGTTGGTAGCTATTTTTGGTGGTCTAGCATTAATTATTGCCAAAACCAAAAAAGGAACCATTATCACCGTAATTTCTGGTGTTGCAATTGCTACAGCCTTAATGCCACCTTTGTGTACAGCAGGTTATGGCTTAGCAGTTTGGAATTTGAGTTATTTTGGTGGTGCGATGTATCTGTTTACCATCAACACTATTTTTATTGCACTCTCCACTTTTGTAGTTTCTAAATTACTAAAGTTTCCATTAGTTAAGTATGCCAATTCTATTAGAAGAAAGCGTATTGCCCAAATAGCTTCGACCATTGCAATTATAGTAATGATTCCAAGTATTTATCTGTTTTACAACTTATTAAAAGAATCCTATTTTGAACAGGATGCCAAACGTTTTGTAGAACAAGAGTTGATGGAATATCCAGATGCATTTATACAGAAAAATGCTACCGTTTACAATTATAATTCTGGTACTGAGCCTGAAATTGAAGTTTCATTCCTAGGTAAAGAAATACCAGAACCTGTTATAAAACTTTGGAAAAATAAGCTTTCATCTTATTCTGCTTTAGAAGGCACAAAATTGAAAATCCTACAAAACGAAAATTCGGAAAGCTTCAACCAAATGAAATACATTATGGAGCTCAAGACAAGAGATTCATTAGAAATTATAAACAAAGAGAAGGAAATTTTAGCTCTAAAACAACAAATGGAAGAAATTAAGGCCAGTGTTAGATATGTTCCATTTGGCGATATTGCCAAAGAGATTAAATTAAATTATGGCGATGTTGAAAGTGTGAAATATGCAGAATTACTTTCAACCGATTTTAATAAATTAGATACTATTCCTTATTTTAAAATTACTTGGAAAACAGCTTTAGATGTTGAGCAAAGAAAAGATTTTGAAACCAGACTGGCTAATTGGTTAGCATTCAAAATCAATCAAAATCAAGTAAAAGTAGATATTATTGCTGAAGAGAAATTTGAAACCACAGAAAGTAATTTGAATTAATCAGTAAGAAAAATTTATATACGATTATCTAATTGCAGGTTTGGTGAAAAATTATAAACCTTTCTGGTAGGCTTTTCTTACTTTTCTGAAGAGATTAGAAGAGTAAACAAAATCTGATAAATCTTTATTATCGCTTTTGTGAATTTCTTCTCGTGTACCTTCCCAAGCTAAATGCCCTTGTTGTAAATACACAATTTTTTCTCCGATTTCAAAAACAGAATTCATATCGTGCGTATTAATAACCGTAGTAATATCGTATTCTTTAGTAATCTCCTGAATTAGATTATCAATTACAGTTGCGGTTCTTGGGTCTAAACCAGAGTTAGGCTCATCGCAAAATAAAAACTTGGGTCTGTTAACAATTGCCCTTGCAATGGAAACTCGTTTCTGCATACCACCACTAATTTCGGCAGGAAACCGTTTATTTACCCCACTCAAATTAACACGTTCAAGAACTTCCTCAACACGTTCTTTCATTTCTTCATTACTCAATTTAGTAAACATGCGTAATGGAAATTTCACATTTTCTTCTACATTCATAGAATCGAACAAGGCACCACCTTGAAAAACCATTCCCATTTCTTTTCTAAGGTATCTTCTTTCTGAAGCAGATAAATCTTGATAACGCTGCTTTTCATAAAAAATATAACCTTCTTCAGGTTCAAATAAACCAACTAGATTTTTCAAAAAAACAGTTTTACCAGAACCAGACTGGCCAATTATTAGATTAGTTTTTCCTTTTTCAAAAGATGTAGAAATCCCTTTTAAAACTTTGTTATCTCCAAACGACTTATGTAAGTTTTCTACTCTAATCATTAGCTTAATAAAAGTTGAGTAATAATATAATTCGTAATAATAATCACAACACTTGTCCAAACAAAGGACGTGGTACTAGCTTTTCCTACTTCTAATGCTCCACCCTTCATGTAATATCCATGATAAGCTGGTATTGTAGCCAATAAAAAGGCAAATACTAAGGTTTTGAAAAACGCATAGAATACATGAAATGGAATAAAATCATCACGAAGACCCGTTAAAAATTGAACTCCATCTAAAAAGCCTCCATAAACTCCCGCTAAATATGCACCCATTATGCCTACAAACATGGCAATACCTATCACAAATGGATAAACGAGCATGGCTATAATTTTAGGAAAAACTAAATAGTTTAGGGAATTGATTCCCATAACTTCTAAAGCATCTATTTGTTCTGTAACTCGCATTGTGCCAATACTTGATGTAATAAAAGACCCTACTTTACCAGCCATAATTACAGAGATAAAAGTAGGAGCAAATTCTAGCAAAATTGATTGCCGAGCAGCATAGCCTATCAACTCCTTTGGTATTAATGGATTGGTTAGATTTAAAGCAGTTTGTATGGTAACCACCGCTCCTATAAAAAATGAAATAAAAGTAACAATACCCATAGACTTGAGCACCAAGTCATTAATTTCTTGAAAAATAAGTTTCCATAAAACATTTCGCTTTGTCATCCTGCGAAAGGTGTCTTTGATCATTATAAAGTAAAGACCTATGGAAGATACGTAATTCATTAAGCTGTATTGAATTTTTAAAAATAGAAAAAATAACTATCTAAATTGAATAATGCGTCTTATAAAAAACAAAAAACCTACCCAGATGAGTTGAGTAGGTCTTTTATAAGTTATTAATTAGCTTAAGCTAACATGGTTACGGGATTCTCTAAATATGTTTTTAGTGTTTGCAAAAACTGAGCTCCTGTTGCTCCATCTACTGTTCTATGGTCGCAAGCTAAGGTTAACTTCATCGTATTTCCAACCACAATTTCACCATTTTTTACAACTGGCTTTTCTACAATTGCACCCACTGAAAGTATGCAAGAATTAGGTTGGTTAATAATACTTGTAAATTCAGTAATACCAAACATGCCTAAGTTAGACACTGTAAATGTGCTACCTTCCATTTCTTGTGGTTGTAGCTTTTTGTTTCTTGCTTTACCTGCTAGGCTTTTTACGTTATTACCAATCTGACTTAAGGTTTGTTGATCTGCAAACTCTAAGACTGGCACCACTAAACCTTCATCTACAGCAACAGCAACACCAATATGAATGTGTTTTGCATAGCGCATTACATCATCTTTCCATTGGGTGTTTACTTGTGGGTGTTTTCGTAAAGCCATAGCAGAAGCCTTAATCACTAAATCATTAAATGAAACTTTAGTGTCTGGCATCTCATTAATTTGCTTTCTAGACGCCATTGCATTATCCATGCTTACTTCTACTGTTAAATAGTAATGTGGAGCTGAATTTTTAGATTCTAGTAAGCGTTTAGCAATGGTTTTTCGCATTTGCGAATTTTTCACCTCTTCAAAAGACTCTTCACCTGCAGGAACATAAGTTTCTATTGGTTTTTCAGCTTTAGAAGAAGTGCTTTCTTTTGCCTGTTCTTGTTTTGCTTCAATATGGCTAGTTTTTGTTTCTGAAGTTTTTGGAGTGTAGTTTTCAACATCCTTTTTTACGATTCTTCCGTTTTCGCCAGAACCTTTAATATCAGCTAAATTATAACCGTTTTCTTCTGCTATTTTTTTAGCTAATGGAGAAGCAAATATTCTACCACCATCTGAACTTGTATTTGATGATGAACTTGAATCTTCGTCACTAGAGTTAGATTCATTTGGCTTCTCTTCTTTATCAGTATCACTAGAAGCTTTTTTTGAAGAACTAGCACCTGAAGAAACAGACTTCAAAACTGCATCTACATCTGTACCGCTAGGTCCAATAATTGCTAAAACATCATCTACTGGGGCAGATTCTCCTTCATCTATGCCAATGTAAAGCAACTCTCCAGCATAGAAAGATTCAAACTCCATTGTAGCTTTATCGGTTTCTATTTCTGCTAGAATTTCACCTTCTTCAACTTCGTCTCCCACTTTCTTTAACCAAGTAGCAACCGTACCTTCTTCCATGGTATCGCTTAATCTTGGCATGGTAACTACTTCAACTCCTTCAGGAATCTCTCCTGAGCCGCCTTCATCGTTACTATCGTCTTTACTTGACGAATCATCTGTATTTTCTGTAGTTTCAGCTTCTTCTTTGTTTCCGTCACTCGTATCTCCAGATTTAGCTTTTTCAATCAAATCTGAAACATCTTCGCCTTCTTCGCCTATAATAGCTAAAAGGGAATCTACTGGAGCTCCTTCGCCTTCTTCAATTCCAATGTGCAAGAGAACGCCATCGTGAAACGACTCAAATTCCATTGTAGCTTTATCAGTTTCTATTTCAGCAAGAATATCGCCTTCTTCTACTTTATCTCCTTTTTGCTTCAACCATTTTGCAACCACACCTTCTTCCATGGTGTCGCTAAGTCTCGGCATATTTACTATTTCAGCCATAATAAAATCTTATAATTTATGTGGAATAAAAGGATAATCTTCTTGTTCGTAAACAACGTCGTACATTACATTTTTATCTGGGAAATCTGACTCGTCTGCAAACTTCTCGCATTCTTTTACGCGTTCTTTTACACGTTTATCTATTGCTTTTAAATCGTCTTCGCTAGCGTAGTCTTTTTCTAATACAATTTCCTTAACCTGTGTAATTGGATCAATTTTTTGATACTCTTCTACTTCGTCTTTTGTTCTATATTTTTGAGCATCACTCATAGAATGACCTCTATAACGATAGGTTTTTAAATCTAAGAAAGTTGGACCTTTACCAGAACGAGCTCTATCTATAGCTTCATCCATGGCTTCGGCTACTTTTACAGGATTCATAGCATCTACAGGACCACAAGGCATCTCGTATCCTAAACCAAGTTTCCAGATATCTTCATGACTTGCTGTTCTTTTTACTGAAGTTCCCATAGCATAACCGTTATTTTCTACACAGAAAACTACTGGTAAATTCCAGTTTACCGCCATGTTGAAGGTTTCATGTAAAGAACCTTGTCTAGAAGCACCATCTCCCAAGAAACATAAAGTTACACTGTCTCTTTTAAAATATTTATCTGCAAATGCCAAGCCAGCACCTAGTGGAATTTGACCTCCAACAATACCATGCCCACCGTAAAAACGATGCTCTTTAGAAAAGATATGCATTGAGCCACCAAGACCTTGAGAAGTTCCTGTTCCTTTACCATATAATTCTGCCATTACTTTTTTAGGATCTACGCCCATACCTATGGGTTGAACGTGATTTCTATAAGCAGTAATCATTCTATCTTTAGTTAAATCCATTGCATGTAGGGAACCTGCTAAAATAGCTTCTTGACCATTATACAAGTGCAGGAATCCTCTTACTTTTTGTTGAATGTAAACTTGCGCTAACTTATCTTCAAATTTACGCCAGAAGGACATTTCTTCGTACCAATTAAGGTAAGTCTCTTTAGTGATTTTCTTCATCTCACAATTTTTTTGCTTTACATGTAACTGTTAGAGAAACAAATTTGTTTTATTTTTCTAAAACAGAATCACAAAAGTAATATAATAAATAGGAATTAAAAACACTTTAAGATTTATAATAAGGTCTATTTGCAAGGTTTAGCCTGAAATAGGAATAGCAGCTTAAATGTAAAAGCTTTTCAACTGAAAAACTTAGTTTCTTAAAATCTAAGCTTCTATTTATTTTGAAGTTTTACTGTTCATATAATTCAGTATTTCAACTTCTTAGAAACTATAACCTAAACGAAAGTGAAGGTTTACATCTAAACTCCCTTTTTCTCTGATAAAATCGAAATTATGTCTGTAGCCAAGCCCGAAGCCTGCTTCGTAATTAAAGTGGTTTCCAATGTGTCTTTTTATTCCCCAAGTGGGAATAATTGAAAGCTGTGGACTCACAAATGCATTATCAAATTCAGGAAATGTTATTATAAACCAATCGGGATAATAGGTGGTTTTTATTGAAAAAAAGTTACCACTATTCTTGGCTATTTTTCTCGATTTAGAATTTCTTTTATTCAAATTATAATACCACCTTGGTTCGATGGTGAAAACCGGTGCCATTCCAAAAGTATCTCTACTTAAATTTGTTTCATAAACTGTAAAGCCGCTAAAATCGAAGCCGAAACCAACCTCTGCTCTGAATGCAATAGTATTGCTTAATTTAAATTCGTTATAATACCATGCTCCAAGAAACCCCGTTTGTATTCCCGAAGTCGACTTTTCAACACTTACCGATTGCGAATTCACCATAAATGGTAATCCGCAAAAAATCAATGTCAACATAAGTTTTTTCATGTACTGTATTTATTAGGATTACCTTATAATATAAGGATTGAATAGGCTGAAAGCTTATAAAAAGTGCTTATCGAAAGCTAGAGGTAACAAACTCAGCAAAGATGAAACTTTACATACTTTGCCAGATTTACCCATAAAATAAACTTCAATGGGGTAAGATTGTTTTTGTTCGTATTCTGCAATGGCTTGGCGGCACGCTCCACAGGGCGGAACAGGAATTGCATTCTCTCTTTTGCTAGGACCCGCCGTAATAGCCATCTTTAATATTTTTTGTTTTGGATAATTGGCGCCAGCAGCATAAATTGCAGTACGCTCAGCACATAAACCTGATGGATAAGATGAATTTTCTTGATTACTTCCCGAAACTACTTTACCATTTTCTAATAAAATAGCTGCTCCCACTAAAAAATTAGAATAAGGCGCATAAGCATTTAATCTTGCTGCTTTAGCTGTTGCCATTAAAGATTGAACATCTTCAGAAAGCTCCTTTTCATCTTCGTAGACTTCAACTTCTGTAATGATTTGTTTTTTCTCCATACTGAAATTAAAATTCTACATAAGCCTTATCGCCAATATTGAAAGAAAGTGAAAAACGAAGTGTTCCTTCTAATGGATTGGTTACACCTTGAGCAGTAGAGAATAAATAAGAAGCATCTATAATTACGGAAGAATATTTAAACCCAAATCCGAAAGTGGCATATTGTCTAAATCCTTTTTCGGGTGCTTCATAGAAATATCCAGCACGAATGGCAAAACTGTCTTCGTACCAATATTCTGCTCCAAGCGACCAGATAATTTCTTTAAATTCTTCAGACAAACCATCTGGAGCATCGTTCCAAGAAGAAAAAATAGCCCCAAATTGACTTTGGTTACGGTATTCTTCAATTAAATCATTTTCTTCCTGAACAGTCGCATCTTCTGGAATTGCTGGTGGCGTTGGCACTAGAAGTTTGTTAGCTTCTAGATAAACGCCAATTCTGTTAGATGCATCTAATATAAAGTCGAAACCACCGCCTATTTTAAAAGTAGTAGGAACAAAATTGTCAAATCCATCATCTGTATAACTTATTTTAGGACCAATATTGGTAATGGCTGCACCAGCTCTCCATCTTCCATCAAAATCTTTATAAGCTTTTACCGGTCCACGGTAAAATGCGTGTAAGTCTGCAGCAAAACTATTGGCTGCAGTAGCATCATTGCCACCTTCTGATGGAATTCTTAAATCTGAACGTAAATAACGGCCGGTTACTGCCATTGAAAAGTTTTCACTTAAACGCAAAGCGTAACTTACATCTACAGCTAATTCATTAGGCTCCACAGGTCTTCCTGGATCATCTGCTGTAGTTCTTAATTCAACTCCACCCAAACCAAAATAGCGTAAACTGCCCGAAAATGAACTTCTTTCGTTAATTCGGTTAAAATAAGTTAAGGTTCCTAAATTAATATCGTCTACCAACTCACGTAAATAAGGTGTATAACCAAAGCCAATACCTTGCTTTACTTCGGAGAAAGCATATTTTGCCGGATTCCATTGCTGAGAAAACGCATCTACAGAAGTAGCAATTCCTTGGTCGGCCATTGCCGAAGAACGCGCATCTGCCGGTATGGTTAAAAAAGGTACGGCTGTAGAAATTGGTCTAACGGGTTCTGTTTGACCAAAAGCCGATATGGTTAAAAATATAGTTACTAGGGGTAAAAAAAACTTCTTCATAAATTTTTAAAATGTTTGCAAATATAGATTTTATTTAAGACTATAAAATAACGAGCTTTTCGTATTTCTCTGATTTTTGATTTGTTAAGGTAGAACGAACAGTCAACTTGTACACATAAACTCCTTTACCTATTCGGTCTCCAAAATCGTCTCTGCCATTCCAGATAATATCTCGAGATAAAAAACCATCTGTATTTATGATTTGATTTTGAGACCAGACTACTTTTCCAGAAACGGTAAACACTTGTACTTGAACTTCAAGCGGCTCGAAAGGCCTGTTGTGATTAAACCAAAATTCTGTGTAATCTGTAAATGGGTTTGGATAATTTAAAACTCGTGTAATACTTAGTTCTTCGTTTTCTGAAACCACAAATTGGATTTCACTTAAAGATGAATTATTATACGTATCCCAAGCTCGAAATTTTAAAACGTGTGGGCCCGGCTCTAAATCTCTTAATTGGTAATAAACTTCACCACGGGTAAAATCGTCTGCTTCTGCTTCATAATAATCGTTCAGTACAATTGGATTTTCATCATCATCATCTAAAATAGCGACAATATCATGCCCAATACCACCAGCAGTATTCACTCCGCTCATGTCTTCAAGATTAGCTAAAATAAAAGGAGAATTGTCTGTTATTCCGCCATCTACAAAGGTTTCATCATTCATAGCTAATTGAATAATGGGTCCTTCATTATCTTCTGGAGCATCTTCGTTAATTCCCCCAACTAAAATTTCATTAGAAAAGCCAACCTGATCTTCCAGAATATTATTCCTAACTGCATACATGCTAATTCTTCCATTATCGACAGGAACTCTCGTGTCTTTTGGCAAAATAAATTCCACTTCAAACTCGCCTTCATTTACGGTAGATTGACCTCTAAAAAGTGTCTCTCCCAAGGTAGTGAAATCTAAAATTAATAACTCGCCACCTCCGCCAGTTGTTCCATTATTTCCAAGTGTTGATCTTTCAATTCGCTTATCGAAAACAGTTGTAGTAAGTCTTCCATTGTAATTGGTAATTCTGTTTCCGCTTGTATCTACAATTTCACCAGTAATTATATTTTTACTTAGACCTTTTAAAGTATCATTTGCTTGCTGAAAAGGTTGACCATTTAGCGAAGTAAGCCGTATTGAAGGTTCACCGTACGGCAACCTTAATGCAGGATCACCAATGTAAAACACAATTCGCTTTCCATTCGTACCTAGGTTATTTTTAGTTTGCTGTACAGCTTCACCTACTGTGTTCCCAAGATTTTGATAATCGAATAAAAAAGGAGCCAATACATTATTAAAACTTACTCCATCACCAACCCCAATTGCTCTTGTGGTTGTAATTAAAGAAACGGGGCCACCTTGTGGATTTTGGTAACAAAGTTCTCCGGCTGTAGTTCTTAGTGGGTTATCGAATTTGGTAAAATCACAAGTTACCGTAATAAATACGTTGTATTTAAAAGGATTTCTCCAAGATTGCACATCGCCAACCGTAATAATTCGCTCTTGTGCTAAACCATCTTCACCACCATGACCAAAATAATTAACTACAGAAGCTCCAATTTCAATTTCATCGGTAATGGCTTTATTGACTTCTGGATAGCGGTCGCCACCAGCTGAAGAAATTTGTTGAAAAGCGTCTGAATGAATTTTCTTTACGTTAATGTTAGGCTTGTTAGCCGAAATTTCATCTCCTAACTCATCTAACTGTACTTGAATTTGCTGATGCTCCCAAGAAACATCAACATCGTCTGATATTAATAGAAAGTTGTTTCTCCAGCTTGCATAAGAAGGTCTACTTTCAAAATCTTCAATTTTATCAATCATTTGGTCA
The DNA here is from genome assembly GCA_965662165.1 of Psychroflexus sp. Classification (GTDB taxonomy): domain Bacteria; phylum Bacteroidota; class Bacteroidia; order Flavobacteriales; family Flavobacteriaceae; genus Psychroflexus. Next base: position 24,588 of record CBFIGU010000017.1, read on the forward strand.
GCTAACTGTGGTGTATCAGCAACAATTCTGCCTACAGCAATATCCATTAAATCACTAGAAAAAATCATACTTCCTTCGTCTGCATCCATCATGGTATAAAAATCGTCAGACATAAATGAACTTACCGTGGTTGCAAAACTTCCCAGACTTTGATAAGTAGGTACAATATTGTTATTGTTCTGTAAACGGTCCTTGTAATCTACAGAGGTGTCTCCTATTAAGGCAATATATTTAATTCTGTTTTCTGGTGAAGATGCATTGTGGTAGATATACCGAATAAAATTTCGAATAGCAGCAATGTCTTGCTTTCCAGAATTAAATTCATTATAAATTTCTTGAAGACTTACAACCCTAGTTTTAAGCGAGCTGGAGTTTGCTCTTAAATTGGCTAATCTATTAGCTTGTGGTAAAAAGTTGGCATGAGTAATTACCAAATAATCTACATCTTCAAACTGGCCTTGAGCGTTGGTAAAAATATTTCCTTTCAAGTTTTGATTACTAACATTTCGTTCACTAGCATCAATTCTAGGACTTAAAACACTAGAAGTCATAAAAGTTTGATATTTTCTAGTTTCACCTAAGTTTACTTTAAAAGAAAAATTAGCTGAATTCTGGCTGTTAGTGTAGGATGTTACATTATGTATATCGGTAATATCCCAAATTTGGTCTACATCACTTGCATTGCTTAAAATATATTCTCCAACCCCTATTTCTTGGGCAACTTGATTGTTTTGAAACGTAAATTGTTGGCCTGTTGCCGTCAGTTCTCTTACGGCTTGTATTTGAATATAATCCAAGAAACCGCGAGCTGCGGGATTACCTTGTTTATTGTAGGTTAAATTAATATCAATATCATCTGAAGCTAAATTTACAACTCTATTAAAAGTAGCACCACGCGATGGTAAATCTCTACCTGTAGATAATATAGAAGAATTTCCTAAAAATTCACCATTTAAACCAACCGAAAAAGATGTAGTGTTAATAGCAATTGCCCCAAGTAAAATACGAACTTGTACAGGTTCGGTTTGCACGAGATTAGGAAAGTTGAAGCTGTAATTTCTTTGGGTGGTAATATCAAATCGGTCTCCAAACCAACGTCTACCAACTAAAGAAAGAGAAGTTTCGTCTACTTCATAATATTGTAAGTCGTTAAAAGTAGTGATAGATTGCGTTGCAGCAGCAGTTGGCTCGGTTGCTGGCGCAATTCGTTTACCTGCTCCACCGTCAAAACTCACATAATAATAAGCCCGATTAGCGTAGAGATTAAGGTGAGTTTCGTTTTCTTGAGAATAATGCCCTTCAGTTGATTCTGCATAAAAATATACAGCGTCGTTATTTGTCAATTCATTTGGGTTATTTATATCAAGTAGTAAGGGAATTTCTGGTAAACCAAAATAATTAATTGGTGTATCACCATTGATTAGTGGAAGCATTTTCCCTCCGTGACTATAAATCTTGAGAGTATTGGGATTAATTTCATCTGTTGTAAAACCTAAATCCCTTAGAAAAGCCAAGTCTATTTTGTGAATTCCATTTTCTTCAACATAAAATTTACGCCATTTACCAGATGCCAAAACTGAATTTTCAATTGATGGAACTTCATCGTTGTTTTTAGGTAAACGGTAGGATTTTGGCCTTGTTGAAACTGATTTTAGCGTGAAGCTTACAAGTTTTTGTACACCTTGACTCGTTTTTACAAATGGATTGAGCTCCAAAATTGTTTTTGAGCCATTTCGTGTTTTTCCTACACTAAATTTATATTCTAACTTTTGGGCATCAACCTTAATGTTTTCTAGTAAACTTGAATTAATATTTTCAAATCTTGGGTTTGCAATTTCAAAATATTGAGAGCCATTGAAGCTGCGCACATATTTTAATTCTTGTAGGTCTAAATCATAGTAGCGGTATTTGGCATCAAAACTTGGTATTAATATGGGATCTTCTGCAAGAGAAGAGACGTTATCCTGATCTACCCAATTTAACTCTATGTTTTGGTCTTGAGCAAACAAGGATGCTGTAAGTGTAATTAAAAAAAATAAAAAGAAATTCTTCATGAAATCTATAACTTCGTATACTGCATAACGTAAAGTTATTACAAGTATTATTTAAGTTCAAAAATACTTTTTTTGTTCTAAAAATGTAATCAAAGTCTATTTAATAAAAATAAACTTGATTTTACATCGTTAATTAGTATATTGCGAGCCTATTTTAGGATAAAATTATCATTATGAAATGTAAATCTTATTGGAAAGTTTTCCTCACATTAGTTGTCGTTGCAAGTGTAACAAGCTGTTCACTTTTTCAAAACGATGACAAATTTTCAAGTGCCACTGGTTGGGATTTGAGTGGGAAAGATGGTGGTGTAGAGTACCAGACCGATTATCGTGAACAAGAGCCAGGTCCAAATTTGGTTTTTATTGAAGGAGGAACCTTTACTATGGGTAAAGTTCAAGATGATCCTATGAAAGATTGGAATAACACCCCAACACAACAACACGTACAATCATTTTACATGGATGAGCATGAAGTGACCAACTTAATGTATTTGGAATACTTAGATTGGTTAAAGAAAACTTTTCCACCAACCGAGTCAAACTTTAAGAATATTTATTACGGCGCCGTACCTGACACTTTAGTTTGGAGAAACCCACTTGGTTTTAACGAAAACATGACGAATAACTACTTGAGACATCCTGCATACAGAAAATATCCTGTAGTAGGTGTAAACTGGGTACAAGCTGTTGAGTTTAGTAAATGGAGAACAGACCGTGTAAACGAACTTAGATTAGAAAGAGAAGGTTACACTGATGAAACTGGCAGATTAGAAGCTAGTGCAGATGCTGTTTTTGCAACTGAAACTTATATTAATACACCTACACAAGTTTATGGTGGAGATGAAACCAAACTATTAGGTGGTAGAGCTTCAGATAAGAAAGGATATACTGATGCTAATGGTGAAAAAAGAAACAAATTTGTTCAGCAAAAAGATGGTGTTTTGTTACCTGATTACAGATTACCAACTGAAGCTGAATGGGAATATGCAGCTTTAGGCCAAACTTCTATTCGGGATTTTAATTCTTACCGTGGTAGAAAAAAATATCCTTGGGACGGAAGATATACGCGTTCTGAAAACAGAAGAACTTTAGGAGATCAAAGAGCTAACTTTAAGCAAGGTTCTGGTGACTACGGCGGAATTGGCGGTTGGAGTGATGATGGTGCAGATATTACAGAAGAAGTAAAATCTTTCGAACCAAACGATTATGGTTTATACGATATGGCTGGTAACGTTGCTGAATGGGTAGCCGATGTTTACAGACCTAACGTAGATAACGAATTTAATGACTTTAACTACTACCGTGGTAATGTATACACTAAAAATGTAATTAATGATGACGGAACAGTAAAAGTTTTAGATGCATCTGAAACCGTTTACGATACTTTACCGAATGCAAAAATAGTTGCAGTTAACCTACCTGGTGAAATTAAAAAACAACCTATTGGCGAAGAAGAAACCTACATGCGTACACAATTTGATGAAAGTTATAATGTAAATTATAGAGATGGAGATAAGTCTTCTTCTATCTACTTTGATCAAACTAACGTTAATGTAGAAAATAAAATGTACAATTCTCCAGAAAATGAAGTTTCTGTAAATCCTAATACTGGAGAATTAGTTAGGAAAAAAGATGAAAGTAACAACCGCTCAACCTTAATTGATGATAAGGTACGTGTTTACAAAGGTGGTTCTTGGAGAGATAGAGCATATTGGTTAGACCCAGCTCAAAGAAGATATTATCCACAACATATGGCTACTGATTATATTGGGTTTAGAAACGCCATGTCTAAAGTTGGTTCTAAAACCAACCAAAAAGGAAGATCTAGAAATTAATTTTCATATCTAATTTTCAAAAAAAGCCCTTTCTTTGTGTAAGGGCTTTTTTAATGCATAAATTCATGACTCAATGAGTAACATTTCTAAATTACATTCTATTTTCTTACAAAGTAATGGTGTTTCAACAGATACAAGAACTCTTGAAAAAGGTTGTATTTTTTTCGCTCTTACAGGCGATAATTTTGATGGAAACAAATACGCTAAAAAAGCTTTAGAAAAAGGAGCACAATTGGCCGTGGTTAGCGATAAAAATTTAACAGGAGATTCATTTTTTCATTGTGACGATGTTTTAGTATGCCTACAAAAACTCGCTAATTATCATCGTAATTTTTTAAAACTTCCAATTATTGCCATCACTGGAAGTAATGGAAAAACCACTACCAAAAAACTTACCTATAATGTTCTTAAACAGAAATTTAATGCAAAAGCTACTAAAGGAAATCTAAACAATCATATTGGAGTGCCACTTACCTTACTTTCATTTACTGAAAAAACCGAAATAGGGATTGTTGAAATGGGTGCTAATCACCAAAAAGAAATAGAATCACTTTGCCAAATAGCAGAACCTAATTTTGGATACATTACTAATTACGGTAAGGCCCATCTAGAAGGTTTTGGAGGTATTGATGGCGTAATTAAGGGTAAATCTGAAATGTACGACTTTATCAATTCTAATAATGGAATGGTCTTTGTAAATGCTGAAGATGATATTCAATTAGATAAAACTAAGAAATTAAACCGGTTCATTATTGGTGAAAAAAATGCAGACTGTACCGTAACTTGTTTAGCAACCCAACCAAAATTAAAAGTTTTATATAAAGACCAACCCATCCAAAGCGAACTCATTGGCGCTTACAACTTTAAGAATATTGCAGCGGCTATTGGTTTTGGAGATTACTTTAAACTTACCTTCGAAGAAATTAAAGAAGGAATTGAAAGCTTTAGGACAGAACAAAATAGATCTCAATTTGTAAAATCGAAAAGGAATACGGTTTTATTAGATGCTTATAACGCCAATCCGACTAGTATGGATGCAGCCTTACAAAATTTTAGCACGATAGATGCTAAAGAAAAGACAGTCATACTTGGTGACATGTTTGAAGTTGGTAAAGATTCACTGAAGGAACATGAAGTAATCATCAACTTAGCAGATAAGCTTCAATTTAAGCATATTTTGGTTTGTGGAAATTATTTTTTTGAAGCAAATCAAAACCTGAAGAATAAAGTTGAAGCATTTCAAAATTTTGAAAAGTTGGCTGAATTCCTTAAAAACAAACCCATTAAAGATCATACAATTTTAATAAAAGGTTCAAGAGGTATGGCATTGGAGCGATGTTTAGCACTTCTTTAATATGCAAAAAGTTAGTTTCAAAGAAATCAATAAAATTGCAGTTCCCGCAATAATAGCTGGCATCGCCGAACCCTTGATTTCTTTAGCTGATATTGCCATAATTGGTAATGTAACAGAAAATCCAGTTGAAGCGCTCGCTGCAGTTGGCTTAGTGGGTTCATTTTTATCAGCTATAATTTGGATTCTTGCACAGACTAAAACCGCAATTTCTGCAGTGGTTTCTCAACGGCTTGGTCAAAAACGAATCCACAGTGTAAAGACCTTAGTCCCACAGGTAATTTTCTTTAATTTATTACTAAGTATACTCATTTACTTTAGCACAGCTCTGTTAGCAGAATATATTTTTAAAGCCTACAATGCTGATGGTTTAATTTTAAATTATGCTGCAGCGTATTATAAAGTTAGAGCTTTAGGGTTTCCATTAACATTAGTAACTTTTGCCATATTTGGGGTTTTTCGGGGTCTTCAAAATACACTTTGGGCTATGAAATGTAGTTTAGTAGGCGGAGCTGTAAATATTAGTCTAAATTATATCTTGGTTTATGGAATTAATGGTTGGTTTGCAGGCTTTCATATTATCGGTGCAGCATGGGCAAGTATTGCAGCCCAATTAGTAATGCTAGTTATGGCTTTGTATTTCTTTTTCAAAAAAACTCCTTTTCATTTAAAATTAAGCCTAAATATCAATCCAGAAATGAAAGGTTTGTTACTAATGAGTGCCAACCTTTTTATTAGAACTCTATCTTTAAATATTGCCATCTATCTAGCCAATAGTTACGCAACAGATTATGGAAAGAATTACATTGCAGCACAAAGCATACTCATGAATATCTGGTTATTTTTCTCATTTTTCATAGATGGCTATGCCAATGCGGGTAACGCTATTGGAGGAAAGTTACTTGGAGAAAAAGCTTATCTAAAACTTTGGAATTTAAGTAAAGACATAAGTAAATATGCCGTTGGTATTGCCTTAATCTTAGGAATAATATGCACAATTCTTTATACCGACATTGGTCTAATTTTCAATAAAAATGAAGAAGTGTTAGCACTATTTAAAAGCGTATTTTGGATGGTATTATTGATGCAACCCATAAATGCAATCGCTTTTATGTTCGATGGAATATTCAAAGGAATGGGAGAAGCTAAATATTTAAGAAATTTACTTCTTGTTGCAACCTTTATTGGCTTCCTACCAACCTTGCTAATTACAGATTATTTTAATCTGAAATTATACGGAATCTGGATTGCATTTTTTGTCTGGATGCTTATTCGGTCTTCGGTCTTGGTTTACAAATTTAAAAGTAAGTATGTAAGGAAAGCTAAGTCTGAAATTGAATAATACATGGCTTATTATTCAATTTCAATTCAGTATTCAGTTTTAATCGCAGTTTAACAAATACTTAGTTTCAATTCATTTTCATAACACGTACTTTTAGAGTATGAAAAAGAAAATTGATTCAATTGGTTTTAGGTTCAGTCAGTTTGAAGCAAAAGAAACTTCTCCTTTCGATCGTTTATTCGAAGTCTTTAAAGAATTAATTACATATACATCTGGTGATTTTGATGAAGCTATGGATTGGTTAAAGCAGCTGGACAAAGAGTATCAACTCACTACAGAAGATTATACTTTAGATGATTTTATTGAAGATTTAAAAAAGAAAGGTTACTTAAGAGAAGAAGTGAAACCTGATGGAAAAAATGGGCTTCAAATCACTGATAAAACCGAACAAGCCATTCGTAAAAGAGCACTAGAACAAATATTTGGTAAGCTTAAGAAAAATAGAGCTGGTAATCATAAAACCAAACACATTGGCATAGGTGATGATGAAACTGGCGTATTAAGAGATTATCAATTTGGTGATGCTTTAGACAAAATTTCAATGACCGATTCCATTAAAAATGCTCAGGTAAACCATGGTATTGGAGACTTTCAGCTTACCGAAGACGATTTGGTAGTTAAAGAGACTTCCCATAATAGCCAAATGAGTACGGTTTTGATGATTGACATTAGTCATAGTATGATTTTATATGGTGAAGACCGAATTACACCTGCCAAAAAAGTAGCTATGGCCTTAGCAGAGTTAGTTACCACAAGATATCCAAAAGACAGTATTGATATTATTGTATTTGGAAACGATGCTTGGCCAGTAAAAATTAAAGACCTACCCTACTTACAAGTCGGTCCTTTCCATACCAATACAGTAGCTGGATTACAATTGGCCATGGATATTTTACGTAGAAAGAGAAATGCGAATAAGCAGATTTTTATGATTACTGATGGGAAACCAAGTTGCTTAAAAATGGCAGACGGCAGTTACTATAAAAACAGTGTAGGATTAGATCCTTTCATTACCGAAAAATGCTACAATATGGCAGCACAAGCCAGAAAACTTAGTATCCCAATAACAACTTTTATGATTACTTCAGACCCTTATTTAAGAAAGTTTGTTGAAGAATTTACAGCATCTAACAAAGGAAAAGCAATTTATGCTGGACTTCAAGGCTTAGGTGAAATGATTTTTGAAGATTATGAAAACAACCGAAAAAGAAGAATGCGATAATATGAAAACTGAAAACATTACTACATTAGGAGAATTAAAAGCTTCAAATTATACTTCTAAATCAATTAAAGAAGAGCTTAGAATAAATTTAATTGAAAAGATAAAGAAAAAAGAAGATGCTTTTCAAGGCATTCATGGGTTTGAGCATTCTGTTATCCCAGAACTAGAACGTGCAATATTATCAAAACATAATATTAATTTATTAGGCTTACGTGGGCAAGCTAAGACAAGAATAGCAAGAAGTTTGATTAATTTGTTAGATGAATTTATTCCTTATATTGAAGGTTCCGAAATTAACGATGATCCTTTACATCCCATCTCTCGCTTTGCCAAGGAACAAATTGATAAATTAGGAGACGAAACCCCAATTGCTTGGTTACATAAAAGTGATCGATTTTTTGAAAAATTAGCAACACCAGATGTTTCAGTAGCAGATTTAATTGGAGACATAGACCCTATAAAAGCAGCGAATTTAAAATTAAACTATACCGACGAGCGCGTAATTCATTTTGGAATGATACCAAGAGCACATCGGTGTATTTTTGTTATCAACGAATTACCTGACCTGCAAGCAAGAATTCAAGTAGCTTTATTTAACATCTTACAAGAAGGAGACATTCAAATACGCGGATTTAAGCTGCGTTTACCATTAGATTTACAATTCATCTTCACAGCCAATCCAGAAGATTATACCAATCGCGGAAGCATTGTAACGCCTTTAAAAGATAGAATTGGTTCACAAATTTTAACACATTATCCAAAGGATATAAAAATTGCAAAAACCATCACTCAACAAGAAGCAAATCTCAATACCAATCAAGAAATGGTTCATGTTCCGGAAATTGCAAAAGATTTACTTGAACAGATTAGTTTTGAAGCAAGAGAAAGTGAATATGTAGATGCTAAAAGTGGAGTTAGTGCAAGGTTGAGTATTACTGCTTATCAAAATTTAATTAGTACAGCCGAGCGAAGAGCTTTGGCCAACGGAGAGAAACAAACCCATGTACGCTTAGCAGATTTTATAGGAATTATCCCTTCAATAACTGGAAAAGTAGAATTACTTTATGAAGGAGAACAAGCTGGAGCTGAAGAAGTTGCCTATCAATTGCTAGAAGATGCAATAAAAAAGCAACATGAAAACTATTTTCCACCATTAAAAAAACTTGAAAAAGAAAGCGATAAAGCGCCTTATAAAGAATTATTAGAGTGGTTTTATGAAGGCAATCAAATAGAATTATTCGATCATGTCTCTGATGATGAGTACAAAGCTGAATTAATTAGGACAGAACCTTTAGTTAAGTTTGTTGAAAAACACATTAAAGAACTTAACGACAACGAAAAATTCTTTTTCATGGAATTAGTTTTATGGGCACTAACCGGTCACCAAAAACTTAGTAAACATCGTTTCACGGAAGGAAATCAATTTAGAGATTTACTTGGTAACTATTTAAACAACCTATAGATGCAAAGTGAAATCCCAAAACAAGAAAGACTACCAAAAAATTACGAATTTGTACTTGGTGAATTTCTAAGTGAAAATTGGTTTTTTTTAGTGGGTTTTTTATTTATTGTAGCGGTTGTAATTTTTTATACCATTCATAGAAGACAAAATCGTAAATAACTTAAAAATATATAAAAAAGGGAGCCCGAAATGGGCTCCCTTTTTTATGTGCAAATTTATAACCTTAAGACTTTAATTTTCTAAAGCCAATAAAACTACCAATTAGAGCAGCAAGACCAATTAATAGGCTAATTGGTGCTTCTGGTACATCGTTCACGGTTTCCGTAAAACCAAGTGCGTCTTCTAAACTTTGAGCAAATGCCGTAGTGTTTACTAATATAGCAAGTAGACTAAATAATGCTATTTTATAAGATTTGCCTTGTTGACTATTATTCTTCATCATTATTATTTTTTAATTATTTGTGTATTAAATGAAGTATCACCGTCTATTACTTTGACAACATAAACTCCAGCTTCCAAATTGTTCATAGGAATTTGTTTTTCTTCATCAGCGCCTAAATGTATTTTAGATACGCGTTGTCCTAGCATATTATAAACTTCAATATCTAAATCAGTACCTAAATTATTGCTTAGGTTCAATTGATCTTCAACTGGAATTGGATATAATTTAATGGCATTAGCTAAATAGTTATTCACTCCAAGTGTTTCATTTTCAAAAACAACTTCAAATCTAAAAATCCCTGTAGTTTCTGCTAAATTTGGATCTACTGTAAATACATAAGGTGTATTTAAATCAATTTCAGTAATGATATCTAAATAATTATCCTTAATAAAAACAGCTTTACCTTCTGGCATATTACTTGCTTCAGCAATGAATACAAATTCTGTATGCTGATAGTTATTCAAGAATAACTGTACAGGCGAATTCCCTTCTGGGAAACTTCGCTTTTCAATAGATAGAATTGTGTTGTCTTGAACAATCGCTAAGTTTTCTCCAGAGTTTCCTAATTTACCTGCATCTGCATCATCTACTTCAATGTTAAATTCATCATCAAACCGTAAACCAATTGCATCAATAGGAAGTTGATTAGCGTTATAACCTTCAACAGTAAATAAACGAACATCAACTATAGTATAATCAGGTTCACTAAACGGACTTAATTGCGATGCAGTAGTGTTCTTACTAGCTTCTGTAAAATCTATGGTCCCTGGTGTAGTAAAGCTTGTTTGATTATTTCTAATAAATACGGCCTGACCCGGCTGCAAAAAGTTATTTACATTAGGATTTAAGCCTGCATTTGTACCTGCTGGTAATTCTATAGTTACAAAAGCACCATTATCATTTGCATTAGCATCCCAAGCATATACGAAACTTTGATTCACATCTCCTGTAAAACTTAGATCATTTACATTTACAATAGCTTGGTAAGGATTTCCAATAAAACTAAACTGTCCACTTAATTGTGCTAATGTTCCCGCTGATATGGTTCCCGTTTTTAAACTACCCGTGGCACGTAAAACCGTATTATTTGGTGTAGAACTATTATCTGTTAAGTCTATATTTCTATCTCCACGAACAAATAATCGATAAGGTACACCAGCGCTTAAGTTGGTTGCATTTGTATTAGCAACTTCTGTCCATGCTGCACCGCCAGCTTGATTAGCAACAGCATTATCAAAGGTAAACATAGATACATTTCCTGTAGAAGTTTGATCGAAACCATTGGCTCCTGTATCTGAGCCAGTAATATGGGTTCCAAATCCAGCTGGACTTGCACCTGCTTCTTGCCAATTATCATAAATACTACCTGCATCT
>CBFIGU010000018.1:0-35515 GCA_965662165.1 Psychroflexus sp.
CAACCCAAGGTTACTACATTAATTTTATTTTTCTTTAAAGATTTTGTACGCATAGCAAAAATTTGGTTGGCAAAGATACGATGTAAACTTTAATTAAAATCTTAATTACTAGTTGATTATTTGAGCGTTTTCTTGCTAAAAAAAGCAAGGTCAGGCTTTCACTTCAAGTACGCAGCCACAACCAAGTTTAATGGCACTACAAAAGCTTCATAAAGTCGCTTATGTAGCACACAACAACTTTTTGGCTTTGGCTTTGCGGGCTTTTTGTTCAATCCTTAACGCAAAAACTTGTTTATAGATAAGCATTCATTAAACAATCCATCCCATCCGTAATCATATGAAAAAGCAAACCGATAAAAACCAAACGCAAAATTTTCTGCTTAACAAATACAGCTCCTAAAAGATAAACCACAATTGCTGGATAAGAATGAAAAGTGTGAAAACCAATACTGCATCTATCGGGATCAAAAATGGGAGTTGCCCAAAGATGGTCTATATCTACCAACATCGTCGCCAATAAAATTAAATAAGCTTTAAACCATTTTTTTGGCCAGTAGAAATAGGCAATTATAGCAATTGCTCCAAAGTGCAAAAAGTAATGTACAAAGGTTTGCAAGAAAGTAAATTATGAAGTGCAAAAGTACGTTTACTAATTTTGAAATAACAAAAAAGCGCCCTTTAAAAAGAGCGCTTTATGGATTGATGAAGGCTAATCTAAATCAAAACGAATTCCTAATTGTATGTTATGTGTATCTACAGCGTTATCTGTAAACATGGGGTTTAAGTTGTATTGTGCGTAAAAAGAGAAGTCATCCCAACCTACATAAGCACTCAATCCGTACAATAAATTAGTAGTATTAAAATCGTCTCTAATACGTTGTTTAATTCTTTGCCCATCTGCATTGGTGTACTTTAACTTGTTCGTATTCAATAAATTTATACCTGCAAATCCACCAACTCCCACTTTAAAATTATGGTCGCTGTAGTATCGGTTTCCTTTACTATTGGTTCTAATTCCTTTACTTCCGAATTGTAAGTGTAACGGAAAAATTAAATTGTCCATTCTAAATTTGTTTTTTCGTAAATTAAAATCGAATTCTTCTATGGTAGTTTGGTTTCCGTTAGCTGCAAAAATGTTGTTCCCTTCTGGTTTTAAACCATTAAACTGAAAAGAAAACCCATATTTTACACTTAACCAACTTACATTTTTAAAAATACGGGTTTCTCTAGCGTAACCAATTTCAAAACTTCTACTACCTCCAAATCGAATTCCAGAATCGTTTAATGAAGTTCCGCTAGAAAGCATATTATTAAATCCTATTGCCAATACTAATGCATCCGAACTTCGAGAACCTCTAACTTTAGTTGGGTCTACTTCTTCTTTTTCTTCTAAATCAATTAAATTTTCTTGCTCAACTATTGTGGTATCCTGGGTTTCAGGAAGATTTGTTATTTCAATATTTCGTTTCGCGTATTGCTTTTTACGTAACATTTTCAATTCTTCTCTAGCATCAATTAAGGCTTGTCTTTTCTCTTCAACTTCTTTTCTTTTACTAAGCACTGCAGCATATTCATCATGATCACTTAATTGTAAATCTTCAAAAACACCTCCTAGTGCATCGAGAACTTCAAATAAGACTTCTAAATCTTCAGATGGAATATCTACTTCAAGTTCATCAAAATCAATTTCTGAAAAATCTGAAATTGGATAATTATTTCTATCTAAATACATAACATACGCATCTACAATTGTTTTTAAGTCGTTGATATTCTTTACGGCAATTTCAGAAGCTCGCATCTTGAGTTTTTGAGCTTCTTCTTCGCTAATTTCTCCTTCTTGTTGCTGGACATTAATAACTTCAATTTTTTGTTTTAAAGTTTCTTTTTCGAAAGTTTCAATACGATTTATTAAAGCCTGATAATCTGCTCGTTCTTGCTCGGTAAGTTCAACTTGCTCAGTAATTTGACCAAAGGTTTCATAGGAGTTACACATCAATAACGCCATAAAAAGGACTAGAATAGATAATTTAATTTTCATGATTTTCATTTTAATATTAGACATAATTTATCCACCAGATAGAAATATCTGTTTTGGAATTTTAAAGATTTCAATTGTTTATTTTAAGCTAGCTAGGGTATTCTCTAAGTTGTGATAGTTGGTTTTTACAAATCGCCAAACACGTTGTTGCAAATCTTGTTTGGTATAATCATCTTCAACTTCGGCCAATAAATCGTTGGCTTTTGCCATTTCATAAAGTTGTTGATATTTTACATCTTGTATTACTTGTTTCGCTTCCGCTAAAAGTAACTTAGCTTCATCTTCGGCATTTAATGGTAAACTAGTTGATGATTGTCCAGCCAATTCTGCTTCAACTTCAGCAAGTAAATCCATTGCTTTTGGGCTAATTTCTATAACATTACTTGCATTTAATTTATTTTTTTTGGTCTCAGAAGATTTTTGATTTTCACTTGAGATTGCATTTTGCTGAGTTTGCTTAGGGCTTGACTCAGCAACTTGATGGTTAGGAGTTTGATGAGTGTCTTGTTTATGAACTGATTTTGAAGTTGAATCAGCATCAAATTCACTATTTACAATTGCTTCATTGTTTTGAGTATTTTCTTCTATTGCATTTGAATTCTGCTCTATATTTTGATTTTGTTGTTTTTCTGCAGATATAGATTGCGTAGAAGTAGTTACTGAATTTGTAGGTAGACTAATTGTAATTACAAAGCCTAAAAAACTAGCAGCTATTAAAATATAAGCAAATCTCTTTTTTAATTTATGCTTAGACTTTTGCTCAAGTCCAGATTCTACAGCTAACCAAGCTTCTTCTGAAGGTTTGATACTTCTGTTGCGAAGTTCATTTTTCCAATTATGATTATTGTGCTTTTTCATTTCTATTTTTTTTATTTTTTAATTCTTCAGCAATCCATTTTCTCGCTTTAGAGAGTTGTGATTTAGAAGTGTTTTCCGAAATTTCTAACAAACTTGCAATGGTTTTATGCTTGTAGCCTTCAATTTCGTACATTACAAAAACCATTTTATAGCCAGAGGGTAATAAGTCTATAATTCGTTGAGCTTCATCTAATCGTTCAAATTCAATTTCTTCATTTAAATTTGCTGGTTTTTCGTGAATTCTGAAGTCATCTATCGGAAATTCTACCTTTTTTTGACTTCTAAGAAAATCTATACTTTCCCTAATCATAATTTTACGAAGCCAACCTTCAAAACTCCCTTGAAATTTAAATTTTGAAAGCTGTGAAAAAGCTTTCAAAAAAGCTTTAGACATTACATCTTCAGCATAATGTATATCTTTAACATACATTCTGCAAACACTTAACATCTTAGGAGAATGTTCTTTAAAAAGTTGAAATTGGGCTTTGCGATTATTCTGAATGCAAGCTTCAATTATCTTTTTTTGTTGATGATTTAAGTCTATTACTTTCATTTTCATTAAGACGTTCTATTACATAGACGATAAAACTTTAAAAATGGTTGCCTAGGTTTTAAAAAAAATAAAAAAAACCTGACCAAAAATAGTCAGGTTAAATGTATTTTATTGATTATCAATGATTAATTTTTGAAAAAATCAATTAAAATCGAATTTAATTCTTGGTGATGTGTAAAAGTTACTCCATGTGGAGCATCTTTAAGGATTTCAAATTTTGCACCATCTATCAATTCGGCTGCTTTTTTTCCAGACACATCAATTGGAACAATTGCATCGTCGTCTCCATGAATAACTAAAGTAGGAATGTCTATTTTTTTACAATCTTCTCGGAAATCAGTTTTTCCAAAAGCATCTACACAATCTAGCGTTGCTTTTTTTGAAGCCGAACAGGCCACATACCAATTATAGTCTACTTGAGCTTGGCTTACGCGGTCACTATTTTTATCAATATTTACGAAGTTTTTACCAAATTCTTTAAAAAACGCTGCACGATCTTGATCAATTCCTTCTTTCATACCATCAAAAACAGAAACATCTACCCCATCAGGATTATCTTCAGTTTTCAGCATAAAAGGAACTACAGAAGATATAAATACCGCTTTAGACAGACGTTTTGTGCCATATTTACCAATATACCTAGCAACTTCACCTCCACCCATCGAAAAGCCAGCTAACAGAACATCATTTAATTCTAAACCTTCAATTAAATCGTGTAAGTCTTTTGCAAAATCATTATAAGTATAGCCGTGCCAAGGTTTAGAACTATTTCCAAAGCCACGACGATCGTAAGTAATTACTCTAAAACCTTTATCTACAAAATAGGCTATTTGATGTTCCCACATGGCAAAATTAAGTGGCCAACCATGAATTAAGATTAGGGGTTGCCCAGAACCATAATCGTTGTAAGCGAGTTGCACAGAAGAACCTTTTTCTATACTTGTTGTCTTTAAATAATTCATTATAAATAATTTTAATTGCAGCTTAAAATTAAAAAATCTGTTGATTCTGAATGATAATTAAAACCCAAATTTTGAAAGTAAAAACTCAGGACACCGCATTGGTTTTTTGGTTTTTCCGTTAACAAATACGAGTGTGGTTTTAGCGGTTGCTAAAAGTTGATTATTATGGTGGTTTGTAATTTTATAGTCAAAGGTAATACGAACACCAGGTTTTTCAGCAAGTTGGGTTTCCACTTCAACAACGTCACCAAATTTTGCTGAATTTAAATAGGTTATTTGTAAATCGTAAACTGGCAATAAGATTCCTTGTTCTTCCATTTTCTGATAGTGCAAACCAAACTGATTTAACCAGTCTACTCTGCCTAATTCAAAATATTGCGGGTAAACTCCGTGATGCACTACCCCCATTTGGTCGGTTTCTGCATACCGAATTTCGATCTTTGTTTTTGTTAATTTCTTCATTTACTTATTGTTAAAATTGTGTAAAAAAATTTAAATGAGTATGCGAAAAAAAAACCGAAAATTCAATAGCAAATTAATTTTTTATTACACAATTTGTTCACATATTTGTACTCGGTTTTGAAACCTGAAACTAATTAAATAACCTAAACAACAATCATATTTATGGCTAAAACTGCGGAATCGGTATGGAACAATTGTCTAAAATTTATAGAAGACAATATTTCTCCGCAAGCCTATAAAACATGGTTTGAGCCTGTTAATGCAGTTAAACTGCAAGACCAATCTTTAAGTATTCAGGTGCCTTCAAAATTTTTCTATGAGTGGCTTGAAGAGCATTATTTTAATTTATTAAAAGTTGCATTAACTAAAGAAATAGGCCAAGGTGCTAAGTTGTTGTACATTATTAAAATGGAAAACAGAGCAGGCAGCTCACAATCCTTCACTGAAAAAATTCCGAGTTCTCATCGTGGGAAAGTTTCTTCTCAAGATGTAAACATGAAAATTTCAAGCAAAAATCCAGAATTAAAAAATCCATTTGTAATTCCGGGAATCCGAAATTTAAAAATCGATTCTCAATTAAATGCAAATTATAATTTTGATAATTTTTTAGAAGGTGAATCTAATAGATTGGCTCGTTCGGCTGGAAAAGCTATTGCCAATAAACCAGGTGGCACATCGTTTAATCCACTTTTAATTTTTGGTGGTAGCGGTTTAGGAAAAACTCACTTAGCGCATGCTATTGGCGTAGATGTTAAAGAAAAATACCCCGATAAAACGGTATTGTATATTTCTGCTGAAAAATTCACACAACAGTATATAGATTCTGCTATTAAGCGTAAAAACTTGAACGATTTTATTCATTTTTACCAACTCATAGACGTTTTAATTGTAGATGATATTCAGTTGCTTTCTGGAAAAATGAAAACACAAGAAGCATTCTTCCATATCTTTAATCATTTACACCAAAACGGAAAACAAGTTATTTTAACTAGTGATAAAGCGCCTGTAGATATGCAGGAAATTGAACAACGCTTGCTTTCTAGATTTAAGTGGGGATTATCTGCTGAGTTACAAATTCCAGATTATTATACTAGAAGAAAAATTATAGAAAGTAAATTATTTAGAGATGGCGTAGAAATGCCTGAAGAAATAATTGACTACGTTGCTAGAAGTATAAAAACCAACATTAGAGAGTTAGAAGGCGCGATTATTTCATTAATAGCTCATTCTTCATTTAGTAAAACTGAAGTTGATTTAAATCTGGCTCAAAAAATTGTTTCTAATTTTGTTCGCAAGACCAAAAAGGATGTATCTATTGATCAAATCCAGAAAGTTGTTAGTGATTACTTCGATATGGATATTGACACCTTACAATCTAAAACAAGAAAAAGACATATTGTACAAGCTAGACAAATTGCAATGTACTTTGCAAAAAAAATGACAAAATCTTCTTTAGCTAGTATTGGGAAGCAAATTGGAAGTCGAGACCATGCAACGGTTTTACACGCTTGTAAAACCGTAGACAATCTACAAAGTACCGATAAAGAATTTAAGAAATACGTAGAAGATTTAACTACAAAACTTAAATACTAAACCAATGGCAAAATTGAAGGTATTAATGGTTTGTCTTGGAAACATTTGCCGTTCACCTTTAGCCGAAGGCATTTTAAAAAACAAGGTTGATCATCATAGTATAGCAGTTGATTCAGCTGGAACTTCAGCTACACATGCTGGAGAATTACCAGATCCTAGATCTATTGAAGTAGCTCAAAAATACGGTATTGATATTACTGACCAACGATCTAGGCCTTTTAAAAAAAACGACTTTTCAAAATTTGACCAGATCTATGTAATGGATCAACAAAATTACAAAGACGTTATATCTCAAGCTTCTTCTGATGAAAACCGTAATAAAGTAAGTTTAATCTTAAATGCTTTAGAACCAAAATCGAATGCAGAAGTGCCCGATCCTTATTATGGTGGTAAAAATGGATTTGAACATGTGTACAATTTACTAGATCAAGCTTGCAATCATATAGCTAATCAACTTCAAAAAGATGGCAACTCATAATCAAGAATTCGAAAAAGGGAGATTATTTTTAATTCCATCTCGCTTAGGTGAGCAACCGCCACTTGAAGTACTTCCCTTATCCATACGAAAAAAAATAAATGACATCAATATTTATATTGCTGAAAATGAAAAAGTAACTCGTGCTTTCATCAAGAAAATTGTACCCGGTAAATCCCAGTCAGATTTAACTTTCTTCACTTTAAATAAATTTACGCAAGACATTGAAATTCCAGATTTTTTAAAACCTTGTAATGAAGGTGAAGATGTCGGCATGGTGTCTGACGCTGGTTGTCCTGGAGTTGCAGATCCAGGCTCAAAGATTGTAAAACTGGCTCACCAAAGTAATATTAGAGTAATTCCATTGGTAGGTCCATCTTCCATTTTATTGGCTTTGATGGCTAGTGGAATGAATGGACAAAATTTTGCATTTAATGGCTATTTACCCATTGATAAAGCAGAATGCAAAAGCAAAATTAAACAGCTAGAAAAGCGTTCTTTAAAAGAGAATCAAACACAGATTTTTATTGAAACTCCTTATAGAAACGAACAAATTTTTGAACTATTACTAAAAACACTTCATCCACAAACCAGCTTATGTGTGGCTTGCGAGTTAACGCTGACCACAGAATTTATACAAACAAAAACGGTAAACGAGTGGAAAAATGCAAAACTCGACTTGCATAAAAAGCCTTGTATTTTTGTTTTGCAGCAATAATTTTAGCAATAAATTAGTTTTTAAGAGCTATTTCATTGTTCTCTTCTCGTCTATATTTGCCAAAAAATAACAGCTATCAAAAAATTCTATTCTTTAATTGTGTTTGTTCTTTTTGGAGCTCAAATCACTTTTGCTCAAAATTATACCTTATCTGGTAAAATTTTTAATGAAGAAGACAATACTCCAATACTTGGAGCTAACATTAACCTTATCAATTCTAATTTAGGAACCGTAACCAACTTTAATGGAGAATTTAATTTAGAGCTGGCTGAAGGCAAATATGAAATTAAAATATCCTACTTAGGCTTTAAGGATCAAATCAAAAAAATTAGAATTAATAAAGACACTTTTATTGAAATCTATCTAGCGCCAAGCGAAGAACAGTTAGAAGAAGTTTTAGTGAAAGAAAATATTGAAAAAACTGAAATACGCAGCGCAAGCATGAGTGTAAGTAAGCTCAGCAGTGAAACCATCAAAAAAATTCCTGTGGTGCTAGGCGAAGCGGATGTAATTAGATCCTTAATTCAATTACCTGGAATTTCGAATACAGGCGAAGGCTCCTCAGGATTTAATGTACGCGGTGGAAATGCAGGCCAAAATTTGGTTTTGGTAGACCAAGCTACCATCTTCAATTCATCACATCTATTTGGTTTGTTTTCCGTTTTTAATCCAGATGCCATTAAGGATTTGAGTTTGTATAAAGGTGGCATACCCGCTAATTTTGGTGGTCGTGTGGCATCTGTACTTGATATTGAACAAAAACGAGGCAACACACAAAAATTTAAAGGAGAAGCTAATGTAGGCGTTGTTTCTAGTAAGTTATTATTAGAAGGTCCGATTCAAAAAGACAAAAGCAGTTATTTAATTAGCGGCAGGAGTTCTTATGCTCATCTATTTCTTCAGCTAGCCGATAACCCCAATTCTGCTTATTTCTACGACTTAAATGCTAAATTCAATTTCAATATTAATCCTAAAAATAATATTGCTGTTTCTGCATATTACGGAAGAGATGTTTTTGATATTAGCGACAATTTTATCAATACCTATGGTACATCTTTCCTGTCTACCCGATGGAATCATGTTTTTAATGAAAAAACATTCAGCAATTTATATTTTATCGTAAATGATTACATTTATGATTTAGAGATAGATAGTGCAGAATTTATTTTTGAAACAGGAATTAACAACTACAACCTAAAATATGATATCAATCAACAGATAAACAATAACATTACCTTGAAAAATGGTATTGACTCATTTTATCACGAATTTAATCCAGGAGTAGTTAGACCAAATAGTGAACAATCTGGAGTAAACCTTCGTGTTTTAGATAAAAAATATGCTTTTGAAAACGCCTTGTATTTAGCTGCTGAACAAAAATTAAGTGACAATGTTCAAATTGAATATGGCTTAAGATTAAGTAGCTTTTTTAGGCTTGGACAAAACGGATTTGCATCTTACGAAAATGACGAACCAGTAGCTTACAATTCGGCGATTGGGATTTACGAAGAAGCTCCAATTATTGGTAGAGAAAACATTAGTAGAAGTTCTACAATTGAAAGCTTTCACAATCTAGAACCACGTTTTTCTGTTGCATATAGTTTAAATGACAATCAATCTATAAAGTTAGGTTACCATAGAATGGTTCAGAATTTACATTTAATTTCAAACACCTCTGCTCCTACTCCATTCGATATTTGGGCACCAAGCGGACCATACCTAAAACCACAAAAAGCGGATCAAATTGCAGTAGGATACTTTCAAAATTTTAAAGATGAAGCATATTCACTAGAAACTGAAGTTTACTACAAAGAAGTTCAAAATAGCTTTGATTTTATTAATGGAGCCAACTTAATAGCAAACAACAATATTGAACGTGTTTTATTAAATGGTGAAGGAAGAGCTTTTGGTTGGGAATTTTTATTGAAAAAAAACACAGGGAAACTGACCGGCTGGATTGCTTACACGCTTTCTAGAACTGAGCAAAGAACCCCAGGTAGAAATCCAGACGAACCAGGAATTAATAATGGCGAATGGTATTTAAATAATTTTGACAAGACGCATGATTTAAGCATAATTGCGAATTACGAACTCAACAAAAAATGGTCTTTCAATGCCAGTTTTGTGGCCCAAACTGGATTACCTGTAAACTTTCCGGTGGGTCAATATCAATTTCAGGACTTAACTATTCCTGTATATGAAGGCCGTAATTTAAACAGATTGCCTACCTTTCATAGACTGGACATTTCAGCAACGCTGATTCCTTCAAAAAATGAAAACAGAGATTGGAAAAGTTCTTGGTCTTTTGGAATTTACAACGTGTATAATAGAATGAATGCCGCGGCCATTAATTTTAGGCAAAATCAAGAAACAGGTGCTAATGAAGCTGTTCGACTATCAATATTTGGTGCAGTTCCTTCGGTTTCATATAAAATAAAATTTTAAGATGAGAGCAATTAAATTTTTAAGCCTACTGGTTAGCTTTACTTTTTTTACATCTTGCTTAGATGTAGTTGAAGTAGACTTAGAAGAAGCTACTCCAAGAACCGTTATTGATGCATCTATTAAATGGGAAAACAATACTAATGGGAATTTTCAAGTTATAGAAATAAGCCGAACTAGAAACTTTTTTGAAGATGAAATTATAAGAATTACAGATGCCAATGTGGAAGTTATTGGCGAAAACAACGAGTCTTATCTGTTTGAAGAAACTGAACCAGGAATTTATACTACAACTAGTTTTTCACCTGAACTGAACGCTACTTACCAGTTAAATATAATATCTAATGGTGTTACCTATGAAGCTACAGAACAATTTGTAAACCCTACTCTAATCGATTCTATTACGCAAAATGATGATGGTGGTTTTACAGGCGGAGAAAAAGAAGTCACCATATATTTTAAAGACAATCCCGAAGAAGAAAATTACTATTTAGCAAGATTCAATACAGACTTTTTAGCTTTCCCAGAAGTAGACATTCAGTCTGATGAATTTAACAATGGAAATACCATTTCTTTTAGTTTCTCTGACGAAGAACTTGAAACTGGAGATATTGTTGATATAGAATTTTATACCATCAGTAAATCTTACTATGATTTTCTGTTTCGTTTATTATTACAATCAGGCTCAGCAGGTGGCCCTTTTCAAGCTCAACCAGCTACAGTTCGTGGTAATATTATAAATCAAGATAATTTTGATAATTTCCCTTTTGGATATTTTAGTTTATCTACTTTTGAAAAAGAAAGTGTTACGATAGAATAATGACCAAATTTGAAAAAATTACTGAACAAAGTTCGCATTACAATAACCTAGAAAAAATGGATATTAGCGAATGTATTACAGCCATAAATACAGAAGACCAAAAGGTAGCTATCGCTGTTCAAAAAGCCATTCCACAAATTGAAAAGCTAACTGAAGCAGTAGTAAAACAATTAAAACTAGGTGGTAGGTTATTTTATATTGGCGCAGGAACCAGTGGAAGATTAGGCATTCTAGATGCTAGTGAATGCCCACCTACTTTTGGTGTTTCTTCAAACTTAGTTAAAGG
Organism: Psychroflexus sp.; assembly: GCA_965662165.1. Classification (GTDB taxonomy): domain Bacteria; phylum Bacteroidota; class Bacteroidia; order Flavobacteriales; family Flavobacteriaceae; genus Psychroflexus. The sequence continues at coordinate 11,208 of CBFIGU010000018.1, forward strand.
GATTATTGCAGGTGGAGACAAAGCTATACGTGATGCTGTAGAGAATGCAGAAGATGATACCAAGCAAGCCTGGAAAGATTTACAGAAACATGAAATAAATGCTAAAGATGTAATTATTGGTATTGCTGCATCTGGCACCACACCTTACGTAATTGGTGGAATTAAAGATGCTCAAGTAAATGGTTTACAAACAGGATGCATTACCTGTAACCCAAATAGTCCATTAGCCTTGGCTGCTAAATTTCCTATTGAAATAAAAGTTGGGCCTGAGTTTGTAACTGGTAGCTCAAGAATGAAAGCAGGTACAGCCCAAAAGATGGTTTTAAATATAATTAGCACAACTGCCATGATTCAACTGGGAAGAATTAAAGGAAATAAAATGGTAGATATGCAGTTGAGTAATCAAAAACTAAATGAGCGTGCAATTAATATGATTAAGGATATTAAAAACCTTAGCACTAAAGAAGCCAAAACCTTACTTACCAAACACGGTAGCGTGAGAAAAGTATTAGAAAATGAATAAGAAAAAAGAAACTTTAGGCTTGGGAATTCGTTATTTGGCAATATCCTTACCCTTATGTTTTTTGGGGCCTTCTGTTTTATTTAGCGCATTCAATAATCAAGATAAGTTTTTATTTATACCCATTTTAATTATTGGCATTGCCATATTAGTCGGAGCTGGTTATTGTATTTTTAAAGGAATACAAACTATAATGAAAGCCTTATTCGATCATTAAAAAATAAATCGGGTAAATTTTTTATGTTGATAAACTAAAAGATTGAAGTTTAATTTTCACCGTCTTCATCATCTCCATTGGTGTCTCCATCACCAGGCAATTCATCATCACCAGGAAGTTCAACAACTTCTACAAATGTAATGTCTTGGAATATTCCATTTGTCATTTGTATATCTTCGCCTAGACCCACAAATTCAGTTAAATTTCCAGAAAAGCTCCCAGATATAACTCCAATTTCTTGATTATAGTTAGAGATTATTAATTCACCTGATGTTGCTGTATAAAATTGCTGAGCAGAATTCCTATTCGGCACGTATGTAATACTTATTTCTTCATTATTAGCAATGCTATAATTTCCAACTTCTGGATTGGTTATGTTAATGCTTAATTCTACATTTCCATTTTGGCCTATTAAGGATAAAGCTTCTTCTTGAATTGCACTAATATCTTCAGCTACAAATAAGCTTCCATTTAGATTAACCTGAAAAGTTGCATTAGCATTAGGATCGAAAACATCGTCGTTATTTAAATCAAAACCACCATCTAAAGGCTCATTATCACAACTCATATTCAACAAAGAGCTAATCAGTAATAAGAAAAAAATTGTTCTAGGCATGTGTAAATAATATTTAGGCGTAAACTTAATTAATTTAATTTAAATACGAGACCGCTTCGGAATACGTATCAACAAAAAAATACCAACCATAAAAAAAACAACTAAAAAGATAACTGAATTACGCATACTATCAGTAAGTTGGCTAATTAAACCAAAAATAGACATTCCTACAATTATTCCAATTTTTTCGGTGACATCATAAAAACTAAAAAAGGATGTGGTGTCTTTTGTTTCGGGAATAAGTTTGGCGTAAGTAGATCTAGAAAGCGATTGGATGGCACCCATTACTAAACCTACAAAAAAGGCAGCAACATAAAAATCTGTTGGAGTTTTCATGAAAAAAGCGTAAACACAAATGGCTACCCAAAGACTATTAATTAAAATTAAAGTGAAAATGTTTCCAAATCGAGCAGCTAATTTCGCCGATAAATAAGCCCCTCCAATGGCAACTATTTGTATTAAAAGTATGCTTATTATTAACCCACTTGTTTCATCCTGTCCAGACCAATTAATTTCTTCCATCCCAAAATAAGTTGCAATTAACATAATGGTTTGAACAGCCATACTATACACAAAAAAAGCACCTAGAAACTGGTTTAAGGTAGGAATGGATTTTATTTTTATAAAAACCTGCTTTATTTCTTTAAAACCATTTAATAGAATATCTTTTGAATAATTATTATCATTCACATTCTTTGGCAAATAAGCATAGGTGTATTGGCTAAATCCTATCCACCATATTCCTGTAAGGATAAATGAAATTCTTGTGGGTTGGGACGTACTTTCAAAACCGAAATAACTATGTCCCATAATCATAGTAAGACAAATAATTAAAAGTAAAACACTTCCAAAATAACCCAAACTAAAGCCTAAAGCACTTGCCTTATCATGTTGATTTTTATATGCTATGTCTGGTAAATAGGAATTATAAAAAACTATACTTCCCCAAAAACCTATTAATCCCAAAAAATAAAAGAGCAAACCTATTTCTATATATTCAAGATTAAACCAATATAAACCTACACATGATAAAGCTCCTAAATAATTAAAGAACTTCATGTAGGTACGTTTATTTCCCATAAAATCTGCAATACCAGAAAGTAAAGGACTCAAAATAGAAATACAGACAAAGGCGAAGGCCGTAATATAACTTATTAATGAATCATTATTAATGCTGAAACCTAAGAAGTTAACTTCATCGCTTATAATAGTTCCGTCTTCCCGCTTAACTAAAGTTAGTGCGCCATAAAATATAGGAAAGATTGCAGAAGATATAACTAAACTATAAACAGAATTTGCCCAATCGTAAAAAGCCCATGCCTTAATTAATTTGGGGTGACCTTTGGGTAAAAGTTGTTTTTGCTTATTTTTCACTTATTGGAATGTTTGTTTTAAATTCAGTAACCCCAAATTTCTTTGCTTCCTCTTTAGCAATGCTCGATACTCGATTTAAATTTTCAATTCTATTTTCGGTAGATGGATGTGTACTTAGAAATTCAGGTGGTTTACTGCCGCTAGCTTTATCCATTCTTCTCCAAAGCTCTGAGCCTTCATCTGGATCATACCCGGCTATAGCCATAAGTTTTAAGCCAATTTCATCTGCTTCAGTTTCATGCTTTCTACTAAAAGGAAGCATTCCTAAGTATTGAGAACCCAAACCATAAGCCAGATTAAAATATTCTTGATTTTGTTGGTCTTCGGAAAAAATGGCTCCACCAACCATTCCTAATCCTTGTTGAACTGCACCAGCACTCATTCGTTGTTGACCATGATTTGCAAGCGCATGAGCAATTTCATGTCCCATAATGGTTGCAATTCCATTTTCATTTTCTGCAATGGGTAAAATTCCTGTATAAAAAGCTACTTTCCCACCAGGCATTGCCCAAGCATTTACGGTGTTTTCATCAATTAAAATGAATTCCCATTTGTAGTTATCTGTATAATTTTTGTAGCCGTTACTATCGAGCCATTTTTCAGCAGCTACTGCAATTTCATTACCAATCCGTTTTATCATTTCTGCTCTGGGCGTGCCTTCAATTACAGTACTTTTTTCCTTAACTTGTTCATATTGTTGAAAAGCCATTGGTAAAATTTGATTGTTAGGCACAAACGCCATCGTCTTGTTTCCTGTGAATGGATTAGTAGCACAATTCACTAACATTAATGCTACAAAAACAGTTAAAAAGGTTTTAGATGAAAATGATTTAAGCATAAACTAAAATTTTAAACAAAGTTAAAGTTTTCTATTGTAGGTTCCTTAAATCATACATTATTATTCACATTTTAAATTTCTTTTTAGAAAGAGCCACAACTATAATATTACTTTTACCAAAAAAAAGGCACACTTTTTGAAAACTATTAGTTATGAATAAAATAATAATCATTTTCGCTTTCTTTTGTATAGCTTGTAATACTTCAGCTCAAAAAGATGAAAAAGGAAAACAGGAGAAAACCTATGAAGTTGAGAAAACAGATGAAGAATGGAAAGCTGAACTCAGTACAATGGAATATAATGTACTAAGAAAGGCAGCAACCGAAAGACCATTTAGTAGTCCGTTGAATGACGTGAAAGAACCAGGAACTTTTGTATGTGCTGCCTGTGGCAATCCACTTTATGAAACAAAACATAAATTTGAAAGTGGAACAGGTTGGCCAAGTTTTGATAGAGCAATAGAAGGTAGTTTAGCCTTTTCTTCAGACCGAAAATTAGGTTACAAAAGAGACGAAGCCTTATGCGGTAAATGTGGTGGACATCTAGGTCATATTTTTAATGATGGCCCCAGAGAAACAACAGGAATGAGACATTGCATTAATGGTGTTGCTTTAGAATTTATTCCAGATAATACAGAAAAAGAGTAAAGTCATGAAATTATCAGACCAAGAGTGGAAAACTAAATTGAGCGAAGAACAATTTAGAATTCTTAGAGAAGCAGGAACAGAAAGACCTTTTACTGGAGAATATAATATGCACTTTGAAGATGGAATTTATAAATGTGCAGGTTGCGACACTCCCCTTTTTAAAAGTAAAACTAAATTTGATAGTGGATGCGGCTGGCCTAGTTTCGATGAAGCCATAGAAGGAAATGTTGAGTATAAACAAGATCGTAGTCTAGGAATGCTGAGAACGGAGATTTTATGTTCCAATTGTGGAGGACATTTAGGACACGTGTTTGATGATGGTCCCACTGAAACTGGAAAAAGATATTGCGTTAATTCGCTAAGCCTAGATTTTAAACCTAAAACCTAATAATCATGAAAAAAACAATTTTAATTTTACTAAGCACATTTTTTTTAATGGCTTGTACAGGAGATACAGGAGCTCCAGGTCCTCAAGGACCACAAGGACCTCCAGGAATCAATATATTGGGAAGTGTTTTTGAAGTTACCGTAAACTTTACTCCACAAAATAATTATGGCGCATTAATTAATTTCCCTCCTGAAATTGAAGTATTTGAATCTGATGTAGTTCTAGTGTATTTGTTAGAAGATGTAATCCCAGACTCAACGGGTCCAATAGATGTTTGGTCTTTATTACCTAGAACATTTTATTTACAAGATGGCAGCCAAGTATCTTATAACTATACGAACACATTCTTAGATGTAGAATTATTTTTAGACGGAAACACCAACTTTTCTACGTTAAGTAATACGTTTACTTTAGACCAAACCTTCAGAATTGCAGTGGTTCCTGCAGATTTTGCTGAAAACCCAAACCTTAATTTAGCTAATATGCAGGAAGTAGTTGAAGCACTTTCAAATCAGCAAGAAAATTTCAAGATTCAAAAAATTGAATAAGTAACCAGTTAATCAAAGAGTCATTTTAAAAAGTAAAATGACTCTTTTGCTTTAAAATATTTATAACTTACAACCTAAATTTACCAACAAATAATTCCAAAGATGAAATCGACAGCCTTGAGTTTCTTCATTTTATTTTTTGTTTTTACCGCTTGCGCACAAAAAGACGAAAACATAATTGATGTAAAAAAAGATTACGAGTACGAAGTAATTACCGATGAATTAGAAATTCCATGGGGAATAGATTTTTTTAGTGATGGAAGCTTTATAGCGACTGAAAAAGAAGGAAATCTATACTACTATAAAAATGGAAATTTGACTAACATTCAAAATGTTCCAAAAATTATGTTGAAGGGACAAGGCGGTTTAATGGATGTAAAGATTCATCCTGAATTCAATCAAAATAAGTTTATTTACTTAAGCTTTGCACATCAAGGAGAAGGTGAAGAAGAAGGTGTTGGGAATACTAAAATTATACGAGCCAAATTTGATGGTAGTAAACTTCTTGATATTACTGAAATTTATAAAGCTTTACCCAATACAAGTAAACCTTATCATTTTGGAAGTAGATTAGCTTTCGATGACGAAGGCTATTTATATTTTTCCGTGGGTGATCGTGGAAACAGAGACGAAAATCCACAAGATATAACACGAGATGGCGGAAAAATCTATAGAATTAAAGACGATGGCAGTATCCCATCGAGTAATCCATTTGTTAATGAAAACGAAGCCAAAAAAGCTATATATTCCTACGGACATCGTAATCCACAAGGAATGGAGAAAAATCCAATGACGGGAAAAATATGGGTTCATGAGCATGGTCCTAAAGGTGGTGATGAAATAAACATTATTAGCGCAGGCAAGAACTACGGCTGGCCAGTAATTAGCTACGGAATTAATTATGACGGAACGAGTTTTACTGATGAAACTGCTAAACCAGGAATGGAGCAGCCTATTCATTATTGGGTTCCATCTATTGCACCTAGCGGAATGGCTTTTGTGACTTCAGATAAATACCCAGAACTAAAAGGGAACTTACTAGTTGGTTCATTAAAATTTTTATATCTGGAACACTGTATTTTAGAAAACAATAAAGTCGTAAAAAGAGAACGCATCCTTAAAAATATTGGTAGACTAAGAAGTGTAGAAGAAAGCCCAGATGGTTACATTTACGCAGGAGTTGAAGGTTTAGGTATTATTAAAATTTTACCCAAATCATAAAAATTTTTGGCAATTTGAAATTGATGAAATCATAATTAAAACACTTTTTATTTAAGTATTTTCAACAAAATGCGTTTTCTTTAAGGAAAACGCATTTTTTGATTTGTTCAGCTTCAAATTACTATTGAATATGTAACTTAAAAATCGTACTTTCGCAAGACCAAAAAATTAAATTATGCCAGAGATTTCCTTAAAAAAAGAAGAACTTTCTTTTGAAGAATTTCAAGAAGAAATACTTCAAGATTACAAAATAGCCGTAACAAGTAGAGAATGTAGTTTACTGGGTAGACGCGAAGTTTTAACAGGAAAAGCAAAATTTGGCATTTTTGGAGATGGTAAAGAAGTACCTCAACTTGCTTGGGCAAAATCCTTTAAAAATGGTGATTTTAGGTCTGGTTATTACAGAGATCAAACTTTTATGATGGCCATTGGAAAATTAAGTATTCAGCAATTTTTTGCTGGTTTATACGCCAATACAGACATTGAAGAAGAACCAATGTCTGCAGGAAGACAAATGGGTGGACATTTTATGACTCACTCCCTAAATAAAGATGGAAGTTGGAAAAATTTAACCCAACAAAAAAATTCTAGTGCAGATATTTCTCCTACAGCTGGACAAATGCCAAGATTACTAGGCTTAGCACAGGCATCAAAAATATATCGTTCAGAAAAAAATATTAATTGTGATTTATTTTCTAATAATGGAAATGAAATTGCTTGGGGAACTATTGGAAATGCTAGTACAAGCGAAGGTCTTTTTTGGGAAACTATAAACGCAGCTGGTGTTTTACAAGTACCTATGGTTATTAATATCTGGGACGATGACTATGGTATTTCTGTGCATGCAAGACACCAAACTACAAAAGAAAATATTTCGGAAATTCTTAAAGGTTTTCAACGGGAAGAAGGTACCAATGGATATGAAATCTTAAAAGTAAATGGCTGGGATTATCCAAGTTTGATTGAAACTTACCAGAAAGCAGAGAAATTTGCTAGAGAAGAACACGTGCCAGTATTAATTCATGTAGTAGAATTAACTCAACCACAGGGACATTCTACTTCTGGATCTCACGAGCGCTACAAAAGTAAAGAACGATTAGAGTGGGAAAAAGAAAACGATTGTAATTTAAAAATGCGTCAATGGATTATCGAAAATAATATTGCAACAGAAGAAGACTTAACCCAGTTAGAAAAGGACATTAAAAAGCAGGTTCGCGATGGTAAAAAAGCAGCCTGGACGGCTTTTGGAAAGCAAGCTAAACAAGAAAGTAAAGACGCTTTAGTTTTATTAAATAATCTAGCAAAGCAAAGTGAAAATAAAGCTTTTATAGAACCCTTAATTTCAGAATTAAAAGGAAATAGCGAACCCCTAAAATCTGTAATTATTGCTACCACAAGAAAAGCATTACGATTTGTAAGAAATGAAAATTCTGAAGCTAAAACAGAACTCATTAACTGGATTAATGATTTCAAAAAACGTATTCAGCCACAATACAGTAGCAATTTACATAGTGAAAGTGAATGGAAAGCTACAAACATAGAAGCTGTAAATCCAACTTATGCAGAAGACGCTAAAGAAGTTGATGCAAGAGTAATTTTAAGAGATAACTTCGATAAAATATTCGAAAACCGACCTGAAACATTAATTTTTGGTGAAGACTCTGGAGAAATTGGAGATGTAAATCAAGGCTTAGAAGGTTTACAAGAAAAATATGGTTCTAATCGTGTTGCAGATGCGGGAATTAGAGAAGCTACCATCTTAGGCCAAGGTATAGGAATGGCATTACGTGGGTTGAGACCTATTGCAGAGATTCAGTATTTAGATTATATTTTGTACGCCTTACAAATTATGAGTGATGACTTGGCAACCACTACCTATAGAACAGCAGGTAAGCAAAAAGCCCCACTTATTGTTCGTACGCGTGGTCATCGCTTAGAAGGTATTTGGCACTCGGGCTCGCCAATGGGTGGAGTTCTTAATTTAATTCGTGGTATTCATGTTCTTGTTCCTAGAAATATGACAAAAGCTGCTGGTTTTTATAATACTTTATTAGCTAGCGATGAGCCAGGATTGATTGTAGAATGTTTAAATGGTTACCGTTTAAAAGAAAAAATGCCTTCTAATTTAGGTGAATTTAAAACGGCCATTGGCCAAGTTGAAACCATAAGAGAAGGAAGCGATATTACTTTAGTTTCCTATGGCTCTACATTAAGAATTGTGATGCAAGCGGCTAACGAACTACAAGAACTTGGTATTGATGCTGAAGTAATTGATGTTCAATCTTTAGTTCCATTCGATTTGAATCATGATGTAGTAAAAAGCATCGCCAAAACTAATCGTTTATTAATCATAGATGAAGATGTTCCTGGTGGAGCCTCTGCTTATATTTTACAAAAAATAATCGATGAGCAGAATGCGTATATTCATTTAGACAGTAAACCTGAATGTTTAACCGCAAAAGCTCATAGACCAGCATATGGAACAGATGGAGATTACTTTTCTAAACCATCTACAGAAGATGTATTCGAAAAGGTATATGCCATAATGCACGAATTTAAACCAAGTGAATTCCCAAAGTTGTATTAGGTAAAAATAATATCACTCTTAAAAGTTCGAATTTAGGTTAGAGAGATTAAATCCAGCTTAAATTCGAACTTTCTACTTTATACAATATATAATTGAAATGACTCAATGCTTCATTGTAAGGTAAATAAGGAATACTTATACTTCCTGAAGCCGTATACAACACAAGTGTTGCGTGACCGTTATAACGCTGAAAAATACTCCTTTTAAGTTGTACTGATTGAATTTTGTGTAAGGCTATGTATTCACTTTTTGTGCTAATGGCACCAGAACCTACTTTAATTAAATCGTGGTTTATCCCTAAAAAGCTTTTAGCAACTATTTTATAATTTAAAAATGTAAAGCCTAATAAAACTATAGCAATTAAAACAAATGTAGCCATTGTGGGTAAAAAGAAATATCCAGCAACACCAAAACCAATATAAATTAAAATTTGTCTCCAAAACAAGACAACCATAAATCGGTAACTTGTATTGGTGATTACAAAATCCTGTCCATAAGGAACATCAAAAATGGCTAGAAAGAATTCTTCAAACTGTTGGTAAGAAATGCCTACAAGACCAATTTTTTGTTTTTCTGTAATAGTGGTTGCAGATGCCTGACTCACAAAAACATTATTAATTTTAAAGAAACGCAGTAAAGGATTGTTTTCAATACTTACAACTTGAGTTTTGTTTTTCTTGATTACTTGATTTATGCGTTTAAATAAACCATAAGCTACTTCAAAATTATCTTTAACTCGTATTACTTTTAAGTTGAAATACTTAATTACTTCCAAAGAAACGGTCACCAAGAAGATAAGTAAAATAAAAATGAACGTGAGAAGCAAAATAAAACTTAAGGTTTCTGGTAACCTATTCACAAGATCTTCATCAAAATCAATGTCTACAAACTTGGCCAACACATCGAATATAAAGTTACTTAACGTACTTAGAAAGACCGCTAGCAAGCCAAATCCTTTAAAATAATTTGCACTTAAACCAACTTTAATTAATCTTCCAAAAGAAAGATGTAATAAAACAGATGGCTTTTGTGTAGCCGAAGTTTTTTGTACTTCTTCATGATGTTTAGTATCTAAAACTTGATAATTTTCATCGGAGTGTATTGAGCTTTTAAAGTTCTTATTTTCAGCTTCATTTAATTCTTCTAATAAAACTTCTTTTAACGACTGAGCAGTAAAGGAGTCAAGCGCTTTAATTTTGATCTCTGAAGCACTTTCGCCAGCGGTTTCAATTTGAAAACCAACTACTCCAAATATTTGCTGTAGAATATTTTGCTGAATATTGATATTTTGAATTCTGTGGAAGGGAATTTCAACTACACTTCTTTTTATCACCCCTTTTTGAACAATAAAAGCATTTTTCTGAACCTGAAATTGATATTTTAAATAAGATAGATAAGAGAATACAAATTGAGCAATTATTAAGACTACAATACCAGCAATAAGATATTCTAAATAATTATTTCTGAAACTTTCACTTAAAAAAGGAGCAAATAAAGCATAGAAATAGCGTTTAAATTGCTTCGCCATATCAGCAAAGAAAATTAAAAAGATGCCGTTAAAAGATTGCCTTTGCAGTTGCGAAAACTCGTTATTCATCTTCATCTTCTGTTACCTGAAGCACTTTAGCTTTAAGTTTCTCTGCTACTTCTAAACTTAGGCCGTCAATTACCAAGTCTCCTGTAGCGGCTCCTGCTGTGTATAACTTAAGAGAATATAAATTTAAAATGCGTAAAGCAGGACCTTGCTTGATTTCTACGTGTTGTATACGTTTAAATGGAATTACAGTCTCTTTAAAAAAGAAATAACCCTTTTGAAATATTACATCTAACTCTCTAACGCCAAATTTCCTTTTCGGAAAACCTTTACTTATTTCAATAGCTCTTAAAAAAAGGATGATAAAAAATACCGAAGCAATAATGTATAATACAAATTGTGGAATTTCATCTACAATAAAATAAAGCAAAATAGGAATAGCAGAAAATACAACTAACAACAAAAACAAATTAAACCACAAAAGTCTTTGGTAAGTTTTCGCAATAGGAGTTAACTCAGCTTGTTTAAAATTTGGGAGCTCATCTAAATGTATAGATAAGTTAGAAAAGGTAGTAGGATTGTTCATCATTTAAAATTGGCATCTACGCGTTCACCATTTTCATATTTACCAACAAAAGCATCTCTAAAGTTAAGTTGTCGTACAATTTTTCTAAGATTTTCAGCTTCTTCTTCAGTTTCAAAAACACCTAAAGTGTACAAATTAAAATCTTGATAATCGGCATTTCTTACAATACTAAAACTATCTGAACTCAATTTGGTATTAAATTTTTTGAATGCTCCGAGTTGTACAGCATAAAATTCATTTAAGTTTAAAGGGTGATTCACTTTTTGATTTTCTAATTCTTGCTCTAATTCAGTTATAGATTTTTGGTAGTTTTCTATATCAGACTTTTTTACTACCATTTCATCTTCAGCTACAGCTGTCCCTTGCTCTAGCCCAAAAGTTTCAGGTGCCACAAAAAATATACCTAGGCTCAATACTAATAAAATCAAACAAATGATAAAAGCTGCAATAAAACTCTTTTTTTTAGAATTAGCTTCTTCAACTTCATCTTGTAATTTCTTGTGTTGAGCCTGACTATTCTTCAGATTCTTTTCAGCTAGACTAGCTTTATCTTTTAATTTTTGTAATTCTTCTTCAGTTAAAACAGGCATAGCGAATTGGTTTAGGTTTAAAAAGTAAAGTTAAGAAATATTTTAAGCTATTGAATTATAATACGATAACATATGGATAAAATGCATAATTTAAAATTACAGTTAGAATTAAATCTATTTATAGATGTAGTTGTAGATCCAAAACACAGATTATTATGGTATCCATTTCACTTTACTAAAATCAGGTTTTCGTTTTTCTAAAAATGCATTTCTACCTTCTTTAGCTTCTTCTGTCATATATGCTAATCGGGTAGCTTCACCAGCAAATACTTGTTGCCCTACCATTCCATCATCTGTAGCGTTAAAAGCAAATTTGAGCATTTTAATAGATGTTGGCGACTTAGCTAGGATTTCCATAGCCCAATTGTAAGCTTCTTCTTCAAGTTTTTCATGTGGAATTACCGCATTTACCATTCCCATTTCAAAAGCTTCCTGAGCGGAGTAATTTCTTCCTAAAAAGAAGATTTCTCGAGCTCGCTTCTGCCCTACCATTTTGGCTAAATAAGCTGAGCCATACCCGCCATCAAAACTTGTAACATCTGCATCGGTTTGTTTAAAAATTGCATGTTCTTTACTTGCCAAGGTTAAATCGCAAACTGTATGCAAAGAGTGACCTCCACCAACAGCCCAACCCGGAACAACTGCTATTACTACTTTTGGCATAAAGCGAATTAAACGTTGAACTTCTAGGATGTTTAATCTAGGCATGCCATCATCATCTACATAACCTTGAAAACCTCGAGCATTTTGATCGCCTCCACTACAAAAAGAATATTTACCATCTTTTGGAGATGGTCCTTCTGCAGAAAGTAAAACTACGCCAATATTAACGTCTTCTCTAGCATCTAAAAGCGCTTCAAATAATTCTCCTACAGTTTTAGGTCTAAAAGCATTTCTCACTTCAGGCCTGTTAAATGCGATTCTTGCAACACCACCTGACTTCTTGTAGGTGATATCTTCATATTCTTTTACGGTTTTCCAGTTCATTTGTTTTATATTAATTGAAAATCAATTTTTTGTATCGTAACTTAATTCTTTGGGAATAAATTCCTCTTGTTCATTATCATAAATCGTACATTCATCAATTGGTCCAACATAGAGATGTAAAGACATACTTCTACCATTCGCTACATTGTGCAAAGAATGATATCCCAATTCATCATTCATATAAGATAAGCCTTCCTTTTCCATCTTAAATTCATTTTTCAAAGACAATTCATCTTCAAAAGTGAAGCGTTTTTCATGCAATTTACCTTGCGCTAAATATACCCAACATTCTTCGCCACCATGACAATGAATTTCGGTTTCTTGACCTTCTTCCCAACATAAAAGTATCAATTCATATTGGTCAGTACGCTGTATGCAATTTCTGGTATAATTTGAATTCTCCCAAGTTGCATATTCAAGTAAGTCTGAAGCAGGAATAGTTAAGTAGGAAGCTAATTTTTTAAAATCTTCATTTTTACATATAGGCAATAGCTCTAATAATTTTGAAAGTGAATTGATTTTTTGCAAAACAGTGCTTTTAAAATGATTATGAAATTAGGCTCAAAGCCCAATATTTTCTATATTTTCGTAAATATAATTTCATTCATAAAGTTATGCAAGGAGACTTAAATTTATTTCATCAAATCGCAGAAAAATTATTTCAAGAAGAAGAAAAAAATCCCGTTGTAAAACCAACACCACCCAACGAAGTTTTTGATGAATTTAATTTGCATTTAAGTGAAAATGAAATCTCTGAAGATGAATTTGCTGAAATTATTCAAAAAGTAGTTTTAAATACACCGAGAACTTCGTCTAAGTTGTTTTTTAATCAACTTTTTGGAGGCAGAAATAGTAAAGCAACCTTAGGTGAGTTACTTGCTGTTTTACTCAATACGAGTATGTATACCTACAAAGTTGGTGGACCACAAGTAGGGATTGAAAAAGCCATTTTAAACAAAGTATGTGAGTTAATTAATTATCCAAAAAATGCAGGAGGTACTTTTGCCCCAGGCGGTAGCATGAGTAATTATATGGCTTTACTGATGGCAAGAGATGTAGCCGACAGTAATATAAAAAAAGATGGCGTGAGTAAAAAAATGACACTCTATACTTCTGCTGAGTCTCATTATTCTATTCAAAAAAATGCAAGTTTTGCTGGTATAGGCACAGCGCAAATCAGAAATATTGAAACGGATGATTATGGAAAAATGATTCCATCCCTTTTTGAAGAACAAGTTCAACAAGATATTGCAGATGGCTTTTTACCTTTTTTCTTGAATATTACAGCAGGCACGACGGTTCTTGGAGCTTTTGATGACATAGAAGTACTAGACGAAATTGCAAAAAAGTATCATATTTGGTCTCATGTAGACGGCGCCTATTGCGGTGCAGTTTTATTTAGCAAGGAGTATAAAAAATTAATTAAAGGCGTTGAAAATGTAGATTCTTTTAGTTTCAATGCGCATAAAATGTTGAATACGCCTTTAAGCAGTTCAATTATAGTAACAAAAGATAGATATAATCTACATCATAGTTTTGCATGTGATGCAAATTACCTTTACCAAACCGATGGAGACGATTTTAATTTAGGCAAAACTTCCTTACAATGCGGTAGAAGAAATGATGCATTAAAATTTTGGAGTCTTTGGAAATCTATTGGAACTAAAGGTTTAGAAAAAATGGTAAACCATCAATTCCATTTAGCAGAAATAGCAAGGAATTACATAAAGCAAAATGAAGATTACAGACTTTACAGTTATGACAATTCCATTTCAATCTGTTTCAATTTTAAAGATTTAGATCCAAAAGTGTTATGCAATTTACTTTACGAAGAAGCAAAACTCATGGTAGGTTATGGAAATTTTAAAGGTACAGATTTTGTAAGACTGGTAACTATTAATAGTAATAATACCCAAGAAGAAATTTTAAACTTTTTTAAAGTGTTAGAAAAATTTGCTTTACAAATGAAGGCTGAAGAAGTTTAGTTTTTCCATTTAATATTACAACCCATACTTGGCTTCTGAATTTTAGGTGGCGCTTGATTATTTCGAATTGCGTCTAAAGCTTCACGGATATTTCTTCCTGATATTGGAATACCATTTTTGGGTCTAGAATCATCTAATTGACCGCGATAAAACAATTGGTCTTCTTCATCAAAAACATAAAAATCTGGGGTACAAGCTGCCTGAAATGCTTTAGCTACATCTTGATGCTCATCGTATAAGTATGGAAAAGGATAATTCAATTTTCGAGCATACTCAAACATTTTATCTGGATGATCTTCAGGATAATTTTCTACATCATTACTGGAAATAGCAAAAAAACCAAAGCCTAATATCCTATAGTCGTTTGCTAATCTTACTATTTCTTCATTAACATGTTTTACATATGGACAATGATTGCAAATAAACATGACTACCGTTCCCTTTTCCCCTCTTAAATCTTGGAATGAAAACAGCTCTCGACTAATGGTATCTTTTAATTTAAAATTAGGCGCCTTAGTTCCTAATTCTAACATATTTGATGGAGTAAGTGACATTTATTTTTTGAAGCTAATTTACATTAATCTTTACATAATCAATAATCTATTTTTTCAATTTTAGGAGTATGGTGTATTTGGAATCATATGGCGTGATATAGAGCATGGTTAATTAAGAAAATAGAATTTTTACTTTAACCCTTGAGAATGTTTAACACAACTTAAACTCTGTAAAAGCTGCTGTTAGAAATTAAGATATATGATATTGTTTGCTTAAACAACGAAACTAACTTAAAATTAAAAAAATTCATTTTTTAAACAGACGCTAATGATTTAAAATAAAAAAAGCCTGAATTTAGATTCAGGCTTTTACTAACAACAATCACAAAAAATCAAACAAACAACAACAAAGTTTTTATAGATTGAAAGTTAAACTCAATACTAAATTATTTATAGTGTTTTCTACAAAAGCACGGTTTACTAAACCAGTTTGTACAAAACCATCATTTCGCTCTAAATAAGTTCTTCTCCATGCAAAATCTAAAGTTGAATTTCCAAAATTATAACCTAGTCCTAATGAAAATCCATTGGTGTCTCCAATAATTAAACCATCAGTATAAGGACTTTCTGCAAAATGATATCCCCCTCTAAAACTTATTTTACCATAGCGATATTCTCCTCCTAGGTTGAAGTTATTAGTGGCTTGAAAAAGGGCGTCGATATTAGCATTTTGATTTTGAAAACCTGTAGAAGTAAATTCTTGATTAGAAAAATCCTGATAACTGTAATCTGCGCTTAGTATTCCAGATTTACCGATAATATAGGCTAAACTGAAAGTAGCTTTTCCAGGCGTTCTAAAATTGTAAGAAGGAAATAAAATTATACTATCAGGAAAAGCTGATACAAATCCATTCTGACTCTGTGAGAAGGTTTCTAAACCTTGTGCAATTTCATCTTCAATGGTAAACCAAGTTGGTGATTGGTAGGCTAACCCCAATCTAACTTGTTGAATTGGTTTATAGATTGCACCAAGTTGAAATGAAAAACCAGTACCTCTAGTACGTAAATCATTTTCATAATATATTTCTGTAATATCGCCAGATCCATTATTGGTTTCCAAATAGGATGAGAATCGGTCATAATTCACAAAATGAAAATTCAAATTCATTCCTAAATAAAGCTTCTTCATTAATTGAGAACCTAAGTTAAAAGACAATTGACCATTTAAGCCAGATTCTCTGGTAAGCATATCATTAGTAAAGGTATTAGAATTTACGTTTGCTAAGTAAGTAGCATTGTCTTGAGCTAAAGGATCTATTAAAAAGGTTTCGTAAGCTAAATAAGCTTCTTGGGCAGCAAATCCAAATTGCCTTCCCAAATCACCATACAAGCCAGTAAAGCTTTGATTATTAGGAATAAAATTGGTTACTTCAATTCCATTAGCTCTATCGACAAAGTAATCACCGATAGTTTCAGAAGTTTCACCAGTTGCTGAAAAACGCGCATCGTGATTAAATGTTCTGTCATAACTAATCCCAAAAGTTAGTTTATTTACGGTAGCTTGTTCGTTATTATTGTTGTAAACGAAAACCATCCCAGCTTGAGTTAAATCAAAATTATTTTCATTAACATCTCTGGTTTGACTACTTAATGTACCAAAATTAGTTGTTAAGCCATTAAAGTTTTGTTCAATGGTGAAAGCTACTTTATTATCAATAAAAACTGCTGAACCTGCGGGATTAATTCTAAGTGAAGATAAGTCACCGCCTAAAGCTCCAAAGGCTCCACTCATTCCAATAAAACGCGCTGTACCGGTTAATTCTTGTCTCGAAAAACGATAAGCATCGTTAAAGTCTTGTGCAGCTACACCTAAAGATGTAGCGCACAAAACATAAAGCATACTTTTTTTTATCCAATTCATAATTCTAATTATTATCTTCTACCACCAGATCTGCGGCTACTGCTAGATCGTGTACCGCTACTACTTCTGCTACTCCTAGAACTTCTAGTTGTTGTTGTCCTAGAACTAGAACGTGTTCCTGAGGATCTTACAGAGCTTCTTGTAGATCTAGAATTTACTCTAGATGCTGGGCTTGCAGACCTTGTTGATCTAATAGTTCCATTATTTCTTCTTGCACTTGTAGATCTAGGACTAGAATAAGCTCTAGAGTTTGATCTTGCATTCACTCCGTTTGAAGTCCTAACTCTTCTTACATTACTCGATCTTGTATTGACATTAGCTCTAGAAGAACGAGTACTATATCTAGAAGATCTTACATTTCTAGAAGCTAAATCACCTCTAACGCTTGCACTACTTCTAATGCTTGAACTGCGAACATTTTGGTTACTTCTTACACTATTATTGCTTCGTACACTAGATGAACTTCTGTTGCTTCGAACACTCGAATTTCTTGCATAAGCATTACGATTGTTTCTAAAACCTGCATCTCTGTAGCTTCGATTATATACATATGGATTGTAAAAACCTCCATAACCCCAAGCTGGACCGTAGAAACCTCCTCCCCAGCCCCATGCAGGACCGTAAAAGCCACCCCAGCCAAATCCTAGTGCGGGACCATAAAAGCCGCCTCCCCAGCCAAGATTCCATCTTGGGCCGAAGAAACCTCCACCCCAGCCCCATCTAGAGCCATAAAAACCACCCCAACCAAAGTTAGGACCGTAAAAGCCTCCCCAAGTTGGAAAGAAAGGGTCATAAAAGCCGCCCCAACCAGCTCCACCATAAATATTAATATTGGTGGTAGATGCTGTTGTACCCCAACCTGGATTAGATAAAGATTGAGATTGATTAGCATATCCTACATAATCTACTTCATCATTATAATATACTTCGTTAGAAGGAGATGATTTTGCTGTAGTAGAATAACTTTCTACATCAGTAAATGATTCTGGTGATGTAGCTTGTCTAGCTTTTGAAATTTGCTCACCTTGCTCTCTAAAGTAATTTGCATAATCTGTATTAGTTGTAGATGCTTCATTAGCTGTAGAGCGCGTATTATTTGCTGGCTGTGCTGTTCTCTGGTTAGCTATGCCTGCTCGAGATTCACTATTAGAATAGTTACTTTCCCCGTAAATACCATCATTTGGAATATTTGCGTTTTGAAAAGAACCGCAAGAAGACATAAAAACCACCCCTAGGCTTAGGCCTAGTGTTTTTAACTGAAATTTTAAATTTTTGACTTGCATAACTTGTGGTTTTAAATGTTTTACTTATAACAAAAATACTTAGTTTTGTTAACTTAAATCTTAAGTATAAATATAGAAACAATATTTGTGCCAAACACAGAAATCATAAACAATGAGTAAAAGCTTAACAAAACGTTCAGAAGATTATTCTAAATGGTATAATGAACTTGTAGTAAAGGCAGATTTAGCTGAAAACTCTTCTGTACGCGGGTCTATGGTTATAAAGCCTTATGGCTATGCGATATGGGAAAAAGTACAAGCCCAATTAGACAAAAGGTTTAAAGAAACTGGACATCAAAACGCGTATTTTCCACTATTGGTCCCAAAAAGTTTGTTTGAAGCCGAAGAAAAAAATGCTGAAGGCTTTGCAAAAGAATGTGCGGTAGTAACACACTATAGACTCAAATCTAACCCTGAAGATCCCACCAAATTAATGGTAGATCCAGAAGCTAAATTAGAAGAAGAATTAATTGTAAGACCCACTTCTGAAGCTATTATCTGGAATACCTTTAAAAACTGGATACAATCTTATAGAGACTTACCAATACTTATTAATCAATGGGCAAATGTGGTGCGTTGGGAAATGAGAACCCGACTATTTTTAAGAACAGCTGAGTTTTTGTGGCAGGAAGGACATACCGCTCATGCAACACGAGAAGAAGCTTTGAAAGAGACTGTTCAAATGAATGACATCTACGCAGAGTTTGCTGAAGAATTTATGGCTATTCCCGTTATAAAAGGGAGAAAATCTAAAAGCGAAAGGTTTGCTGGAGCTGAAGAAACCTATTGTATTGAAGCCTTAATGCAAGATGGCAAGGCCTTACAAGCAGGAACATCTCATTTTTTAGGTCAAAATTTTGCAAAAGCATTCGATGTTAAATTTACTAGCAAAGAAGGCAAACAAGAAATGGTATGGGCCACCAGCTGGGGTGTTTCTACTCGATTAATGGGCGCATTAATTATGACTCATAGCGATGATAAAGGTTTGGTATTGCCACCAAAACTAGCTCCACATCAAGTTGTAATAGTTCCTATTTACAGATCAGACGAGCAATATGAAGCGGTTTGTAAAGCAGCAACTCAAATAAAAGCAAATCTAGAAACTGCTGGTATTAGTGTGAAATTTGATGATCGAGATACACATAAGCCAGGATGGAAATTTGCCCAATATGAATTACAAGGAGTTCCATTAAGAATAGCAATTGGACCTAAAGATTTAGAAAAAGAAACAGTAGAATTAGCAAGAAGAGATACGCTTACTAAAGAATTTGTCCAGCAAGAAGAATTAACATCAACTATATTAAGTTTGTTAACTGAAATTCAGGATAGCTTATTTATGAAAGCAAAAGCTTTTAGAGATTTACACATCACAGAAGTTGATACATTCGAAGAATTTCAAAAAGTATTAAAAGAAAAAGGTGGTTTTATTTCTGCGCACTGGGATGGCACACCAGAAACTGAACAAAAAATAAAAGATTTAACGAAAGCAACCATTAGATGCATACCTTCTAATTCGTCAAAAGAACTTGGTAAGTGCGTGTTTACAGGTGCTTCATCAACACAACGTGTTTTATTTGCAAAAGCATATTAATTTTTTTGAATAAAATCTTTGTAAATATCAAAAAAGAGTTATTTTTGCATCCGCAAATTAATGGTCCGTTCGTCTAGTGGTTAGGACGCCAGGTTTTCATCCTGGTAACAGGGGTTCGATTCCCCTACGGACTACAAATAATTTCAAACGGTAACTGGTCCGTTCGTCTAGTGGTTAGGACGCCAGGTTTTCATCCTGGTAACAGGGGTTCGATTCCCCTACGGACTACAATAAAACAAATAAAATGGCAAATCATAAGTCTGCATTAAAGAGAATAAGAAGCAATGAAGCGAAAAGATTAAGAAATCGCTATCAGCACAAAACAACTCGTAATGCTATCAAAAAATTAAAACAGTCTGAATCTAAAGATGAAGCTACTAAATTGCTTCCGTCTGTAGTTTCTATGATTGACAAGTTAGCGAAGAGAAATATTATACACTCTAATAAGGCTGCAAATTTAAAATCTAAGTTAACGAAGCACGTAGCTGCTCTCTAATTTAAATTTTAAATAAATAATATTTAGCTCCACTTGGTGGGGCTTTTTTTGTTGTTATATGCTGATTTCTTAAGAATATTCCAAAATAAAATTCGTTGTAAAAAGTAAACCCAATAAACCTTTCTAGCTTTTAAAGGTCTTATTGAAGTAACTAAGCGTATATGAAAAAATTATTTTTGCTAATTATATGTTCTATGATTAGCCAATTCACTTTCGCTCAAGAGTTTGAAGTTAAAGGAAAAGTGATAGACAGTGTAACTAACCAAGCTATTTATTCTGCAACTGTATTTGCAGAGAGTGTAAAAGATTCAACATTAATAAGCTATACCATTTCAGATCAAAATGGAAATTTTTTACTGGAAGGTCGTTCTTCAGCTGAAAAACTAAACGTATTTATTACTTATACTGGATTAAACCCCATTAAAAAAACAATACGTCCTAAAGATAAATTAATTGATTTAGGCACTTTAAAAATGAGTGAGTCTTTAGATCAATTAGATGAAGTGGTTGTTAAAACAACACGCTCCCCTATTGTTCTTAAAAAGGATACCTTAGAATTCAATGCAAAATCTTTTAAAACAAGAGATAATGCAACCCTAGAAGATACTTTAAAACAGCTACCAGGTGTTGAAGTTGCAGCAGATGGCTCTATTACTGTAAATGGACAAACTGTAAACCGTATTTTAGTAAACGGAAAAGAATTTTTTGGAAACGACCCTAAAGTAGCAACCAAAAACCTTCCAAAAGAAATTATTGACAAAATACAAGTTGTTGATACCAAAACCAGAGAAGAAGAATTTACTGGCAAAGCAGCAGAATCTGAAGACAAAACCATTAACATAACCATAGAAGAAGATAAAAATAAAGGTTACTTTTCTCGTGGAACAGTTGGGTATGGAACTGACGACCGATACGATAACAGCGCTATTTTTAATTACTTTAAAGATAAGATGCGTTTCAGTATTTTGGCAAGCGCCAATAATATAAATAGCCCGGGTTTTAGTTACGATGAAGTTTTTGATGCCATAGGAAGTACTTCATCCTTACCAGGTGGATTTTTTGGAAATAATAACGGAATAACTACTTCAGAAACCATTGGTGGTAATTACGTTAATGAGTGGAAAGATGGAAAATACGATTTAGCTACCGACTATTTTTATGGAGCAACAAGCAGAGAAACTAGAACCAGTACACTAAGAGAAAATATTTTACCAGATCGTAGTTTCTTTACAGAATCTGAACGTTCTGGTGTTAACGATAACGATTCTCATCGATTTTCTGGAAGGTTTGATATCAAGCCGGATACCTTAACTCGAATTTCTTTTAGTCCAAACCTGAACATCAATCTTGGAACGAACGAAAATGAAAGTTTTAGCACATCCTTAGATGAAAACAATAATCTAATTAATTCTGCAGAAACCCGTAATCTTAGCGAAAGTGAATCCCTTAATTTTAGTAATAGCATAACCGCTACTAGAAAAATAGATACCATAGGCTCCTACCTAAGCTTGCGGTTTAACCATAGACATAATCGAAACGATAGCGAAAACTTTTTTAATTCTGAACGAATTATAGCGCAATCAAATCAGACAGAAATACAGAACCAATTTATAAGCCAAGAAAATAATGTTGATGATTACTCAGGGAATTTTACATACAGACAAGCCATAGCCAAACAACTATTTATAGATGCATCCTACACGTTTGAAGCTAATCAAACCGAGAATAATAGAAATGTATTCGACTTTGATGAAAATACCAGTAGTTTTTCAAATTTGAATGAAAACTTATCGAATAACTTCAAAGCGCGTTCAATTGTAAATCGCCCAAATTTAGGTTTACGTTACGAGACCGAAAAAATTAGAACTGGCGCTAGTTTAGGGCTTTTAAACACAAAATTAGAAACCGAAAACTTTTCTCAAGCTGTTCGCTTTTCTAACACTTTCAATGATTTGTTTACCAATATTTTTTTAAGGTATCAATTTAGTCGTTCAAAAAGTGTTCGTGTTGGATACAGAACCAGTGTAAATATTCCTAGTTTACAACAACTGCAACCCGTAGAAATTGTAACAGACCCATTAAACATTCGTGTAGGTAATCCAGATTTAAATCCTTCATTAGAGCAACGTTTTTATTTAAATTACAGAAACTTTGATTTTAAAACCAGATCTGGCTATGGTATTTTTTCTCGACTTTCTATTACCGACAATCAAATCGTACCGGTTTTAAACACAGATGAAGATTTGGTAAGAACCACCACATATACCAATGTAAATGGAGTTATAAATGCCAATGCTTATTTATATTTTAGCAAAACTATACCTACCGAAGGAACTGATGTAATTCGCTATAATCTATTTGTATCTAACAACTATAACAGGAACGTTGGTTTTAGTAACGGACAGCGATTTAATTCTAATATTTATAGTATTTCCCCAGGACTTCGTTTTACTTACGAAATTCCAGATTTAATTAGCATACAACCCAACATTAGTTTTAATTACAACAATACTGCCTACAATATCTTTTCAGACCGAAATGAAGATTTCACCAACACTGAATTAGGACTTGAAACCACCGTTTTTTGGCCAAAAAATATAATTTTTGGAAGTGATATTACCTATTTTAATTATGGAAATGTTTCTGATGCATTTGAGTCTACTTCCCTGTTTTGGAATTTGAGTCTAGGCTATCAGTTTTTAGATGAAAATGCAACTTTAAAAGTAAAGATTTACGATGTATTAGACCAAAATATTTCTACTAGAAGAACTACAGGAGACGATTTTATTCAAGATACGGACCAATTGATTTTACAACGTTATGCTATGCTAAGCTTTACTTATAAGCTTGATAAATTCGGCGGAAAAAAACCATCTAATAGGAGAAGATATAGAAGGTAATTTGATGTGTTTTAAACACATTGTTACCCGAAAAAAGATAATAGACCGCTTCGTTTTTAGGCTTAAGAATAAAGAATTGACTGTAACTGATTAAAAAATGAAATTATAGTGATTTCAGATTTTTGTATACAACATAAATTTTTTAGCGGTTACAAAAGCAAAGTATATTCCTTTAAAATCTCTTGAAAATCAATACAGTAATTAATTACTGTGTTGTAGTAAATTTTATTTGGATAAATATTTATAACATCATTTGTATAAATATCATTTTTACTCAACAAGTAGGATAAATGACTATTTATCACCATCTAGATTTAAGTAGTACATTTTAGCAGCTTCTTCAATTTCTTCATCAAAGCCATCATCAAATTGAAAGCTTGCTAGTCGCCATTCTTTATCAGGTTTATAAAATTGAAAGATAAGTCGTAAAAATTGACGATCAAATTTGATGAAGTAAGAATACAACACATAAGATTCTCCTAGTTTTTTGGTAGTAAGCTTTTCATATCCATAATATTCTCCAACTAAATCCTTATTAAATCTTTCAAACTGAGTTTTAACGTTCTCAATTGCATCTTGTATTCTACTTGTCCATGGGTTTGTAGCATACAATTCATCTATAGCTATAGATGAGCCCTTAGTTTCATAGTTCTCAAAAAAATCTTGAATCATTACTTCAGGATCTTTCTGCGCATTTAAATTTGAAAAAGAAAAAACAACAAGTAGTAAAGTAAAAACAGTAATTTTCATTATATATTTTTTAGTTATTTAAGTATCCAAAACGTTTTAACTGGTTCTCATTATTACGCCAGTTTTTATTGACTTTTACGTACAATTCAATAAAAATTTTCTTCCCAAAAAAACGCTCTAAATCTTTTCTAGCTTCCGTGCCTACTCTTCGCAAAGATTCGCCTTTGTGACCAATAATAATTGCTTTTTGAGATTCGCGCTCTGTCATAATAATGCTGCGTATGCGTATAATATT
>CBFIGU010000019.1:0-35508 GCA_965662165.1 Psychroflexus sp.
TGAAGGTTCTGCGCCTCCAAGATTTTCACCTTTACTTGGCCAGCCTGTTTCTGTGATAATTACTTTTTTACCGTGAGCTGCATTTAAGGCTTGACCAAACATTTGTTGCATGTGTGTTAGTGAATAATCTATATGGCAACTCTCCCAGAAAGGATAACAGTTAGCAAGAATAACATCACATAATTCAGTTAAATCTGGATGCACTGTAAACTCATAATAGGCATCAACGTAACCAACAGGAATTTCTTTAGGAATAGCAGCACGAACTTCTCTTAGGTGTTCTTTAAGCTCTTCTAAAGGAATATCGTTACGATACAAAACTTCGTTTCCAACTGCTGCAATGTCAACTAAGCCTTTGTTAGCCAATTCGATTAAAGCGTCTATCTCTTGTCTGTTTTTTTCTGGATCGTCTCCAATCCAAGCACCAACTAGGGTTTTAAGACCTTCTTCTTTTGCCGCTTGTGGAACAAACTCATTTCCTTCTATACAAGAAAAAGACCGAACCCACTTGGTGTAAGGTTTTAGAATTTTCATTCTTCTTCTAACTTGCTCTAAGGTAATGTGGTCTCCTGGCTCTTGACCATCTTCGTACATACTAAAGCAAATACCATGCATTCCGTTGGCAAGTATTTTCTTAAAAATTGCTTGTAAATCCTCAAAAGATGCATCTTCTGGAATAAAGTCTTGATGCTGAAGCGATGCTAAAAAAGCTTCTTGTTTGGCAGTTAATAATTGATCCTTTCTATAAGACATAGGTTTATTTAAATTTTAGTTTTTCGTTTTCGTTCCAAATTCCCCATCGTTGGCCAACATCTCCTTCATGGTGAATTTTCCAAGATTCATCAAAGGAAG
The DNA here is from genome assembly GCA_965662165.1 of Psychroflexus sp. Classification (GTDB taxonomy): domain Bacteria; phylum Bacteroidota; class Bacteroidia; order Flavobacteriales; family Flavobacteriaceae; genus Psychroflexus. The sequence continues at coordinate 853 of CBFIGU010000019.1, forward strand.
AAAAATAGAATAATTCTATATCTTCTTGTTTTGCCCAATAATTCACATTAATGAAATATTTCATAGCATTATTGGTTGATGGTTTTGCATTTTCTGTACTTTCACCGTCACTTGGCCAACCCGTCTCAGAAACAATAACTTTTTTGTTTCCAGCTTGCTCTTTAACAATCTTGTACATGTGTCTCAAGTAGGCTGTAGAAACATCTATATGGGATCCTTCCCAGAACGGATAACAGTTAATTAAGATAATATCTGAAGCTTCTATTAAGGCAGGGTGTTGATCAAAAATATAATAAGAATCAACATAGGTTACTGGTATATTACTCGGGATGGATTGTTTAACTCTTTCAATATAATTTAATACGTCTGATTCGCTCAATTCATTGCGAAGTAAAACTTCATTACCAACAACAGCAATATCTACTAAGCCAGCCTTAGCGAGTTCTATTAACTTATTTATTTCTGTATTATTTTTTTTCAAATCATTACTTATCCAAGCCCCTACAACTGTTTTAAGGTTGTGTTGTTTTGCTATTTTGGGTATATGTTCATTTCCATTTGTACATGAGAACGAACGTACCCACTTGGTGTAGGGCTTAATAATTTTCATTCTTCTCATAATTTGTTTTTCAGAAAGCAAATCATTTAAATCTTGGCCTTCTTCATACGGACTAAAGCATATTCCGTGGAGACCTTGTTTTAAGGTTGCATTAAATAATTGTTTTATATCTCTTGAAGACTTGCTAGAAAAATCGTGATCATATTTTAAGTCAGATTTTAAATCAAGACTATCAAAAGAATAATTTCTATTGGTTAAGTAACCACTAGATGTAATTACCTTTGGTTTTACTTTTCTTCTTTTTAATTCTTTTCCAATTTCTGTAACACGGTCTTCATCTAAATCATAACTCCACATCACAAAAAACGCTAAAGCTGCAGTTCCAGCAGGAACTATAATATCTGCTATTCGCAACTGGTTCATAGTTTCTATAGTTTGAGTTGCTGCTTCAGGTTCAAAACCAACTATACTTAGTATTACTCCACCTAAGACTAGCGCTATGGACTGGCCAATTTTAACCATTAACCAATAGATTGCTCCAAAAGTTCCTTCTTTTCTTGGCATACCATTTTCGAGCTCATCTAAATCACAAACATCTGCTGTCATACTCATCATAAGCGTAAATAAACCGCCCATACCAAAAGCAAAAAATGGAATAGGTAAGAAAATTAACCATGGAACTCCATTACTCACATCAATTGTAAACCAAGACATTCCTATACTTTCAAAAAATGGATTCATAGCACCATATAAAGAGCCAAGACCATTAGTTAAGTAAATACCTAATTCAGTTTGGTTAAACTGCTCGTTTAGTTCTACATCAAATCCCCACCATTTTAAAACATAGCCTACAATGGATATAAAAGTAGAAAGTAGAAAAGCATTTCGTTTTCCAATTTTGGTCGCAATTTTAGAAATTATAGGTATAACTATAAATGCAGTGATAATCGCATTGATGGTATTGAACCAAGCTGGCCAAGTACCAGCAACTTCGTAACTACCATTGTACATGTAAAAAACTATAATGAAAACTCCAAAAGCAGCTACTAATTGAAAACCATTAAATACCAAAAATGTTGCTCCGCAGAGCTTCATAAAAGGCTTGTTTTTTGAAACCTGAACAATACCAAGCCATAACTTTTTCAGATTCTTAGCTAAAGATTTAAAGTTAATTTCTTCTCGATTTTCCATTTCAGATGCATCGATTCCTTTACAAAAGAATGATGGCAAAATTCCAAAAACAATTGTCATAGCTCCTACAATTAAAGCCATTGTTCTAACTCCTTCTGTTTTGGTATTAAAAGTTTCTGTATCAGGAATAATTACATACAACCAAGGCACAATCATCCAAGCAATTTGACCCATGGTATTAGAAAATGCCATTAGCCGTGTTCTCTCATTATAATCTGGGGTCATTTCGTATCCCAAACCAACTAAAGGAGTAGCAAACATGGTATTTCCAATTAAAAATAGTAATTGAACTACCATTACATGCCAAATTATATAGGTCTCTGAAGCATTATCATCTAACTGCCACATTAAGAAAAATAATACACCACTTATAATGGAACCAAAAAATATATAAGGTCTTCTACGTCCCCATTTTGATTTAGTATTATCTGAAATAAAACCCATAATTGGGTCTGTAAGCGAATCGAAGATTCTTGGTAAACCACCAAGTAAACCAGCCCAAAGTGGATCTACACCCCAAGCAGTTAAAAGAAAAAACTGAATAAATACACCTAGTGTCCCAGGAAGGATATTGAGAATAAAGTGTCCAGCCCCGAAAGCCGCTTTTTCTCCAACAGGTACTTTTGCATCGGCAGGTGTAATTTTATCAGACATAATTTTTCATTTTAGTTAGGAATAATAATGGTTTGCAAAGCCTGAGGATTAATAGAAATGGTTTTTACATTTTCACCAAGCTTAAGGTCAAATATTTTTTCATTTTCAGAAGGATTAAAAACAATTACAACATGTTTGCCGTCTGGATTGGTAGCAGCACTTACCTGTAAATCTTTATCTGAAAAATTAAAATCGATGCGTTTTGCACCAGGTCTGATAAATTTACTGAAATGAGCCATGGTGTAATACAATGGGGTAAAGTATACTTCATCTTTATCTGGGTCAACAATTACAGGAGCAACGCACCAGTTTTTAAACCAGTTTGGTCCACCTTGACGATCAAGTACCATATTCCAATCTACCCAACCATCTACCCAATTATTCATACATCCAATAATATCTCTCGCATATCGATTTACCGGGCTATATTTTGGGTGTAAATATTTATTTTCTTCTTTAGCGTATGTAAAGCCCCAATCTGTAGCTTCTTTTCTCCAATACCAATCATCATCTTGCCATACGGGAACTTCAGCATCAATACAACCTTCTGTTTCTATTAAATATTTATCGGGAGCTTTCTCTTTTGCATATTGTAATTCGTCTTCAAAGACCTTATATGTACTTGCATACCAGTGTATAGCTGTACCATCAAAGTATTTAGTAGACTTTTCATCTCTATACATTTCATCTACCCATTCTGATAAATGTTCTCTATTTTGGTCGTAGCCTAAAATCACCAAATCCCCTTTGCCATCTTTTTCTAATTTCGGCCCTAAATGATTAACAACAAAATCTGTCATTTCTTTAGGTGTAAAATGCATACTTTCCCAGTTACTATCGTTACCAAGCGGTTCATTTTCTACGGTAAAGCCCCAAATATCAATCCCTTCTGCTTTATATGCATCTACATATTTAGAGAAGAAAAGTGCCCAAGTGTCGTAGTATTTTCTGTCTAATTCTCCACCTACCCATTTGTTGTTAGTTTTCATCCATGGCGGAGCTGTCCAAGGAGATGAAATAATTTTGAAACCATCTTTAGATGCTTCCATAGCATCTTTGATCATGGGTATAATATCATCTTTATCTTCCTTTACAGAAAAGTTTTCTAAATCCATATCTCCTGCAACTGGAGCGTAGGAATATTGACCTAACGAAAAGTCGCATGAATTCATATGCGTTCTTGTAAGCGAATAGTGAGCGCCATTTTCTGAAAAATAAGCATCAATTACTTTTTTACGGTTTTCTTTACTCAGTTGATTTAGTAGGTAAGCAGAAGCTTCAGTAAATGAACCTCCAAATCCTGTGAAAGTTTGATAGGTTTTTTCTGGATTTAAAGAAATAACCGAAGTTGGTTTTGCTGTACTAAACGTATCAATTTTTGTTAGCTGGTTTCCACTTCTTGAAGTTTCAAATACTTCTATGTTTAATTGGTTATTCTTTGTTTCTTCTTCAGCAGTTTTTTTAACTTCTTCGCAAGAACTAGCAATCATAACTATAAATACATTTATTAATATGATGGTTATTCGCTTCATCTTTAGGTTTTTTCATTATAAATTAATGGTTTACAGTAATTTCATTTTTAACTGGAGGAATTAAAACATCCAGAAGAAGATCCGTCTTATTACCATCGTAGGTTTTAATAATTTTATTTCCATCGCGAGTAAGTCCTTCAAAAACACCACTATCTACTTCATCCCAAAGTGCATATTTAGCTTTTCCGTCTACTGTAATTAAGCCAAAAAAGTTCTCAGAACCTGTTGGGTTATTAGCATCTTTCCATGGTTCATCGAATGCTTCAAAGTAGAAACATTTAATTTTATTGGTAGTTGCCCATTCTCTCATTTTATGATAATACAATGCTTGTTTATATTCATCTGTGGCTTTTGAACCTTTTTCTCCATAAAAACCACTAGAAACACTTGCCCAACCCGTTTCGCCAATGTGTACCGGTTTATCAAGACCTTGTTTTTGCATGTAGCTTACCACACTATCATATTGAGAAATAGCATAACTTAATGAACGGTTCATTAATTTATCTATTTTTTCTGTGTTACTGAGTTTTTTCTCTTTTGGTGTAACTCCCCAAAATACTGGGTTATAGTGCGTGTCATGCATTGGGTAAGTATGGATAGATAAATAGTCTACACTTTCAATTAGCTCATTTAGTTCTGGTGTGTGGTATTGATTTTCTCCACCTCCCCAGGATGCAAAGTTGTCTGAACTTGTAATCCAAAGGTCTTTATTAATCTTACCTTCTTTTTTTAGATTTTGTAGGTGATTTACCCATTTTAAAATAATATGTGGTTCTACGTAATATGCCGTAGCCCATTTTACCATAGCTTCATTACCAACAGCAATTATTTTTACAATGTCTGGATAGGTATTTGCTAACTCTACGGCTCGAGCAATTTCAGCTTCATTATATTCACTTTCTTCATTGTGATTTAGCGGCATTTCTGTCCATGCATTTTTACAATCTATCCAAGCTCCAAGCATTACATACATTTCAAAATTTGAATCGTTTTGCTTCAGTTCGTGAATTGCTTTTAACACATTAGCAGCATGTGGTAAGCGAACATTATAGGTACGTAATATGCGAATACCCATAGCGTGCATAATTTTTAAATCTTCTTTTAACTGATTTAAAGTAGGCTGGGTATTTCTAGTTTTTGTTCGATAACCTCCATATGAAATAGCCAAGTAATCTGGTTTACTAAGTATTTCTTTTGCAGTTAAATTATGGGTATTTTGCATAGTTTTTTTTTCTTGTTTTGATGGTACCTGACATGAAGCCAATAAGATTAGACTTAAGCTTAATAGTGATAAAATTTTGACAATTGACTTCATGATTTTTTTATTTTAAAATGGAAGGTTCTACATGAACTGAAACTAGTTTTACTTTTCCGGTTCTGTTAAATATTTCTTCACTTATTTCATTAGGTAAATGAAGACCATCTATTTCTTTTTTACTTTCATCATTAAATTCTACTTCAATTTTATTTCGGTCAGCCATGTTGTAAACAACGGGAATTTGACAGAAAGTAAAACCTAAAGTATTTGGAGAAATTTTTAGTGCATGCTTTTCTTGGTTTACATCTACAAACCTAAATACATGTTCTTCTGCTAAAAATTCCGTTTTTCTCAATAAATGTGGCATAAACTGTATTTGGCCATTTTTGATACTAACGCCTAGCTCACCAAATCTACTAAGGATATCTTCTTTTACTTGTCCTGTCATGCCTGGCTGTTGTGCTCCCTTACCAAGTGGTGTATGTGAATACGGATCGGTTGGGAATGCACCATATAATTTTGGTGATTTATGTACTCCTATACCTTCGTTAATTTCGTAGTAATGTTCAAGTAAGCGACCTACATTTTCTGCAGACTCATTAGCATTAATAGCTTGTAAACAAGTTTCTAAAACAGCTAATTGTAATTTTGAAACCATATGCCAGTAAATTGAACCTAATCCTTCATAGCCATAAAAAGTTCCTGAACGACCCGTGAAAGCTTTATGATTAAATACATCTTCATAAATGCTTAGCACTTTGTCTAAGTCTTTTTCTACTAAGTCTTGATGCTTATCAAGACCTAATAAAGCTTCTTTTAACTTCTTCGCATTATTAAAATTTCCATGGAAATGATAGTTATTTTTTACATCTTTTTCAATGATGTTTTTATCTCCTTCTTTAACTAACTTTTGAAGTAATGAAGATGACATTACTGCTTCTTCAGAAACTTTATTTCTATCTAAAAATCCTTTCAAATTTTTATTTGGGTAGAGTAAATAACTGTATTGGTCTGGTCTAAATAAGGCACTACTTTTAAGTGCATCTAATAATGCAAGTGATTGCTCTGCATTTAAGTAACCTGAACTTAGTACAGCAACTTGACCTTCTAGCATTTCATCTAGGTAATCTATACTAACTCCATTTTGGTCTATTGTCATTAAGTTGTAGGCGTGGTAAAGATTATCTTTTCGTTTATTCACTTTAATGGATTGCTCTAGATAATCGATACTTATATTAATAAACTCTGATAAATCTTTTACTGAAATTTCCTTTTTAACTCCTGTAAATCCTTTATTATAAATATTGGTTCTAAACCTACTCGAAGCTTCTCCAATTGCATCTAAGAAAGTTTTACGTTGTTTATCGTTAAAGCTAGATTGCGTTAAGGCGTGGAACTCTTCGAAGGTTTTATGCATTGTTGCAAAGGCTTCAGCTAATTCTTCTGAAACAGCGTACGCCTTATCGCTATCTAATTTATTAATTACATTTTTAAAGAAATCTAGAAATCTTCTTAGGTAAGATAAAGTTACCATAGAAACTCCATTTCCTACTAGCGCATTATTAGCATCGTTCCATTCTGGACGTTGCGTATTCATCCAAATCCCTGCTTCAGGAATTAAGTTCGCTAATTTTGCTAAGCTAGTAGCTAGTATTTTCTCGATAAAGTTTACATGTAAAGTATTTCCTTTTGGGCTTGATAATAAAGCACCATCTGCTCCTAAGGATTTTCTTTTAGTTCTTATTGAAGAGTCTACTTCATGATCAAAATCTATAGTATCTTTTGGATCGCTAACAATATCTTGGTAAGGCTTAATTCTATAAGGGACATTGGCGTAAACGAATATAGATTGATCAAATAAATGGCTTAATTTACCTGGTTGGTAGTCTTCATAAAATTCAAGAAACTTCAACAAGTAAATTATTTGATGGTCTCCCCAATAACCAATATAAGACCAAGGATCGTCTGGCTCAATGGTTTCCCAGTCAAAACCATCTTTGGTTACACGGTATGGGTTATAACCATCGAAAGTTGTGGCGTTTAAGAATTTAAAGATCATTCCTTCTATAAAGGCAGGATAGGAATGGGCAAGACTCTCCCAATTTTGGAAAATGTCTCTCCAGTTGCCTTCGTAATCTAAAATTTTTGTTCCATCATCAGCTTTTGTATTAATAGAGAATTGGTTCCAAGGTCTACTTGGGTCTCCGTGACGACGGCTAAATTTAAGCGGTAAATACTCTGTTGCTAGACGCGTAAAATCTACGTCTGCTATTTTGTTAGCTAAAGTCTGAAGATCGTTTACTGAAAATGTATCACTTAGTGAATCGAGTTCATTTTTAAATTGAGAAGCTAATGTAGTATTCGCCTTTTTTAGATATTGTTTAAAATCCCAAGCTTCAATTTGATAATTGTTATCAAAAATTCCACCACGCATAATATTAAACATGGTATTTGAATAATGGCGAATGTCTCTTAAATTATCGTTTGTGCGTTGTAGCCCATCTGCAGCTGCATTTAACTTGATTAGCTTTTCAGTTCCCGCTGTAATATCTTTTTGAATAAAATCTAAAATTTCTGGATGCTGAACATCTTTTATAAGCTGAAAAAGTTTTGCGTGATTGTAATTTACATCTGCAATAATGTGCCAAGTTTTAGCGCTTTCTGAAGTTAATTCGAAGGTTTTATGTACAAAGTAAGCTCCTTTTTCTGCTTTTACATCTGTTTCTTGAACCAGACTTTGTCCTGTTCTAAATTTTTCTAACTGCAGTGAAGATAGCAGATAACTTGGTTGTTCTAAACCTAGAGACCAGACCACATTAGTTTTTAAAGCTTCACTTGGTTCTGCTTTATCTACTGGTACCGCACTAAGAGCAAAAATTCCAATTCCTGATGCTACATCTAATTCACTACGCTTATACGCATCTACTAAATTACTGCTTGCAGTTTGCAAATCACTTTCTACACCAGCAGGAAGAACATTTTGTAATCCGTCCAACATTTCTACTTTAATTGCTGCAGAACCAAGGTTTTCTATTTTTGATTCTTTAACAAAACCAAAGTCATCACTTGTAGACCAACGGTAGGTAAATTTCAAATTTAAACTATGGTTTATTTCTTCAAAAAGAACCTTATCCCCATAAATATTTTTATATAGGTTTCTGGTTATTTCGTATTGTTCTACAAATCGATTAGAAAAAGGTTCCCAAAATTTAATTTCATTATTTAAATGAATTTTAAAAATACTTTTACTCCCGGTGTAATGAGCAGATTCTGTTATTTTATCGTCTGTATAATATGGAAAAAGTGCATATTCAGAATTTCTTCTTCCTGCAGTTAGACCACCATTACTCGAGATAAACATCCAGTGATTTGAGTCGCTAACAATGCTCATAAAAAATGGGCGCATTGTATGGCTATTCGTAATTTTTAAAAATTTTTCGTTGTTAACCTTAAGTATTTCCAGCTGATTTTGTTTTGATTGCATATTGGTACTAACCTTATGTTATTTATAAAATTTGATTTAAAGAAATCTTGTGTATGATACTCTAAATTATTGAAGTTCTAAGGATACATTATCTATTCTCACTAAACCTGCATCTCCATTGCAGTCGAATAAAACGCGCGCATCTGGAGCTCCAAATTCTTGTGAGCTTAAGTTAATTTGAAACTCTTGTGGTGTATCGGTTAGGTTTACGGTTTCAACATCGTTACTAAAGTCGCCTCCACTTAAGCCTATTCCTGCGATTAATGTTCGGTTGGTATTAGACCACGCATCGAAAGTAAGAACGTATTGTTGTCCTTGCACAATAGGCAACTTTTGACTTAAATTGACTAAGAAAGGTTGATTAGGGTCTGGAGTTGTAATGTTAACTTCAAAATATGAATTGCCACCTTCTGTAACTACAGGAGCTGGGTTATTATCATCAACTCCTTGAATCCAACCTAAAGAGCCGTTTTCAAAATCACCATTGATAATTAAAATCAATTCTATTTGCAAATCGTCTTGAAATGTATCTGTATTCCCATTTTCATCTGTTGCGGTTAAAGTAACATTATAAACTCCGTCTTGGTTATAAGTTTTCACTGGATTTTCAAGATTAGATTCGGTATCGTCTCCGAAATCCCAATGGTAACTTGTTGCATTAGTAGAAAGGTTGGTAAAGCTTACGGTTCTATCTTCAATATCACTAATAAATCTAGCTTCAAAATCGACAAATTCAACACCGTCATCATTCTCACTACAAGAAAAAAATAAAAGAGATAGTATAAATGCTAGGTAAAGTCGTTGGTTATATATAAGTTTCATGCTATTAAATTTAAGTTATTCGTAAACTCTTACATAGTCTACAATCATGCTTTGTGGAAACTCAGTTTCTTCGTTTGGATTTCCAGGTAAATTTCCACCGATGGCAATATTTAAAATGATGTAGAATGCTCTATCGTTAAAAACCCATTCTCCTTCTCCGTCGGTTTCATCTTCAACATCTTCTGGAGTAAGCGATTGGTAAAGCACATCATCTACATAAAAGTTGATGCGATTAGGTGTCCACTCAACACCAAAAATGTGAAACCCTGAATCAAATCTTCCATTTTCTAACTTATACTCTTTAGAAATTGATGCTCCAGCATTGTATTCTGGTCCATGAATCGTACTAAATACAGTTGTAGGTTCATCTCCAAGGTATTCCATGATATCGATTTCTCCACAAGCTGGCCATGGGTTTACATCACAATCATTACCAAGTAACCAGAAAGCTGGCCAATAACCTTGACCAAAAGGCAGTTGAATTCTGGCTTCAAAGCGACCATATTGTTTTTCAAATAAATTTTGGGTGGTTAGTCTAGCTGAAGTATAATTACTTCCTTGAAAGGATTCTTCTCTTGCTGTGATCACCAGCATTCCATTTTCTACTTTTACATTTTCTGGTCTACTGGTATAATATTGTAATTCGTTATTACCCCATCCAGGAATACCTTCATCTGAACCATCGCCAATATCAAAATTCCAATTCTGTGGATTTGGAGCGCCGTCTTCATCAAACTCATCTGCCCATACTAAATTTTGCAAGGTAGCTACTTCTTGAGTTTCATCAGGGTCACAGCTTATCAGGAAACCTGATATTAAGCATAAGCTCAGCATAAAAGGCCATATTTTATTTTTATTTTTCATTTCTGTAATTTTTAAATCGATTAAGATGTACTATTTATATTTCTTTATTCTCTGTAGAAATAAATGTTATCTAAGAAAATATTTGAAATCGTAGGATTATTCCCTAACTGAGAATTAAAGAGTAGTAAACCTATTCTATTTCTATCTTGTAATCCAGCAAAGCTCGATAAAGGTATGTCTATACCTACCCAATTATTTTCTGAGAGTTGATCTGCTAAAACTGTAAAAGAACCAGCGGTTTGTGTACCTCCGTAATTAGTTAATTCTAACAAAAGCCTAGCATTACTTTGCAGCGGTTCTTGGACGTTCACATCAACATGTAAATGAGTCATTTCCGTTGCGTTTACTGGCGGTACAGCTTCTGCTGGAAAAATTACATCATTAAAAACAATACCTACAAAGTTTAAATTAGTGTAGCTAATTATATTTTGTGGTCCTACAGGTTGAACTCCACCTTCAGTAGTTTGAAAAGGTTCAAAAAATGAATTATATCTCGATACCGGAATATTTTGATATGAGTCACTAAAAATAGAAATCACATCTTCAGCTGGTCTTGTTGGAGCTGGTGCATAGTCAAAGGCTCCATTCACATCAATATTTATCGAGCCTTGAGCTTGGTCATCTCCAATTGATGCCGTAATTGTAGCTTCTCCAATACCCACAACAGATATTGTACCTGTATTATCTACAGTTGCTACTTCTGTATTAGAAGATTCAAAGTCGAAATAAAAAGGAGTTGCACTAACCGTAACATTTTCACCAGTTGCTGTATTATATGTACTTGTTAAACCCGTTATTTGAATTGGTACATCAAGAAAAGCTTCCGTTTGAAAGTCATCACCATCAAAAATCTTTGGTCGGTGTTGGCCAATTGTGTTTAAATTCTCATATTGAATTTCGTCTATCCAAATGGTGAAACCCACACCTCCTGTACTACTAGAACCTGTAATAAAGGAAAATAAACCTTTTTCTTGAGTTAATTTTGAAGGGTCTGGAATAGGAACAATTACTTTTCTCCAAGTGGTTGAAAGCGGAATGTTGAATCGTTTAGCAGCATATCTTTCTCCTTCGAAGGTAGTACCAAATCCAACTTCATCAAAAACCGCTGTTCTAGAAGCTTTAACCCAAAAAGTTAGTGCATCATAACCGCTTAAGTCTCTTCCTTCACCACGATCGACAAAAACACCACCCATAAATCCACCGTTAGGGTCATTTGGAGCTGGAATATCTAATCGTATGGATGATTCACCTAAATAGGCTTCACTATTATCTGTATTAAATGCTTCAGCGTTGTATCCTTCTGCAGGATCAAAGGATTCAAAAAATTGATCTGTTAAGCCTACTGGATTATCTGTAAATACTTCTGCCGTGTTTGGAAATGTTGCCAAAACAGCATCGTCTGAAATATCTCTTTCACAACTCGATACTATTATGGAAAATACTACGAGTGCTAAAAGTTTATAGTATGTTATATTTTTTTTCATAATTACCGTATTATTTGCCAATATTAAAATTAATGTAAGTCATGATTTCCCATTCAGAACCGTTTGGAAATCCTACTGGGCTGAGCGTTGGGTCTGCATTAAATGTTCCTGCTTCAGTCTGATTTGCTAAAAAGCGAGGTGAAAATTCATTCAATGATCTCCAAATTCCTCTAACCCCTATTTGAGTACTTGGTAAAATGTACCAATCTGGTTTTCCTAATGTAGTAGAAAAATCTGCCATTAACTGTAATGGAAATGTTAAGTTAAAGTCTCTATGATAGTCAAAAGGACCCCAATCATTCAATTTTACATCTGCCTTAATAATGTAATTTTTGTAGAGCGCACTAATATTAGCTCCCAAACGATTAGTAAGTAATCTTTCAGAGTCACCTTGTGCTTGTCCATTTCCGTAGTAAAAATTACCAACAAGATTTAAATCTGGGCTTAATTTTGAAACCATTCTAGCATGTGCTTCCCATAAGTCTTCAGCTGGAACCGAAGTGCCAAAGGCAAAAAATTCACGAGTAGCCAAGAAACCAATATGCGCATCCATTGTAGTTGGTAAATGTCTGTATACAAAACCAGCGCTCATGGCAAACTTAGCATCTTCTGCTCGGTTGTTGTCCCACTCGTACATGTATGTACCTGGAGTTGGGTCATAGGTAAATAATATTTCTCCAGCTGTGGTTTCTCTGTTCCATCGTACTGCAAATGGATCGTCAATAAAATTTCTTAATCTTCCGGGGGCATCGCCATTGTTTGGCATAGGATCTACTAGTGGTCTTTGCCATAAAAAGTTAGGTGCGATTTGCCATTTTCCGATATTATAAGTAAAACCAGTTAAAAAATTAGATTGATTTCCACTACCGGTGTCTTTCAATTTCCAGCCTGTAAAAGTTAGCGTTGGGTCTGCACCACCGTTGGCAACAATACCTTGAACAGCTCCACTAGCATACCAATTGAATTTACCTCCAGAGTACATTAATTTTGCTTTTCCTCCCCAATTATCACTAGATTGAACCTTGTCAACAACAACATTCCCATTGCTATCAATATCTTGATAGGTACTACCATTCAAGGGTCTACCAGCCCAAATTGCACCAAGAGTAAGTCCGAATTTTCCAAAATCTCGCTCTAGTGCTACTGTAGCTCTTTCCATAGGCCATGGTGGAATTACACCACTTCGTACTTGATTTTGATCCAGTACACGACGACCGTTTTCATCAAACTCAAGTTCTGTTTCTACATCTCGGTTATAAATTCCTGTAACATCCCATTTTCCTACTCTTTTAGAGTACTTAAACAACATGGTTGGGTTTGCTCCCCACCAAAGTTGTGGTCCAAAAGCAGCTTTTAAACCTTCAAGTTCTCCTTTCGCATCTACTTCAATTCCTGAAATAATACCACCATAAATATCTAAATTAGGACCATAATTAGCTTCTGGATATAAACCAAAAATATCTCCTTCATATCCCCAATGATAATGTCCTGTTCTGTAAAAGCCACGTAAATCAAAATAATCATTTTGCCATTCAAATTCAGCTTGATAAACTGCTAAACGGTTATTATCTTGTAAAATAACTTCACCATCAGGACCTTCTACCCTAATGGGTCTAGCTCTGCTTTCATAAAAAAGTTCGTTTATGGGATTTTGAGCAACGTTATCTACAATGTTGAAGTCTACATTAAAACTAACATTTGGTGCAGGCTTCCCACCAACTCCTACAAAGTAGGATTGCATATGATCGAAACCTAGTTGATTAGGAAAAGTGTTTGGATCGTCTGGGTTTGGATTATCTGGAGTGGTTATTAAACTTCCTCCTGTATAGAAGGTTGAAAGATGAGCAGATAAACGACTAATTCCTATTTTTTGTGATTCTCCACCACCCATTGCAGCTTTATCACCTCTAGCGCGTAAAACAGCATCCATCAAATTGATATTGTTGAAATAATTTTGTACAAATCTTAAATCTACTCCTTCAGCATATAAATCTAATTGATGAGCATCTTTAAGTGCATAATATGCTGCTCTTGGATATAAATCGTATGTTCCTCTGGAGTTAGTTGGGCCTTTTGCACAAATTCCAAACCACTCTTCATTCATATTGTTTTCACCTTCTTTGAAATCTCTTTCGTAACCTCCATTAGCCCATGAAGCATTAGAATCATGTACATCTAAATTTTTGGTTTGTCCGAACTTCCACCAACCGTCGCTAAATTGAAATGTGAAACCACCAATTGAATTTTCTGCTTTACCAAGGCCTGCTGCGTTCTCATAAATATCTTTCCAATTGTTAAGCATATAGTAAGCTTGAGATTTTTGATCTTCTTGATTTTCTCTAGCATTAAATGCATCTGCACCAAATTCTGTAAATAAGATGGGCTTTCCATATACTTCTTTTACTTTTTGAAAAGCATCTCCAAATGAAGCGCCACGATACATGTTTGTTCCATAAATATCAACATCTGGACATTCCTGAGCTACGATTTCTAAAAATAGAACGTCTCCATTACATATTGCAACAGGAGTAGAATTGTCAATAGATTTCATTTTCTTGGAAGCATCATTCATCAATTTATACATTGGTCGAGCTCTATTTTCTCCAACGGCATTAATTTGGTCTGCTTCATCAGGAAAATCTTCAGTTTCAGCACCTGCCCAAAACAAGCCGTAATTATTTTCATTTCCTAATAGATATAATAATAGTCCATTTGTCCCTTTATAGGTTTCAACTATGTCTGTAACTTCAGACATTAATAAATCCATAGTAGCAGGATCGTCATATTTTGTTACTGGAGTCCAAACACCATCTATGGTTAATCCATATCTACCAAAAGAATGATTAAGCATAGTGTAAATGCCGTAGTTTTCATAAATATATTCTATCCATTTCGGCTGAATACCTGTATACACACGAATTGTATTTACTCCCATGTTTTTAAGTAATCCCATTTCTGAGTCGAGCGCAGATTTAATTATATCATCAGGTTGATTCCATAAACTATAATTAAAATTGGTTCCGATAGGGAAATAATCCCAGTTCATCCCGTTTACCATAAAATCTTTACCGTCTACTTGCAATTTTAAGCCTTCATCATTAGAGATAACTTTTACTTGATGACCTTGTGCGAATGAAATAGATGTAAATAACAGTAACGTAGCTAATACTAATATTTTTTTCATTTGATTGAATTTAATTAATTCATATATCTCAAACTTAAAGCATTTCGTTAAGATTCTATTAAGATATTACTTAACAAAACTCCTACAAATATACTTTTGAAGCTGACCTATGTGTTGAAAGACTACGAATAGCCTTTAAAATTGAGAAATTAAGTATCTGTTAAAAAACTTAAGTTACTCATTACCTGATATAAATATATAAAATATGTATGGCTTATGTATGGTTTTTTAACTGCTTTGTATTGTTTTTTGAATAAATAGTTATGAATTTTAAAGTCCTTTTTTTATTGTTTTCGCAAACGATATCGTTGTAAATTATCTTTTTATTAATTCTTTTTTTTTGCAAAATTGAATTTATTGTTTGTGATAAGAATTAAATTGAAAATGCAATGTGTAATGTTTCTTCTGAATTAGTACCTACATAAAAATTAAATAATCCTTCTTCAAAAATCCAATTTCCATTAGGAAGATAATAGCCTAAATTATTTTTTGAAAGATGAAAGTGTAAAACTTTTTTTTCATTTGGTTTTAAAAATACCTGTTGAAAGGCTTTCAGTTCTTTTACAGGTCTAGATATTTGGGCTACAGGATCATTAATATAAAGTTGAACCGTTTCAGCACCTTCAAATTTTCCCGTATTAGTTAACTCTACACTTAATGAAATTAAAGTATCATCTTTTGGTTCTGTGTGAACTTTTAAGTTTTCTAATTTAAAATTGGTATAGGATAAACCATAACCAAAGGGAAATAAAGCAGAATTTTCTTCATCAGTGTAATGCGTCCAAAAAACTAAATCTTCTTCAGGTTTCTTACCACGACCTGTGGGCAAATGATTATAGTATAAAGGCAATTGACCTACAGATCTTGGAAACGACATAGGAAGCTTACCAGAAGGGTTGTATTTACCAAATAAAATGTCTGCAATGGCTTCTCCACTAAAAGTGCCTAACTGCCATGCTTCCACTATTACAGGAATATGTTTTTCTTCCCAAGTTAAGGTTAGAGACCTACCGTTTTGGAGTACTAAAACTATATTGGGATTAACTTGAAAAACTTCTTTTAAAAGCTCTTTTTGTAAACCAGGTAAATCTAAATTTGTTCGACTTCTTGCTTCACCACTCTGGAAACCATGTTCTCCAAGCATCATTATTACTAAGTCTGAAGATTTAGCTGCATCAATAGCATTTTGAAACTCTGAAAAATCTGAAGTATTAACATCAACATCTTTAGTAAAAGTGGCCTTCCCATTTACTAAATCAACTCCTTTATGATAAGAAAAATCGATGTCTGTATCATAGTTTTTAAGTCCTTCAATTAAGGAAATTGCTGAGTCATTGTCAGAAGCTAAACGCCAACTCCCAAGAGGTGAAGATTTGCTTTTAGCTAATTCTCCAATAACTGCTATTTTTTTATGATCACCATCAAAGGGTGAAAGGGGTAGTAAATTATTTTCATTTTTAAGTAAAACAATTGACTTTCTGGCAAGGTTCAAAATATCTTTTTTGAACTCAGCTTGGTATAGCGTATTGATTTCCCTTTGAGCATCACAATATAAATATGGGTTTTCGAATAAACCTAATTCAAATTTAAGTTTCAGAATCCTTCGAATAGCATCATCAATTAAGCGCTCTTCTACATCACCATTTTTAACCAGACTTACTAAGTGATTTAAATATGAATATGATTCCATATCCATATCATTTCCGGCATTTACCGCCAACTTAGCTGCTGTTTTATCTGAATCGGCAAAGCCATGGTCTACCATTTCAGAAACTGAAGCCCAATCTGAAACTACAAAACCTTTAAAGTTCCAGTGCTCTTTTAGTAAATTCCTGTGCAAGTATTCATTACCCGTTGCTGGTATGCCATTTAAAACATTAAAAGCACTCATAAAGGTTTTAACGTCTGCTTCTATAGCAGCCTTAAAGGGTGGATGTATTACATTATGCAAAGTTGTAGTACCTACATCTACCGTATTATATTCTTTTCCGGACTCAACAAAACCATAAGCAGAAAAATGTTTTGCACAAGCAGCTATGGTGTTAGGTTTGGATAAATCTTCTCCTTGAAAACCTTTTACACGTGCATAAGCAATTTTACTTGCTAAGTAAGGATCTTCCCCAGCGCCTTCCATAACACGACCCCAACGAGCATCTCTAGAAATATCTACCATGGGAGCAAAAGTCCAATTAATACCAGCAGAAGCAGCTTCTTCGGCAGCAATTTCAGCAGATCTTTTAATTAATTTTAAATCCCAACTTGCAGCTTCAGCTAGCGGTATGGGACTAATGGTTTTATAACCATGAATTACATCGAAGCCAAAAAGTAAAGGAATACCGAGTCTCGATTCTTCGACTGCTAATTTTTGAACGGCTTTTACATTTTCAACACCATGTACATTAAGCATAGCACCTACTCTGCCGGCCTTAATATCTTCTAGTTTTGATTTAGGCTCTCCTCCTTTAGGTTTTGGTCCTGTAAAATCCATGAAACCACTATACTGATTCATTTGACCTACTTTTTCTTCTAAAGTCATTTTAGCAAGAAGTAATTCAACTTTTTGATCAGTCGTCATGGATTCTGTTTCGTTAAAATTAAAATCTTGATTAGATGAATTGCAAGCAAAACATCCAATCAAGATTGTAAGTAAAAAAGTAGTTTGATAGAATCTGTTATTGGTAAACTCTAACATAATCAATTTCCATAGTATCTTCAGTAAAAGCTGGATCAACATCTCCCCCTAAAGTGCCTCCCATAGCAATGTTTAAGATCAAGAAGAAATCACTTTCAAAAGGTAAGTCTGGTGAATTAGCCACTGTATGGTAAACCGTATCGTCTACTAGAAAAACTATTGTATCTGGCGTCCATTCTACTGTATAATTATGAAATTGTGAAGTTGAAGTGGTTAAAACAGTACTTGCAGAGTCTCCAGCACCAGGTGAAACGGCAGGATGATGTACAGTAGCTAAAACTGTATTTTTATCCTGTCCCTTTTGTTCCATAATATCAATCTCTCCACAAGCTGGCCATGTATTGGTTAAATAATCTGCACCAAGCATCCAGATAGCTGGCCATGTACCAATTGATGATGGTAATTTTGCTCTCACTTCAACTCTTCCGTAAGTAAACTCAAATAAACCTTCAGACTTTAAACGAGCAGAAGTATAGCTTCCGCCATCTGCTAAAGCTGTAATTTTTAAAAGGCCATCTTCAACAATTACATTTTCTGCGTTATCGGTATAGGTTTGGAGTTCTTGATTCCCCCAACCGTCTGATCCTGTACCTAAATCATACGTCCAGTTATTTGGGTCAGGCGCGCCATCAACATCAAACTCATCTTCCCAAATTAAATCTTCATAAATTGAAGTGAAGTCATTTGAAGGCGGTGTAGTTGTAAACTTTTGATACCAAGCTAGTACAGGATTTTCATTATCAAAAAATCTTACATACAAGTAATCGTTTGTTACTTCTAAAATTTCGTAAGATGAAACTCCGGTATAGTAGCCCATAAAGGCGTTATCAGAAAAATTCATAACTGTTCCTCTAGGTTCCGGAAACTCTGGATCTGCAACCTGTGACCAATCTGTAGATGATGGAGCAACTGAAACCGTACTTTGTCCTGAAGTATCAAATTCAAAACAGGTATCTGCAAATTGCTCAAATTCTTGACCAACAGCTCCCCCACTTGCCCAGTTGAAAAAAGTTTCTCCGTTATTCTCATGACTGAAAGATAAATCTCCATCAGCATTCATAGAGAAGGTTAAAAAGAAATCACAAAAACAATCTGAATCGGCATCTGCACATTTACCAAATGCGTTGGTAGAGTCATATTGTGGAAACCAATGACCATTTAAATTACCATCATCTGCTAAATCCTGCGCTAAAGTTGGACCTACTCCTAAATGACCATTTTCATCTAATTTTGGATACCATACTTTTGTGTTTCCTGGACCACCGCTTAAAAATTCTTTAGCTTCAATATCATCAAAAGAGCTAAAAACTTCAACTTCTACAGTACTTGTTGTAGATAAACCACCTGTTCCGGTTGCGGTAACAATAGCAGTATAGGTATTTAATCCAGGTAAACTATATCGATGAGTTACCATACCAGAAGGAACTACTTCGCTATTCCCATCGCCAAATTGAAAACTGTAAGATGAAGCATTATCTGCGGTAACTGTAAACTCAACAAATCCATCTCCATCACCATTAGGATTATCTGCATCAACACCTAATATTTCTGCTGTAATTTCTAAATTAGAAGGAGCAATAAGATTTCCCAAGTTTGCATCATCATCTTGACATCCTACAAAAAGTGTAAGCGTAAGAATTATACTCGTAAATTTTATTATATTTTTCATATTCAATTTTTTCTAAAGTTTTATCAATTTGAACTGCCAGAATACACCTCCTCCAATATCAATATTTACATTGATTGTGTTTGCATCTTGAAAAGTTACATTGTATGTGATAGAGTCTGGAACTGGAACATTGGGTAATTCTCCTTGGTTGTTAGCTTTTGCTAAACCAATGTACGCACCCGCACCATTTAAGGTTAATGTGCCTGCAGCTTCATCATAAACGTATGTTGCTGGATTAGAGCCATCATGAGGAGCAACTGGAGTACCACAAGCATCTCCGCCACCTTGCCAACCTTCAATCCAAGACTCATCTCCTAAAACATTAGTGAATGAACCATCAGCTCCAAAAACATAATTATCATCGAAATAACAATCTCTTAAATCTACACAGTTTGCATCACAAGAGAAGAAGCTAATATCACCAATTGATGGTCCAATTCCTAATGAGCCTGCTTCAGGTGCCATTTGCCAAACACCAGTTAATGGAGTTGCTGGCGGCAGTTCTCTTATCAATTTAAACTGCCAAAATATTCCGCCCCCTATATCAATATTTACATCAATTTCATTAGGGCCAGTAAAAGTCACGTTATATGTTATAGAGTCTGGAACTGGAACATTTGGCAACTCTCCCTGATTGTTTGCTTTTGCCAAACCAATGTAGGCACCTGTGCCATTAAGTGTTACCGTCCCGGCTGCTTCGTCATAAACGTAAGTTGCTGGGTTAGAGCCATCATGTGGAGCAACAGGAGTTCCACAAGCATCTCCTCCACCTTGCCATCCTTCAATCCAAGATTCTGCACCTAAGTCATTTGTAAATGATCCATCAGCTCCAAAAGTATAAGTATCATCAAAATAACAAGCTCTCAACTCAACACAATCAGCATCACAAGAAAAGAAACTTATGTCCCCAACTGCAGGGCCAATTCCTAACGAACCAGCTTGTGGTGCCATTTTCCAAGTTCCTTGAAGACCTTCTGGAACATTACTTGGAGCTTTGTAGAAATAAACATTGTCTATAAAGAAATCAAAAGTTCCAACTGGTAAACCAGAAAAAATTAATTGTTGAATTGAGCTTATTGAAGTCATTCCTGCATCAGTAAAGTCAGACATTGGAATATCAATTGAAACCCATTCGTTTTGTGGTATATCTTCAATTACTATTTCAGCTTCTGTAGCTGTCCCACCTAAATCTACTAGCTTAATTCTAAATGTTGTAGCATTTAAACTCCAAAAATCTAAATGAAATGCATCCATATCTGAAGCATCTACAGCATCTTCTCCATAAAATTCAACTCCAACAAAATCTGCATCTGCATAAAACTTTGTATCGTTTCCTTCAATTTGAATATCGGTAAGGACACTAGTACTCCATTCTGAACGCCAAGAACTCACATTTACATCTGTTTCGTAAGCATTACTAAACATCGAAATTACATCTGCATCTTGTCTGTTTGGTGGATTAGGTGCAGCTACTAAAGGTTGTAGGATTTCAGTAACTTCGAATTCTTCAGTATAAGAAACAGTTTCTATTGCTGCACTAAATGCGGTTACTGTAATTGTGTAAGTTCCTGCTTCTTCGTATTGGTATGAAGCTGTATCTTCAATATTAGCCGTTATAGGCTCCACATCTGGCACCCCAAAATCAACTTCATAAAATAAAGCGAAATCTGCGGTTGCTGTTACATTTACAAGCCTTGAAGTGGAAGAGTCGTTTTCAATATTGACAACTAAATTTTCTGGTGCTTGAAATGAAACATCAATAGTTTGCGTTGTCGTTGTAGATAATCCATTTAGTCCATTAGCTGTTATGGTTAACTCATAGGTACCTTCTTCATAAATATGATCTATACTGGTACCTGGTTGAATAAGGTCTGATTCTTCTGACCCGTCACCAAAGTCTAGAACATAATTAATAGCTCCTTCGCCTAATGGTATAATGGTTACTAATCCTGTGTTGTCTTGCGTAACGGTAACATTCGCTGAAACATTTACAGGCGGTTCAGTGTTATTTAGAAAATCTCTATAATCATCTTCTTCCCTACAGCCAAAAAGGGACAAAACAACTATACAGATGCTAAAAATATATTTTAGTTTTTTCATAATTCAAATTTTTGTTTTTTAATATCCTTCATTTTGTTCCCAATTACCTTGAGAAAATTGAATCTCTTCTAATGGAATAGGAAATACTTCATTTTTATTTGGTGTAAATCCATCAATATTTTGAGCAGCTCTACCTGTTCTAACTAAATCAAAAAAGCGATGTCCTTCACCAACTAATTCTAATCTTCTTTCAGCATAAATAGCATCTAAAAGTGCATTTCCAGATGATTGCACATCTTCTAGTCCTGCTCTATTTCTTACTTGATTCACATAGCTTCTTGCTAATTCTTCATTACCACCACCTCTAACTAAAGCTTCTGCTGCCATTAATAATACATCTGCATAACGGATTGCTCTATAGTTATTAGGTTGTGTTAAGTTAGCATCAGGTTCGTTTTCTGCAATTCTTGGAATATACTTTCTATTGTAATAGCCTGTGTGTCCTGTTTCTGGATCTTGGTTTCCGATATTGAAATCTGCACTATTTTCTGCAGCCCATTCTTCAATATTTAAAATGCTTACATCTCTTCTTAAGTCGTCTTGACTAAATGCGTTATAAACATCTTCTCTTGGTAGGATGAATCCAAATCCAGGTTCAAAGGTTGGACCGTTATAGCCTCTAACTCCACTAAAACCAACCATCACGTTTCCTGTACTACATTGTAAACAATCAAAACTTGCTCCTAATGCACCAGTATATTGAATTTCAAAAACAGATTCAGCACTATTTTCTGCTACAAATTCAAATAGATTTTCGTAAGATTCATTTCCTTGGGTACCATATAGATGAAATTGACCAGAGTTAATTACATCTGATAATTCTGCAGCAGCACCACCAAAATTTTCTTGGTATAAATATACTTTACCTAATAATGCTTTTGCTGAGTATTGATTTGCTCTCCATGTATCTAAAGCAGTTGGTGACATATTATCTATAGCAAACAACAAATCTGCTTCTATATAAGCGTAAACATCTTCTACGCTTGCTCTTGGTAGCGAAGTTTCTTCACCTAATAAAAATCTACCTTCCGGTTTAATTGGAATTTCACCAAAAAAGCGAACTAAATTAAAATTAAAGAATGCTCTTAAAAATCTAGCTTCTGCAAGGATTTGGTTTTTACCTTCAAAATCGATGTTATCTTGATTTTCGACCATAAAACTTGCTCTATAAACACCTGCAAAGTTGAAATTCCAAACATCTCTTAATTGTTGATTTATTGGTGTGTGAATCATTCTATC
This sequence comes from Psychroflexus sp., assembly GCA_965662165.1. Taxonomy (GTDB): domain Bacteria; phylum Bacteroidota; class Bacteroidia; order Flavobacteriales; family Flavobacteriaceae; genus Psychroflexus. The sequence goes on from CBFIGU010000019.1 coordinate 23,585, forward strand.
AACTTGTTGCCATCCAATAACATCTGTGGGACTTTCGCCACCTGCATTAATATCGTCTGAAGCTATTTCTGCTAACATTACACTAGCGTAGTTAGACTGCAACAAATCATAAACTGCAATTAAGCCGTTATTGTAATCTTCTTCAGATAAAAAGAAGTTTTCTGAATCTACCGTAAATGGCGGATCTACTTCTACAAAATCATCTGAGCATGAAAAGCTAATTAAAGCGATGAATAAAATTGTGATATATTTTTTCATTGTGCTAAATATTTAAAATTAAAACTGAGCGTTTAATCCAAGAATTGTTGTTCTTGGTAATGGATAAAAGCCAAAATCAATACCTCCTCCAATTGGCGCACCAGTTGATGCGGTTGGATCGTAACCAGAGTAATTAGTAAATGTAAAAACGTTGTCTACCTTAGCGTATAGTCGGAGACTAGAGATTTTTATTTTTTCTAAAAGTTCAGGTTTAAAATTATAACCTACAGTTACCGTTTGTACTCTTAAGAAAGAACCATCTTCTACAAAGAAATCTGAAAAAACACGATTTGCTGTAGCTCCAGATGTTAATCTAGGTACACTATTACTAGTTCCTGGACCAACCCAACGATTCATGTTATAAGACATCATATTTACATTTGGCTGATCTCTTTCAAAGTTTCTAACAATATCGTTTCCTATGTTAGCAAACATATATGTAGAAAAATCGAATTGTTTGTAATTAAGGCTCAGGTTGTACCCCAATGTAAGTTCTGGAATTGGACTACCAATGCGAACTCTATCATTTTCATCTAAAACTCCATCTTGGTTAGTATCTACAAATCTCAAATCACCTGGCTGAGCTGCTGCTCCAAGTGCGATTTGTGATGGATGTGCTGCAACTTCTGCAGCATTTTGAAAAATTCCATTGGTCTGGTAACCGTAAAAGTAACCTATAGGTTGTCCTACTTCCATTCTTGACGGAGCAGGTTGCCCAACACCAAATTGACCTCCTTCTAGAAAATCGGCACCATTTATTCCAGTTACTTCATTGGAAAGTGTAGAAATATTAAAGCTAGTACTTATGCTTAAATCTTCTGTCCAGTTATCAGAATATGAAATTTCAAATTCAAGCCCTTGGTTTCGAACATCACCAGCATTAATCGTTGGTGCTGAAGATCCTGGTGCCGCAACTCCTGTTATTCCAGTTACTGGGATACCTGGAATCAATAAATCCCTAGTGTCTTTTCTAAAGTAATCTACTACTAAGTTTAACTTATTACTCCAAAGTCTTAAGTCGAAACCAAAATCAAACATAGTTGTTTCTTCCCATTTTACATTTGGGTTGGATAATGGACCTAAAGATTGACCTTGGATAATTCCAGTAGTAGGATCTACATAATTAGCAGAGCCTGTCATTAAAGATCGGTATAAAAAATCTCCAATTCTGTCGTTTCCTAGGATACCAAAACTACCTCTTACTTTAAAGAAGTCAATAGCATCAACTTTAGGGAAAAAGTCTTCATCTGAAGCAATCCAACCTGCAGTTGCAGATGGGAAATATCCAAATCGGTTATCTGGACCAAATCTTGTAGTAGCATCCCTTCTTAACATACCTGAAAAAAGATACTTATCTTTTAAAGTGTATTGTACTCTACCAAAATAAGATAGTCTTCTTACATCGTATGCAAATGATCCTGCATTTAATTGATCTCCGGTACCTGTAGCCGTACCTATGTTAGCAAATTCCCATGAATTATTAGGAACACCGGTTCTTGTTGCATTAATATTTTCTCCGAATTGTTTGAAAATATTCATCCCCACTACAAAAGTTACATCGTGAATATCATTGAATTTATTAGAATATGTATGGAAGATATCTATGGTATAGTCGTAATCACTTTGTTGATTTTGAATAACTAAGTTATCGTCTAATCGGTTAAATACCTTGTTGGGACCATAGTTGAATATGGGTAAAAATTCTCTATATCTAGAGTTGGCAGAATTGAAACCTACTCTTGCTTGAATATCTACATTGTCCATATATTCAAAAGTTGCATGAATATTACCACTTAAACGATTTGCAATACCTTCATTATATGTATTCCGTATTTGTGTAAGTGGATTTACCACTTCATTTCCTAAGTCTATTTCTCCTGTTAAATTATCTACATCTCGACCAATAGTTGGTGCCATGTTGATAGCGTTGAAAAGTACAGAACCTAAACCAAATGTATTTAAGTTTCTATTTTCGGTACGGAAATAAGAAAGCGTAGTGTTAAGATTTAGTTTATCTGTTAAATCTGAATTTAGGTTAATCTGTGCAGTTTGTCTCTTAAAACCTGACTTATCACCACCAACTATACCTTCTTGTGCTAACTGAGAAGCACTTAAACGATAAGTTGTTTTTTCTGAGCCACCACGAACAGAAATATTATGACTTACCACTGGTGCAGTTTCAAATACTTCGTCCTGCCAATCAGTACCAGTGCCTAATCCATTAATTGTTGGTAGTGGATTTACTTGTCCTGCATTGGCATACTTTTCATTCATTAGAATAGCATACTCTGTTGCATTGAGAAGTGGTAAACTGCGTGTGGTTTCTTGCAATCCATAATATGTTGAATATTCAAATTGAGCTTCTTGGTTTTTAGAACCAGATTTAGTAGTTACAAGAACAACACCGTTTGCTCCTAAAGTACCATATATTGCCGCTTGAGCATCTTTTAAAACAGTAATGTTTTCTATATCTTGTGGGTTGATTGAGTTGAGACCTCCTTCATATTGATAACCATCTAGTATAATAAGTGGCCGGTTGTTACCATTGGTAGACACCCCACGAATTCTAATATTCGCTTCTGCGCCAGGAGAACCGCCTTGAGGAGTTACATTAACACCAGAAACTGTACCTTGAATGGATTGTGCAGCATTTACAGGTTCTAATTTTTTAATCGACTCTGAGTCCACTTTAGAAACTGCACCGGTTAAATTTCGCCTGGAAGATTTACCGTAGCCAATTACAACTACATCTTCTAAAGCTTCTGTGTCAGGTTTTAAAATAATTTCAAAAGAACTCTTGCCGTTAACAGGAATCTTTTGAGTTACAAACCCAAGATAAGAAACTACAAGTACATCACTAGGAGAAACATTGCTTAATTGAAAGTTTCCATCAAAATCTGTGGTGGTACCCTTGTCAGTACCTTCAATTGTAATATTAGCATCAGGCAATGGTATTTGACTAGCACCATCTAATACCGTTCCCGATATATCGATGTTTTGTCCAAATACACTCATACTAACGATACTAAAAAAAATGAAAAAAAAGTTTTTGAGCATGGTTTATGTTTTTTATAAAATTAGAACATCATAGAGTAAAACAAAGTTCTATGAAATTACAAAAAACCTACAACGTTGTAGTTAAAGACTAATCAAAGTACTAAATTGATTTAAAATACTGTAATACAGGTTTTTAAGAATATATGTTTAAAATATTTAACATTTATAATACTTGCTTTGATGTATTGTAGAGGGGTTTTGTAGTGGTGAAATGTTAAATTGTATTGTTACTATACTTCAAGTATATAGTTAGTTAAACTTGTTTCTCGGTCTAAATCCATCTTTTTTCTCAAACGATATCGTTTTACTTCTACGCTTTTTATCGAAATGTTAAATAAAGGAGCTATTTCCTTAGAAGAAAGATTTAACCTAAGATAGGCGCATAATCTTAAATCATTAGGAGTTAAAGCAGGATGTTTAGCCTTAATTTTCTTTAAGAAGTCTTTATCGGCATTATTAAAAGCTTCTTCAAAGAATTTCCAATCATCTGTGTTGTTTAAGTTTTTATCTATAATTCTTAGTATCCTTTGTATACCAGACGATTCTTTTGTCAATTTTTTCAATTCACTTTTTATGCTATTTAAAAACTCATTTTTCTTAATTAAACTCATAGTGGAAATAGCTAATTCCCTGTTTTTACTTTCAATATCTTGTTCGAGCTTTTCATTTTTAATATTCATCAGCTTTTGCTCTGCTTCAAGTTTATTGATTTCTAAAAGACGTTCATTTTCTTTATCTAATTTCTTTTTTTGCTTCTTATAATATTGTTTGTAAAAATTGTGGACTAATAAGCTCAACAAGATAAAACCAAGTATGTAAACAGCAATCATTAAATTAGAAAGTAAAAATGGACGCTGTATGCTAAATGGGAATTGTATAGTTTGTTCTGATAGTAAAGTGCCTCGTTTAGCTCTGGCTTCGAAAGTATAATCTCCAAAAGGTAAATTACTAAACTTAGCCATGTTTACCGTACTCCAATCACTCCATAATTTAGATTGACCTAATAGTCTGTATTGGTACTCTGTTTCATATAACCTATCAAATAAGGGAGAACTAAAATAAAACTGTAAGTTATTTGATTCATTTTTTAAGCTGACTTCCTTATCCAATTGAAGAAATTCCGAAGAATGGTCTAAAGAGTTTACGCTAACCTGATCTAAGCTAAAAGTAAATGGTTCTTTGGTGTTTTCAAATTCATCTAAATTAAATATTAAATAGCCTTGAGAATTACCAAAAAGAAAGGTGTTGTCTTTTAGCTTGGTCATGTTTTCATAACCAATCATAGCATTTCGCACATGACTAGGAATGGGGATAAACAAAGATTGATATTCGGAACTTAACTTACTTGGACTAATGTAATTAATACCTTTATTAGTAAATGTCCAAAGTGAATTTGAATTATTAGTAATCAATTTACCAGATGAATAATTTTCTTGATTAAAACTTAAATTAGAAAGGACTGTATCCTTGATAAATTTACTTTCCTTTCTATCTAAATGAAAAATTCCCTGGTCATAGGCGTATAAAATTCTATCATCTAGTTTTGCAATACTAGAATACAAACCTTTGTCTATTTCATTATGCTTAAAATTGGAAAGAACCTTAGTGTAATCGTCATCAATCTTTAAATGAAACACACCTTTATATTCATGATTAATTAGCAACTCATTCGAATTAAAAAACTCAACAAATTTGGAAGAGATTTGAAATCCTTCAATAGTATTTCGAAATTTCCAAGTCGAATCAATTTTTTCAATAACACTAAGCCCATTGTAAGTGCCGAGTAAAAGCAAATTAGGTCGATTAGGAATAGATTTAAAACACCAAGTAGCTGTTAAATTAAGAATGGGGTTTAGCTCTCTATTTTCAACAAGAAAAGCACCATCGTTATGCCCACAAAACAAATCGCCATCTTTTTTAAATAAACTCCAAACTTGTCCATTAGAATTTTTTATGAGTTTAAAGTCACTGCTTGCACTGTTTTGAGCTTTAAAAAACAAACCTTGATTAGTACCAAGATAAAGCGTGTCCCGATGAACCGTAGAAGTATAAACAGTCCCAACATTACCGCTACCGTCACGATAAATTCTAATAGGTAGAGATAAATTAATAGAGCTAATGCCATAATCTAAAGCAAGCCAAATATTCTCATTTGCATCTTCAAATACGTTTAAAACGGTATTGTTATTTAAACCTTTATTTTGATTAATATGGTAGGTAATTTCGCCATTGTTATTTAAAAAAATGACTCCATTAGAAATTGTTCCCAAAACCAAGTAACCCGAAGTGGTTTGTAAACTATTATAAACTGCTAAGGAAGCTATAAAATCCCGATTTGTATTTCCCCAGAGTTGAGGTTCATCTTCTAAAGTGTAAATGCCTTTTTTATCAGTTTGTACTAATAATTCATTATTAACTTCATATAAATTAATGACGATATTATCTTTAAAAATAGGGTGATTGTTCACCATTTTAGATTGACCATTTTCAATTTTATAAATACCTTCAGTAGGAACACTGTAATAAATATTATTATCTAACACAAAGAGTTTAAATAGGCTATCAATACCTTCAACTTTATTAATAATACCTTCCGAAGTATTATAGAAGTAGATGTTATTCAACGATTGAAAAATTATAAACTGATCTAAACTTACAATCTTCCAAAATTGTTCGTCTTCTTCAAGTTCTAGTTGGTATTGATTAACAAGTGATTGATACTCGTAAATACCTTTATCATTTTCGTTCCAAACTCCAAAATCTTTGTAACAACCTGTATAAACTGTTTGTCCTAATGCATGTACAGAGCGAATTATACTTTCATTTGGAGATGGATACAAAGTCCAATCTTCTCCATTATAATTTAAAAGGCCTTTGTTATTAGCAACAAATATCTGCTCATCTTCCGTTTGACTTATAGACCAATTTTGGTTGTCTCCTTGATATTCTGATGGCGTAAAGTTATTTACAGGTGGTAGATTTTGAGAAAAAGATGTAAGTGAAACTGAATAAAAACATAACAAGCACACTACAAAAAAGCTTTTTTTAAAGATATTTTTTACCATATTTTTCATCTAAAGAAGTTAGTTGTATTGCCGTTCATGCTATTAATTATATTTCGAAAACTATAAAATATCACTTACATAAAACCTTAACAACTAAATTTGAGCTAATTACATTAAATTACATGAATTGCAATTTAGAAAGATATTTTTATTAATTAAGTAATTGTATAGGTGTATTTTTTTAAAGTTTGGATAATTAGCAATGCTGGTGTTTAAATTATGAATTAATTGAAATCAAAAAAAGAAAAAATCACTGTTGTTATGGTATTCATTTTTTGAGAAATCAAAAAATGAATTTTAAGAATTCACAAAAAAAACTTAATAATTTTTTTTTAGTGTCAAGTGGCATATTTGTTGGTTTATTTTTTAATGTAACTTTTAAACAAAAAACTATGAAGCTAAATGTATTTTTTGGAATTGCGCTTTCGGCGATTCTTTTATCGAGTTGTGCCGTAATTAGGCCCGGTGAAGTCGGAGTTAAACAAAGACTTGGAAAATTAGACAATAAAGTAGTAGATCAAGGTATTCGTTTTTTTAATCCATTTACGACGACTTATGTAAAAGTACCGATTAGAACTACAAATATTGAGCAAGTGTTGTTGTTACCTTCTAAAGAAGGTTTAACCATCACTGCAGAAGTTTCTGTATTATATAATTTGGAACGCGACCAAGTTCCTACGATTATTAATGATATTGGTAAGGACTTTGAAAGAAATGTACTTGTAAACACTCTAAGATCTTCTGCGGCCAATATTTCTGCTGAGTATTTCGCAAAAGACATGCACAGTTTAAAGCGTAATGAAATAGAACGCTCAATTCAGGATAAAATGAACAGAATATTGGGAGACAAAGGATTTCAAATTCAAACTGTATTAATGAAAAGCATTAATTTACCTCAAAGATTATCTTCTGCCATCGAAGACAAGCTAAGAGCAGAGCAGCAATTTCAAGAGATGGAATTTATTGTGCAAAGAGAAATCAAAGAAGCAGACCGTAAAAGAGCTGAAGCTGAAGGTATTCGCGATGCACAAGCCATTATTAATGAAGGCTTAACCCCGTTATTAATTCAATATCAATCTATTCAAGCTTTTAGAGAATTAAGTCAATCTAATAATGCTAAGGTAATTATTACAGATGGAAAGTCACCTATTATGGTTGGACAACAATAATTAAGGTTGAAGTAAAAGTTAGAAAGCTCAGTTAATCCTGGGCTTTTTTTTATTAGTCGAAATACAAGAAGGCATCTTCAATATGCTCAATTTTTGTACCTAGTTTGTTTTTAATGATAGCCACAACATCAAACCGAACTTCAACATCTAAATCATTTTCATTAACATAAAAATCTACCGCTTTTACTAAACGTTTAATTTGTTGTGGTTTTAAAAATTCTTGTGGATCGCCAAACTCTGGTGTACTTCTCGTTTTTACCTCAACAGCCACCAAAATATCATCTTTTAGAGCAATTATATCTACTTCAGCTTTTTGAAAGCGGTAGTTATTTTCTAGAATTTGGTATCCTTTTTTCAACAGAAAATTTGTTGCTAAATCTTCACCTTTTTTACCTAGTTCATTATGTTCTGCCATAAGCTAAGATTTTAAAACTCAATCTCTGTACCTTTATCACTTACCGTTAAGTGAATTTCTCTTCCAAATGGAATCGCTAAATTTTCATTTAAATGTCCAAACGGTGCGCCAAAAGCAATGGGTATTTTTAGCTCACTGATATATTCGTATATAATTTCTTCTGCAGTTTTTCCATAAGGAATCGCATTATCATTCATATCGGTCATTCCACCAATAATAATTCCAGCAAAATTTTCAAAAACTCCATTTCGTTTTAAGTTTTGCATCATTCTATCGATGTGATATAAGTATTCATCTAAATCTTCTAAAAAAAGGATCACATTTTTAAGTTTTGGAAAGCTAGACGAACCACAAAGCGAATACAAAACCGATAAATTTCCTCCTATTACGGGTGCAAATGTTTTTCCTATATTATTGTAAGGGTGATCTGCAAAACGATAATGCATTTTTTTTCCGAACAATACATCTCGCAAAGTTGAAGCACTTGCTTTTGTTTTGCTCGAAATACCCACTGGCATTTGTGCATGCAAACTGGCTACACCTAATGTTTGTAAATGACAATGAATGGCTGTAATATCAGAATAACCAATAATCCATTTGGGTTGATTTTGCAGAGAAGAAAAATCAACTAAGTCTAAAATCCGAACACTGCCATAACCCCCTTTTGCACACCAAATGGCTTTTACCTTTGGATTATTAATTTGAAATTGTAAATCTGCTGCTCTCTCTGCATCACTTCCAGCAAATTGGTTTTGTATTTTACCAATACTACTTCCTACTATAACTTTTAAACCCCAACTTTCAGCTAATTTAATCGCTTCTTTTAAATCGATTTCATTTACACTTCTTGCAGTAGCTATCATGGCAATACAATCGCCTTTTTTTAAACTTGGTGGTTGTTTCATTTTTAAAAATATTGGAAGTAAATATAAGTAAAACGATATATTAGAATTTAGTTTAAGGTGAAACAAACTTAACAAAGCTTCATTCTAATGTAAAATTCACAAAAGACTTATAAGCTTCTATAAGCTGAAAAATTTAAAATAAATTTGAACACAAATTAAATATTAAACAATAGATCAAGAAAAATGTACATTTATAACGTTACCGTAAATATTCAAGAAGATGTAGAAAAGGAATGGTTAAAATTTATGCAGAAAAAATACATTCCTGCCATGCTAGAAACCGGTAAATTTGAAAAAGCATTAATGACCAAAGTAATGGTTAAAGAACCAATGGGCGGTATAACTTATTCAGTTCAATACACCACTAAAAACAAAGCAGCTTTACAAGCTTTTTATAAAGAAGACGCTAGCGATTTTAATGAAAAAAGTAAAGTTTTTGAAGGTAAATACGTAACATTTACCACAGAACTAGAAATTATACATGAAATGAATGAGTAAAACTTTTAAAAAATATAACACTGAAGGCTACAACGAAAATGTTCGAGCAAAAAAGCACTTAGGTCAACACTTTCTAAAAGACTTAAGTATTGCTCAAAAAATTGCGGAAACCTTAAGCAGTAATCAATTTGATATTGTTTTAGAAATCGGCCCAGGTATGGGCGTACTCACGCAATATTTAATTGGTAAATACGAAAAAGTAATTGCGGTAGATATAGATCGCGATAGTATTGCTTATTTAAATTCTACTTTTAAAGATGCAAATGAAGAAAAAATTACTGCAGATAATTTTGAGGTAAAAGAAGCTGACTTTTTAAAAATGGATGTATTAACTGAATTAAATAATAACCCATTTGGAATCATTGGAAATTATCCTTACAACATTTCTTCTCAAATTGTATTTAAAACACTAGAACTTAGAAGTTATGTTCCTGAATTTTCAGGCATGTTTCAAAAAGAAGTTGCTCAACGTATATGTGCAAAACCTGGCTCAAAAGTATATGGAATTTTATCTGTACTTACTCAAGCTTATTATCATGCAGAATATTTATTCACAGTTAAACCAGGAGCTTTTAATCCGCCACCAAAAGTAGATAGCGGAGTTTTACGATTAAAACGCAAAGCGGATTTTAGCTTAGGTTGTGATGAAAAATTATTTAAAGATGTAGTAAAAACAGCATTTAACCAACGAAGAAAAACCTTACGCAATAGCCTAAAAAAATTCGATTTATCAGTTGAATTAAAAGAAGATGCTATCTTTGCGCAGCGACCAGAACAGCTTTCGGTAAGCGAATTTGTTAGCTTAACGCAAAAAATTGAAGCCGATGCCATTTGAACTCACTAAAGAATTAATCGAGAAAATAGCCTTTTTGATTGAAGAAAAAAACAATCAAGAACTACTCCTGCATTTTGAAGATTTGCACCATGCCGATATTGCCGAAATTCTTGATGAGCTCAATTTAGACGAAGCCACTTATATAATAAAGTTGTTAGATAGTGACAAGACTGCTGAAGTCTTGATGGAGCTAGATGAAAACGATCGGGAAAAAATTCTTAGTAATTTAAATGCAAAAGAAATTGCAGATGAAATTCGGGAAATGGATACCGATGACGCTGCAGATATCATTGCTGAGCTAACTGAAGATGTAAAAGACCAGGTAATACAAAACCTAAAAGACGAACAACTTGCCAAAGACATCAAAGAACTTTTACGATATGATGAAGATTCTGCTGGTGGACTAATGGCAAAAGAACTTATTAAGGTTAATGAAAATTGGAGTGTTACTGGATGCATGGCAGAAATGCGTGCACAAGCAGAAAATGTAACTCGAGTGCATTCAATTTACGTAGTAAACAATAAAGGAATATTAAAAGGAAGACTCTCGCTAAAAGATTTAATTACTGCCCCTAGTAATGCTCACATAGAAGACGTTTATATTGATAAGGTAGATTATGTAAATGTGCATACCGAAGCCGAAGAAGTGGCAAGAATTATGCAAAAATATGACTTAGAAGCTATTCCGGTAGTCGATGAAATGAAGCGATTGGTAGGAAGAATTACCATTGATGATATTGTAGACTTTATTAGAGAAGAAGCCGATAAAGATTACCAAATGGCTGCGGGTATTTCTGAAGATATTGATACGAGTGCAAGCATTGGTCAAATGATTCGTGCGCGCTTACCTTGGTTAATTTTAGCTTTATTAGGCGGTTTTGTTGCTGTACGCGTTGCAGGAACTTTTGAGCCTGCCATGGAAAAATTTGGAGTATTATTCTTTTTTACACCTTTAATTGCTGCCATGGCTGGGAATGTTGGGGTACAATCTTCTGCGATTATAGTTCAAGGGCTTGCCAATGGAACATTGAGCGGCTCTGTTTTTCAACGTTTATTTAAGGAATTAGGCTTAAGCCTTTTAAATGGAGTTATATTAGCTGTAATTCTATTTTTAGGTTCTCATTTTATATTAGGCCATGATTATGTAATTGGATTAACCGTATCCATTTCCTTAATGAGTGTGATATTAATGGCATCTTTTATTGGCACTTTCGTCCCTATTGTACTAGACAAATATAAAATTGATCCCGCTTTGGCAACGGGTCCATTTATTACCACAAGTAATGATATTTTTGGTTTGCTAATCTTTTTTAGTATCGCTAAGTTAATTTTAGGATTTTAAATTTCATTTTCATAAATAAGCAAGTTAAGCCTTGAAGTAAAATCACTTAATAATATTTTTTTACAATCTCAAAAAAGTAGATAGCAGAAGTATATTAGTGATCTTTTTTTAATCGCACCTTTTAAACCAAAATATGCAACGATTTTTAATATTACTAGGCGTTTTGTTTTTAACTTCCTTTTATTCATGTGGAACAGCTTACGAAATTGCTTATTTAAAAACAAAAAATGATTCCAAAAAGCCAGTTTTTATAAAACGGGATAAAGAATATTTATTGGTGAAAGAAAGTAAGAATGAAGAACCCAAAAAAATTTATTATTCAGATATTGATTATATAGAAAAGAGAATAAATCAAAATGATGTAGAGAAATTTAAAGTTT
>CBFIGU010000020.1:0-34702 GCA_965662165.1 Psychroflexus sp.
TAGGTGACGGAAATCCGCGTGTTAAATAAGCAGCTATAAACGGATGTGTAGTAAGCGTTATTTTTTTGTGATTCTTTTTAATGATTTTGAGTAAGTCTACATTAATTTTATTTACCACAACAATTGGTGCTTCAACTTCACCGTTTTCATTAGGGTTCTTTTCCCTAGTTTTGATGTCAATTTCTGGGCGTACACGTTGTCTTGTAATTTGTACAAGACCAAATTTACTCGGTGGTAATATTTTGTGTTTTGCCCGATCATCGCTCATTTCATCACGAAGATAATCGTATAATTTTTTTCGGTTTTCAGATTTATGCATATCAATAAAATCGACTACAATAATCCCTCCCATATCGCGGAGGCGTAATTGTCTTGCAATTTCATTGGCACTAATCATATTTACTTCGAGTGCAGTATCTTCTTGGTTTTTTGCTTTATTACTTCGGTTACCGCTATTCACGTCTATTACGTGCATTGCTTCTGTATGTTCGATAACTAAGTAAGCTCCTTTTTTCATGGTAACAGTTCTACCAAAAGAAGTCTTTATTTGACGTTCTATATTGAATTTTTCAAAAATGGGTAATTTAGTGTTGTAATGTTTTACAATGGATTCTCTATCTGGAGAAATACTTTTTACGTAATCTTTTATTTGGTCGAATACGTCTTCTTCATCTACACATATAGAAGTGAAGGTATCATTAAAAATATCGCGAAGTATTGATGAAGCTTTGTTAAGCTCACCTAATACTTTAGATGGCGGTTTAGCCTTTGGTATTTTTTTACAAAGTTTCTCCCAACGACTTAACAAGTTTTGTAAATCGCGGTCTATTTCTGCTACTTTTCTTCCTTCTGCAACAGTTCTAATGATTACGCTGAATCCTTTTGGTTTTATACTTTTTACTAAGCGTTTTAGTCTGCTTTTTTCTTCTTTGCTTTCAATTTTTTGTGAAACTGAAATACGATCTGAAAAAGGTACTAAAACTATATATCTACCTGCTAAGGATAATTCTGAACTTAATCTTGGTCCTTTGGTAGAAATAGGTTCTTTTACAACTTGAACCAATATGGATTGGTTGGAGTGAAGTACATCTGCAATGCTTCCATTTTTTTCAATATCTTCTTCAAAAGAATGATTTTTTAAAGAAAAGTCTTTGATTTTGTTAGCACCAACGCCTTTAATATATTTTAGCATCGTTTTTACTTGGGGACCCAAATCGTGATAGTGTAAAAAACCATCTTTTTCGTATCCTACATCTACAAACGCAGCATTAAGACCAGGTAAGGCTTTTCTAATTTTAGCTAAAAATATATCGCCTACCGCAAATTTATTATCTTCAGTTTCCCTATGAAGTTCAACTAGTCGTCCGTCTTTTAATAAAGCAAAATCCACAGCATCGGAACTTGATCTAACTATTAATTCCTTTTTCATGCTAATAAGATTTTTATTCCGAAATTATCGGAATGGATTAAACATTTTATCGACTTATTTTAAGTCGAAACCGGTGAAATTCTTCTGTTAAGAATTTCGATGTCAAAGAACTTATGAAATACAAAAAAGTAGTTGAGAACAACTACTTTTTCTTTTTGTGACGGTTAGCTCTACTACGCTTCTTGCGTTTGTGAGTTGCTACCTTATGTCTTTTTCTCTTTTTACCACTTGGCATACATTTAATTTTTAGAGATTAATATTCTATTTATTCTTTTACTTCTACGTTAGACTTTACACCTTCTAAAAATACTTTTGCAGGCTTAAATGCTGGAATGTTATGTGCAGGTATTTTTATAGTTGTATTTTTAGAAATGTTTCTACCTGTTTTAGCTGCTCTAGTTTTTACAATAAAGCTACCAAAGCCTCTCAAATATACATTGTCACCTTTTTCTAAAGAACCTTTTACTTCTTCCATAAAATGCTCTAAGGTTGCCTGTACATCATTTTTTTCTAAACCTAATTTTTCTGATATATTAAGTACAAGATCAGCTTTTGTCATAATCTTTTAATTTAAGGGGTTTATTTTTATTTTGCGAGCGCAAATATACATAATTATAATTCAATATTTCAACTCAATTTGCTAAATAGTAGATAAATAAGGTTTATCATTGTGGCAAAAACCCAAATTAAATGTATTTTTCTAATCAAATTATACAATGGTACAATACACATAAACGTGATTTGCCATGGAGAAATACCAAAGACCCTTACCATATCTGGCTGAGCGAAATTATGTTACAGCAAACACGCGTTAACCAGGGCTTGCCTTATTACTTAAGGTTTTTAGAGCATTTTCCTACCGTGCACGATTTAGCAAAAGCAGATGAAGAAAAAGTGCTGAAGTTGTGGCAAGGCTTAGGCTATTATTCTAGAGCAAGAAATTTACATAAAACAGCTCAATTTGTTTCTAATGAATTAGGCGGCCAATTTCCTGATACTAAAAAAGAATTGCTCAAACTTAAAGGAGTTGGCGATTATACCTCTAGTGCCATTGCTTCGTTTGCCTTTAATGAAGCAACTCCTGTTGTAGATGGCAATGTAAATAGAGTGCTTTCTCGCTTCTTTGGTATAGATGAAGCTGTAAATGAAAAAGTAGGTCAAACATTAATACAAGAAAAGGCTCAGCTAGTATTAAATGCTAAAAAACCAGCGCAACATAATCAAGCTATTATGGAATTTGGTGCTTTACAATGCAAACCCAAAAATCCGTATTGCAACCTGTGTCCTTTACAATCTAAGTGTGTAGCTTTTCAGCAAGGAATGGTAGAACAATTACCTGTAAAGCTTAAAAAAACTAAAGTTCAAACTCGTTATTTGTCGTATTACGTAATTGTAGACGATTTTAAAAAAACAATACTTCAACAAAGAAAAGGGAAAGGAATCTGGGAAAATTTATTTGAATTTCCTGTAGTTGAACAAAATAAAGAGCCCAATATTCAGGTTGTAGAAGACGAATATGAAAAATTATTCAACTTTAAAAATTCAACTTTAAAGAAAATGAATCAAGAGCCTATTGTTCATAATTTATCACATCGAAAATTGATTGCCAATTTTTACTTAGCTGAAGTTGCTAAAGTTGAAAAAAAAGAACTCGAAAATCACCAGCAGCTTACTAAACTTGCGGAATTAGAAAAACTACCAGTTCCTGTTTTAATTGCTAATTTTATAAAAGATTTCTTGCTTTAACAGCTAAAAACTTTTTCTTACTTTTACCTAAAATTAAATTATGGCTGGTACGTTAAATAAAGTAATGCTAATAGGGCACACAGGTGACGATGTAAAAATGCATTATTTTGATGAAAATGCTTGTATTGGGCGATTTCCACTAGCTACAAACGAAGAATATGTTAACAAATCTTCTGGTGAGCGTGTTAGCAATACAGAATGGCATAATGTAGTGGTTAGAAATAAAGCTGCAGAAATATGTGAGAAATATTTAAAAAAAGGTGATAAAGTTTACATCGAAGGAAGAATTAAAACCCGAAAATGGCAAGACGATAAAGGCATGGATCGCTACAGCACAGAAATACATTGCACAGAATTTACCTTTTTAACGCCTAAGGAACAGTCTGGCTCTGCAGCAATGCCAAACCAACAAAATACAGCTCCACAGCAGTCTACTGCTAGTCAACCAAATGTGGCTAAACCATCCGCTTCAATTCCTCAGAATAATGAAGAAGATGATGACCTTCCCTTTTAACTAAACCGATAGATTTTGGAACCTGACCCCCAGATATTGTTTTTTGCAATTGATTTTACCCAGATTATAAGTCTTGTGTTTTTTTTCGTTTTATTGATATGCTCAGCATTAATTTCTGGGTCTGAAGTGGCATTGTTTTCTTTAAAGCCAACCGACTTTAATACCTATGGTGAATTATCTGAAAAAGAAAAAATACTAGTTCATCTATTAGATCGTCCAAAAAAATTATTAGCCACAATTCTAGTAGCTAACAACTTTATAAACATTGCAATTGTGCTGTTGTATAGTTCAATAAGCAGTTTAGTTCATGGTAATAACGATTACTTATTATTTGGAGTGAGCCTAGTCTTTTGGATTGATGTTATTGTGGTTACTTTTTTAATCTTATTCTTTGGTGAAATTCTTCCTAAGGTTTACGCTAATCGAAATAATGTAAAGTTTGCTCAGTTTATGGCTTTTCCGCTTTCGTTCTTAGATAAATTAATTTCTCCGTTGAGTATTCCCATGCGAAACACAACCCGTTTTTTAGAAAAAAACTTCGGAAAGCAAAAAAGCAACTTAAGCATAGACCAACTTTCTCAAGCTTTAGAGTTAACCAGTGAAGACGACACCTCTAACGAAGAAAAGAAAATATTACAAGGCATCGTTTCGTTTGGTAATATAGATGCTAAACAAGCTATGCAACCTCGACTCGATATTTTTGCTTTAGAAATTGAAGAAGATTTTGAGACGGTATTAAAAAAAATAGCTGAGAATGGATACTCACGTATTCCTGTTTACAAAGAAAGTATAGATGAAGTACAAGGCTTACTTTATATTAAAGATTTACTGAAATACATTCATAAAAAAGATTTTAAGTGGCAAAACTTAATTCGTGAAGCTTATTTTGTTCCCGAAAACAAAAAGCTAGATGATTTACTGAATGAATTTAAAGAGAAAAAAATACATTCAGCTATTGTGGTAGATGAATATGGCGGTACAAGCGGCTTAATTAGTCTGGAAGATATTATTGAAGAAATTGTTGGAGATATTAGTGATGAATTTGACGATGACGATATCATTTTCTCAAAATTAGATACCAGTACGTATGTATTTGAAGGAAAAACAACCTTGAAAGATTTTTATCACATTTTAAAATTAGATGAAGATAAAGAGGCTTTATTTGAAGAAAATAAAGGAGAAGCAGAAACCATAGCAGGTTTTGTGTTAGAAGTCGCTAAGAGTTTTCCAAAAATTAATCAGATTCTTAATTTTGACAATTACACTTTTACCATTGAGGCTTTAGACCAAAAACGTATTAAACAAATTAAAGTAAAAGTAAACTCGTAATGCAACCAAAATTTTTAGTTTTAAGTTTCATTTTAGTCGTAGTTTTTTTAGGATGTTCTAAACATGAAGTACAACCCAAACCCAAGGCACATTTAGCTTTAAATTACGATGATGCTAATTACAAAATAGCAACTTTAAATGGTTGTAATTATCAATTTGAAATTAATTCTTCAGCTCGACTGCAAAAACCTAGAGTAGCAAAAAATTGTTGGACCAATATTTACTATCCTAAACAAAAGGGAACCATTTTTATTACCTACAATAAAATTGACAACAATCTAGAAAAGTATTTAATAGACGCCCAAAAATTACCCCTAGAACACTCAGTAAAAGCTGATAATATAAAGTCTAGTGAATATATAAACCCAGCTAAAAACACATATGGTGTTTTTTATGAAGTAGTTGGAGATGCAGCTTCTCAGGCACAGTTTTACCTAACTGATAGTACGCAGCACTTTATAACCGGTTCTATTTACTTTAATGCCACTCCTAATTACGACTCTATTTTACCAGCGGCAGAGTATCTAAAAAAAGACATCCGCCACATTATGGAAACCACTACGTGGAAATAAGCTTTGTTAATTAAGTTTCAATAGTAGATTGCCTTCTTAATTAAAACATCATTTTTGCAAAAAATTTGTTTTGGGAAATCACCAGCTTAAATGGCTTTATTTAATTCTTTTGGCGCTCTTGTGGGGTAGCTCTTTTATTTTAATTAAGCGTGCTCTTGTAGGTTTAACACCTTTACAACTTGGTTCTTTTAGAGTGGCTTTAACTTCAGTTGTTTTAATTGCCATTGGTTTTAAAAAAGTGAAGCAAATACGCCAAAAGCAATGGAAATGGATTGCCATTTCTGGGTTTATAGGTTCGCTTTTTCCTACTTTTTTATTTGCTTACGCAGAAACCGAAATCGACTCTGCGATTGCCGCTATTTTAAATTCCACTGTTCCTTTATTAGCCTTAATAATTGGGTTGTTCTTTTTTGGTGCTACATTTATTAAGAAGCAATTTTGGGGAGTTTTAGTAGGCTTAGTGGGTTCTGTAGCTTTAATTTTAGCGGGAGCTTCATTAAATCCTAATCAAAATTATTGGTATGCTGTTTTGCCTATTATAGCTTCATTAATGTATGCTTTTAATGCAAATATTATAAAGTCTTACTTAGGCGGTATTTCGGCTTTAGGCATTGCCACAGGTTCGTTTATCATTTTATTATTTCCTTCTCTGGCCATATTATATTTTACAGGTTTCTTTAATGAAGATTTTCTTATTCAAGAAGAAGTGCAAGTCTCACTTATTTATGTTTCTGTTTTGGCTATTTTAGGAACAGCTGTAGCTAAGATTATTTTTAACCGACTCATACAATTGTCAGATCCTGTTTTTTCTACTTCAGTTACTTATCTTATTCCTGTTGTAGCTTTATTTTGGGGACTTTTAGATGGCGAAGAATTTAGTTTACTTCAATTAGCCGCTGGCGGTATTATTTTAGCGGGTGTTTATCTTTCGAATAAGAAAAAACGTGTGAAGACGAATTAGCTTCATCATTATAAGTGCCTAAGCTAACTAAGCTTTCTAACTTTACTTGTTTGGCAAAACCATATAAGCCTTTGCTTTAGGGCATTCAGTTTTATTTTCTTTACGTAAAATCAGGTATTTATCCATTTATTTTACTACACACAAGTGATAATTGATTTCAATTTTTCAAGTAGTTTAATCAATTTTATGTAAATTGCGTCATTAACATGACGCAATTATGCATTATTTAGTCAGAGACTTGACGGAAATTATTTTGAAAAAGCTTCAGCCAAACAAAGTAGTATTCATATTAGGAGCTAGAAGAGTTGGTAAAACCGTATTGGCCAATGAAGTTTTGAAGCAAATTGATGAACCCGTTTTGAGTTTAAATGGAGAAGACATCAATACACATGAAATATTAAGCAAAAGAAGTGTAGAAAACTATAAAAAAGTTCTAGGCTCTTATAAATTTCTTCATATAGATGAAGCACAAAAAATACCAGGAATTGGCTTGAAGCTTAAACTTATGGTCGATTCCATTGATGGCTTAAAAGTATTAATAACCGGTTCATCTTCATTTGACTTATATAAAGATGCAGGAGAGCCGCTTACTGGTAGAAAGTACAGTTTCAACCTTTTTGCTTTATCAGAGCATGAATTTAATCAGGTTGAAAACAATGTTTCAAAAATAGAAAATGTAGCACACCGTTTGGTGTTTGGCAATTATCCTGAGCTTCTTCAAATACCTAATAAAGAAGATAAAATAGACTATTTAAAAGAAATGGTGAGCTCCTATCTTTTAAAGGATATTTTGGTTTTTGAAAGTATCAAAAATTCACATGTTATTTTTAATCTATTAAAACTCATCGCTTTTCAGATTGGCGGAGAAGTTTCTATGCAAGAATTAGGCAAACAACTAGGCATAAGCAAAAATACAGTTGAAAAGTATTTAGAACTATTACAGAAAGTATTTATACTTCATAAAGTTCATGGTTTTAGCCGAAACCTGAGAAAGGAAATAACAAAAAATTCAAGGTGGTATTTTCTAGATAATGGTATAAGAAATGCTGTGATTTCTAACTTTAACCCCATTGAAATGCGAAATGATATCGGTGCCTTATGGGAAAATTATTTGATATCTGAAAGGTTAAAATATCAAGAATATAACAGGTTATGGGCAAATAATTATTTTTGGAGAACCTATGACCAGCAAGAAATAGATTGGGTTGAAGAGAGAGATGGGAAATTATTTGGTTATGAATTCAAATGGAAAAATAAAGATGTAAAACCTCCTATGCAATGGAAAAAAGCCTATCCAGATTCTTCATTCCAAGTTGTACATAAAGATAATTTTTTGGAGTGGTTATAATTTATAATTCACTTTTTTAAAGTCGGTTTTTTTAAGTCTCTCCTGTTCTTTTACACCAATTGAAACTACTATCTTTGCGATTTTAAATTTGCTTTATGTCTAAGATTAGAATTACCAAACAATTTACTTTTGAAACGGCACATGCCTTATACAATTACGATGGTAAATGCAGAAACATTCACGGACACAGTTATAAGTTAGATGTAACCGTTATTGGCGAACCTATTAGCGATACCGAAAATGTAAAATGCGGAATGGTAATCGATTTTGGAGATTTGAAGCAAATTGTAAAAAAGGAAGTGGTCGATGTTTGGGACCACGCTATTATTTTGAATAAAAATACGCCGCATATTGAATTAGCGAAACAACTTGAAGCTTCTGGAAATAATGTAGTACTTGTAAACTATCAACCCACCAGCGAAAAAATGATTGAAGATTTTGCTCAACGCATTTCAACTAAACTTCCTGAAGGAATGCAACTTTTTTCTTTAAAACTCCGTGAAACTGAAACCGCTTTTGCCGAATGGTTTGCGAATGATAATTAAGGTGAATTTTGATAGCCTTTTAGAAAATGTAATTTCAAATTAAAACATAACAAATTGATACATCGTTACATTTAAACATTGCTACATTATCACATTTTCAAATTATCCCATTTACACATTAGAAAATTAAACCCTACTCCTTCACCACAAACTGAATAGTTTCTCGAGTGGTTTGCTTTAATAAAACATCTTTATCTTTTTCAATTCGATTAATGGCTTCTTCATCAAAATGACGAATGGTGTACAACGAAACTCCTTTATTGAAAGACACTTTAAATTTGGCTTTCAGAAATTCAATCAGCTTGTCGATATTATTGAATTTATTGTCTACACAAACCGAAAAACTAATAGCTGAATTCTGAATCAAGTCGACTTTAATTTGATATTTATGGAACAAAGCAAAAATTTCGCTCATGTTTTCTTCTACAAAAAATGAAAAATCTAAGGCAGAAAGAGACAGCAAAACCAAATCCTTTTTAACGATATAACAAGGTACCAAAGGTTCAATTAAATTGGCTCTTTTCACCGCTGTCCCTTCATTTTCAGGTTGGTAAAACGATTTCACAAACAATGGAATTTCCTTTTGTTGAAGCGGCTGCAAAGTCTTCGGGTGAATTACCGAAGCGCCATAAAACGCCAACTCAATGGCTTCTTCATAAGAGATTTTATTCAGTAAAACCGTGTCTTTAAACACGTTGGGGTCGCCATTTAAAACGCCAGGTACATCCTTCCAAATACTCACATTTTCTGCATCTAAACAATAAGCAAAAATAGCAGCGGTATAGTCACTCCCTTCTCTTCCTAAAGTAGTTGTAAAATTATTTTCATCAGAACCTATAAATCCTTGAGTAATAAACAATTCACCTTCATCAACATGAGCTTTAATTTTGGTCTGAGTGCGCTGCCAATTTACCTTCGCATCCCGATAAGTATCGTCAGTATCAATTAAATTACGGCAATCTAACCAAGTGTTTTTCATACCTACACTTTTTAAATATTGGCTTACTAAAGAAGTAGAAATCAGTTCGCCAAAACAAACTACTTGGTCGTACACATAATCGTAATTGGGTGATTTATTTCGATCAAGAAAAATTTCTAGCTCGTCCATAAAATAATTAAGCCTGGTGTAAGCTGGATGATTCTTAGAACTGAATAATCCTTCTAAAATTTGATAATGATATTTTTTTAAAGCTTCTAAAGCTTGTTTTAATTCTGGCTTTTTGTCGAAATATAACTTAATAATGTGTTCTAAAGCATTGGTTGTTTTTCCCATAGCAGAAACCACCATTACTTTATTTTCTGCGCCCATGAGTTGCATTACACGGGCTACATTTTTTACTCCTTCTGCATCTTTTACCGATGCTCCACCAAATTTAAAAACTTGCATTATTAATTAATTATATATTAGATTTATTTACTGTATTTTTAATTCCTTCTTCGTCTAAGTGAACCGTATTCCATTCTTGCATTACGTTGGCTCCATAGGAATTGTAAAATTCTACTGCGGGCGTATTCCAATCTAACACCACCCATTCTACGCGTTTCAATTTCTGCTCATGTGCGTATTCAACTACTTTATCTAGTAATACTTTTCCTACTCCTTTTTTTCGCATCTTTTCAGTGACGATTAAGTCTTCTAAGTGAATGCTTTTTCCTTTCCAGGTAGAAAATCGGGGATAAAATAAAGCCATCCCTATAATTTCTTTTCTAAATTCAGCAACGTAGCACTTAAAAAAAGCTTCTTCACTAAAACCATACTGATAAAGTATTTCTTCGGTTACTTCTACTGCATCAGGTTCCTTTTCATAGACTGCTAATTCTTCAATAAGTTGCAAGATGGCTGGAATATCTTTTGGGGTTGCCCAGCGAATTTCAAAATCCATAATTATTTAAATTTCTGATTCAAAAGTAGGAATTAAATGTACCAATTGGGAAATTATTTAGTTTGAAAGCGCTTCAATTAACAATGTGTCAACAAGCTAATATAACAATGTAGTAATGTAGCAATTTGAAAATTTGATAATATATCAATTTGATGATTTGAAAATGTTTTCATTTATTAGTATTAACAATTTTTCTATATAACAAAAAACAATATGCCAGTGTGGCAATATATCAATTTCTAATATTTGAATATTGAAAAGCATCATGTTAAGCGTTTGGATTGAAAGTCAAAATTTTATTTGATTTAAACTTGATAAAAAGTTTTATAAACTATTGGTTTTTCTATTTTTGCACATAACTAAATCGTTTTCGTAAATGGAAAGAACTAACCAAACCTTAGGAGAATTTATTATAGAAAATCAGGAATCTTTTCAGTATTCATCTGGAGAATTGTCTAGGTTAATTAACTCTATTCGTCTGGCGGCAAAAGTGGTAAATCACGAAGTCAATAAAGCCGGATTAGTAGATATTACAGGAGCAGCAGGTGGCGAAAATATTCAAGGTGAGCAACAGCAAAAATTGGATGTGTATGCCAACGAAACCTTTATACAAACCTTAATTAATCGAGAAATTGTTTGTGGTATTGCTTCAGAAGAAAACGACAATTACATCACCATACAAGGTCAAAATGAGAAACACAACAATAAATACGTGGTTTTAATGGACCCCTTAGATGGAAGCTCCAATATTGATGTAAATGTTTCGGTTGGAACTATTTTTTCAATTTACAGAAGAGTTACTCCTGAAGGAACTCCAGTAGAAATGGAAGACTTTCTACAACCTGGAAATAAGCAAGTAGCAGCGGGTTACATTATTTACGGAACTTCTACCATGTTAGTTTATACAACCGGCTGCGGAGTAAATGGCTTTACCTTAAACCCAGCTATTGGCACTTATTATTTGAGTCACCCGAACATGAAATTTCCAGAAGACGGAAATATTTATTCCATTAATGAAGGTAATTACGTGCATTTTCCACAAGGGGTAAAAGATTATATTAAATATTGTCAAGCAGAAGAAGGAAACCGACCTTACACTTCTAGGTATATTGGTTCCTTAGTTTCAGATTTTCATAGAAATATGATTAAAGGTGGCATTTACATGTATCCTAAAAGTGCAAAAGCCAACAATGGGAAGCTTCGTTTACTCTATGAATGCAATCCTATGGCATTTATTGCCGAGCAGGCTGGAGGGAAAGCTAGTAATGGCTTTCAACGAATTATGGATATAAACCCAACAGAGCTACATGAGCGAGCACCGTTTTTCTGCGGTAGTAAAAATATGGTAGAAAAAGCTGAAGAATTCATGCAAGCAGCTGAAGTAAAAGAAACTACGAAAGTAGTGAAGTAAATTGTTTCAGTTTGCCGCTTTTGGACCGTTCTAACTTGTTTAATTGAACAAACTCGATTTGTAAATTGGGTTCTAAATATTTGGTCATTGCATTTTCAATGGCGTTGATTTCTTGGTTATTCAATTCTCGGTCAGCCGCATATTGAACTTCAAAATGAGACTTTGTTTTTTGTAGTACTTTAATTTCTTTTACAATACCTTTATCTTCAATAACTGACTTGGTAACGTAGTAAAAAGTTAGGCCAGGTACGCGTTTACCACTTGGTAAAACAGCAAAGTCGTTTGTTCTTCCAATAAGTTTTTTAAGCAAGGGTTTTTTAGCTGTACTATTTTCATCTAAAATTCCAACATCGCCAATTTTATAACGAATAAATGGATGTGCTTTGTTATACAAAGAAGTAATCACTACATTTCCTTCTTCCCCTAAAGGAACTGGTTTATTTTCATCATTTAGAATTTCAACCCAAATTGTTTTACTATTCACTTCCCATTCATCTTGTGGGTTTTGAAACGCAATTAAGTCTAACTCGCTAGCACCATATTCATTTACAACAGGAACTTGAAAAGCTTTTTCAAGGATTTTTTTATCTTCATCAAAAAGCATTTCGCTAGTAACAATACACAGTTTTAAGCTTGGACACATTTGCTTCATATTGATTTGCTTACTCAAAACATATTTAGCAAACTGTACAATAGAACTGGTGTAACCATTGATGTAATCAAATTTTTTGTGTTTAAATTCTTCAGCAAATTCAGCTAAAATAGCATCACTCAAATCGTAAATATTAAAACGAAATCGCCCTGCCATTTTATCTTTCAAGCGTTCTTTTTGATAACCCATAAAATCTTTTGGAATACCATAAAATCGAGCTTCAAAAGATTGGTTTGGAATGATATTGTGCAGTTTGTACCTAGAAAAAATATGCGTCCAAGTTAAGGCATGACAAAATTTATCTTTCGCAAAAATAAATGGGTTTCCGCTTGAACCTGAAGTCTTATTTACAAATATATTTTTTTTGGAATACCCGCTGCTTAAACGTTGCTGAAGTGGTTTTTGCAAATCTTGTTTGGTCATAACAGGAACATCTTCCCATTTTTCAGGAAGTTTGCCACCAAGCATCTTCTTGTAAGTTGAATTATGATGAAAATGAAATTGAAGAATTTCGTTTTTTTTATCTTCAAGGTAGCTGGGATAAGCTTCATCTGAAATAGACAAAATATGCTGAAACTCTTTTTCTGCTTCCTTCATAGGAAATCCCTTCAAAAGAAGAGAAAAGTTCAATAGATTCATTAGATTTTCTTCAAAATAATTCGTTGCCAATTTACAAAGATTTACTTTTGGGGCAATTTGTAAATTGTTTTAAAATGAATATTCTTTTATTAGGTAGTGGAGGTAGAGAACATGCTTTAGCAGTTAAGTTAGCAAGTAGCCCACTGTGTACAAATTTATATGTTGCTCCTGGAAATGCAGGAACACAAGATATGGCTACAAATATTTCGCTTAATGTAAATGATTTTGAAGCTATTAAAAAGGAAATTCTCAATTTAAAAATTGAAATGTTGGTGGTGGGACCAGAAGATCCTCTGGTTAACGGAATTACCGATTTTGTAAATGCAGACAAAGAAATACAACATATAAAAGTAATTGGTCCATCAAAAGCAGGTGCGGTCTTAGAAGGCAGTAAAGAACGTGCAAAAGAATTTATGAGTAATCATCATATACCTACTGCCAAATACAAAAGCTTTGATAAAAGTCAAGTTGAAGATGCTAAGCTGTTTTTAAATGAAATGCAAGCTCCTTACGTGCTTAAAGCAGACGGCCTTGCTGCAGGAAAAGGCGTTTTAATTATAGAAGACAAAACTGAAGCAGAAGCAGAAATTAAAGCCATGTTAACTGGCAGCAAATTTGGTAAAGCTTCAGAAAAACTGGTAATAGAAGAATTTCTTTCAGGTATTGAGCTGAGTGTTTTTGTACTAACCGATGGAAAAAACTACATCACCTTACCCAACGCCAAAGATTACAAACGCATTGGCGAAGGCGATACTGGCTTAAATACAGGTGGAATGGGTGCCATTTCTCCGGTTCCATTTGCTAACGATGCTTTTATGCAACATGTAGATCAAGATATTATACAGCCAACCGTTAAAGGTTTAGCAAAAGAAAATATTGATTATAAAGGATTTATTTTTATTGGTTTAATGAAGGTAGCAAATAAAGCTTACGTAATTGAATACAATGTAAGAATGGGTGACCCTGAAACTGAAGTCGTAATTCCAAGAATTAAAAATGACTTAGTTGAAGTTTTAAATTTGCTAGATGAACAAAAATTGAATGAAGTAAACCTAGAAATTGAACCTAAAACAGCTACAACATTAATGTTGGTCTCTGGTGGTTATCCTGAAGCTTATGAAAAAGGGAAAGCAATTTCTGGTTTAGAAACAGTTGAAAATAGTCAAGTATTTCATGCAGGAACTAAAATCACAGAAGACGGTAAGCTTGTTACGAATGGCGGGAGAGTTTTAGCGATTACTAGTTTTGGGAATAATTATGCAGAAGCTTTAAAGCAATCTTACGCAAACGCAGAAAAAATTAATTTCGAAGGGAAATATTACAGAACAGACTTAGGAAAAGATTTATCCTAAGTCTGTTTATAAATACATAAAAACAAATTTTACTTTCCTAAGTAAGAATGTGCTTTTACGTCAGTTCTATCGTCATTTTGATTGCTGTAGTTGTTTAACTGTTTCATCCAATATAAAAAAGCAACAAATGCAATTAGCATGAATAGCCAGTTTAGGCCGTTAGCTGCAAACCAAGATGATTCTTGCATCTCTCTAAGCATGTCTAAAGGTAAAAAAAGGACTTCTTCAAATAAACTCTCTATTCCTTCAAAAAATTCTTTCATAATTTCTAAAACTAATAATTACCTTGCAAAAATAAGAATTAAAATAATGTTATCAAGGTTTTTGGGTAATTCTAAACCCATTGTTTTTTTAAGTTTAGTAAGTTATTTAAGTATTCACTATTGGATTGATGCTACAGCAACTCTAAATACAAGCATTTTTGCTTTAATAGGAAAGTATTTAATCATTCTAATCTTGTTTTTTGGAGTCAATTTTATAGTAAAACGAAATAAGATTAATGGCACAAATGCTTATGCTGTTTTTGCTTTTGTAATGCTAATTACTTCTATTCCGAGCTTTTACTTAGATTACTCTCCACTTTTGGCAGCTTTTTTTGTGAGTTTAGGTTTAAGAAGAATTATTAGTTTAAAAACTCAAATTGATCCGAAGAAAAAAATATTCGATGCTTCTTTATGGTTTTTTGTAGCTAGCTTATTTCAACCCCATTTAATGTTGCTTATGTTGGTGGTATTTTATGCCATTATAGAATATACATTATATGATCCTAAAAACTTTTTTATTCCGTTATTCGCCTGGTTGTCAGGAGCTTTTATTTTTAGTGCTTTTCATATTATAAATAGTGATGAGTGGATCTATTTTTATGAAAAATATCAAGGTTTTGGTTGGAGTAATATAAGTTTAGTTTGGGAAGTAAACAGATTATTCTTAAGCATTTACATCATCTTTAGTCTATTTATTTTAATAGCTTCCAGTAAAATTTTAAGTAAGGTTGCTTTAGCTTTAAAAACCAGTATGCTCATTTTAATTTTTACATTTCTACTCATAAGTGCGGGTTGGTTTTTTACAAAACAGCACGATGTGAGTGCTATTGGTGTTTCGTTAATTCCTTTAAGCATGTTGGCTGGAAGCGTTTTTCAACTTAAAATGAAACCTGTTTTAAAAGAAGCTCTTTTTGCTATTTTAATTATATTCAGCTTTAGCTCTTTCTTTATTTTAGTATAGTCTTGTTTATGGAAGTTGCTTATTAGTAGAAGTATCAAATTATTTTTTCTCTTATTACCAAGCTGTTAAACTCATGTATTCATTTCGCTTGTAAAGCCTATCTTTGTAGAACTAAATTTAATTTTTATGTTTTCAGAAAAGGCAAATCAAATCTTTATTGAAGTTATCGAAAAATATCATGTTATAGATAGCGTAGACCAAGACTTTAGCAACCCTTATGATGCAAAATCGCAAACTATAAAACATCTATTGTATAGAAAATGTTGGATAGACACTGTACAATGGCACTTCGAAGATTTAATAAGAGACCCAAATATAAATCCCGATGAAGCATTGAGCTTAAAACGTAAAATCGATGCGTCTAATCAGGATCGAACCGATACCGTAGAATACATTGATAACTATTTTTTAGAAAAATATAAAAATGTAGAAGTAAAGCCAAATGCAAAAATCAATACCGAAAGTCCTGCATGGGGTATTGACCGTCTTTCAATCCTTGCGCTCAAAATTTATCACATGAATGAAGAAGCTAACCGAAAAGACGCTGACCAAAAACACCAAATGGCCTGTAAAGCCAAATTAAATATTTTATTAGAACAACGAACCGATTTATCTACAGCCATCGATCAACTTTTAGAAGATATTGAAAATGGTGAAAAATACATGAAAGTGTACAAACAAATGAAAATGTACAACGACGACGAAATGAATCCTGTTTTACGTAGTAAAAAATAAGTTATGCAAAAAGAGCAACATCTACTTGTCATACGGCTTTCTGCTATGGGTGATGTTGCTATGCTTGTTCCTGTAGTAATTGCTTTAACTCAAAAATACCCAAACCTTCGTTTACGTATTCTCACCAAAGCGATGTTTACTGTTTTTTTTGAAGACATACCCAATGTAGATGTACAAATTGCCGATACGCGCGGAAAACATAAAAGTTTACCAGGAATATTACGTTTAGCTACAGAAATTCCTAATCGTATTGATGCTATCGCAGATGTGCATAATGTGCTTCGGTCAAAGATTTTAAGAAGGGTATTGAGTATGCGTGGACTTAAAAACGAAAAAATAAGAAAAGGTAGAAAAAGCAAAAAAGCATTAACCCGAACCACCAACAAAGTATTTAAGCAACTGAAGACTTCGCATCAGCGTTATGCAGATGTGTTTAGCCGTTTAGGCTATCCTGTAGCGCTTTCTAAACAAAATACAAAGGCAAAAGAAGACATTGGAGAACATATTAAAAATGAAATCCAATTTTCTTCAACAAATCAACTTTTAGGCTTTGCACCTTTTGCTGCCCATCGATCAAAAAGACTTTCTTTAGAAAAAACAAAACTCATTTTAAAAATGCTTCAAAAAAAAGCACCGCATTTAAAAGTAGTACTTTTCGGTGGAGGAGAGAAAGAAGTAGAAGATTTAGCTAATCTTTCATCTGAATTTCAAAATAGCTTTAGCGCAGCAGGAAAATTCTCTTTTCAAGAAGAGTTAAGTTTAATTTCTAATTTAGACCTAATGCTGTCTATGGATAGTGGGAACGGACATTTAGCTGCCATGTATGGCGTGCCTGTAATTACCATCTGGGGAGGAACTCATCCCTTTGCTGGTTATGCGCCTTTTTTACAACCAAAAGAGAATCAATTTTTAGCCGATTTAAAAAAGTATCCCTTATTGCCTTTATCCATTTATGGAAACAAAATGATTGAAGGCTACGAAAATGTAATTGATAGTGTAGATTTTGATGCAGTGGTAAATCGAATAATCAAACTCACCAAAACATAAAAAAGCACCTTAAATAAGTAAGTTTTATTTTACCTATTCAAAGCGCTTTAGAAGTTTACAAATAAATTTCTATTTATTGCCTAACATTACTATTTCATCACAAACCACTTCTGTAGTGTAGCGTTTTTCTCCTTCTTTAGTTTCATAAGAACGAGTTGTCAATTTTCCTTTTAAGATTACTTCTTTTCCTTTACCAACATATTTTTCAATAATATCTGCTGTTTTTCCCCAAGCTACAATATTGTGCCATTCTGTTTCCGTTACGCGTTCACCATCTTTGTTGGTATACGATTCGTTTGTAGCAATACTAAATTTAGCTAATTTTTTACCGCTGTCTAATTTAATGATTTCTGGATCATTTCCTAAGTTTCCGATTAATTGTACTTGATTACGTAAGCTCATAATTTTGTATTTAAAGGTTAATAAAATTTACGTTTTGCCGTTTTTTCGACACTGCAAAGATGTAATGGCAAGTCTGTTTCATTCGGTTATCAACCACTTACTTACTTTTATTTTCGTTTGTAAGTGTTTGTAAACGGATAATTAATGTTTTCAAAATTAGTTTAAAAATCTGATATATAATTATTTACAACCAAATATAAAGAAATAATTTTATTGGAATATTTATAATAGAAATTTTTAATGATTTGAAGAATAAGTACAAGTATAAAAAAATATAATATTGTTAAAACGACCAATATATCCAATAATAAACTTAGCCTTTGTATTTTACAGAAGTTTTAAAATTATTAGTATTTATTTACTGCTTAATTTGATAATTTTACAAAGATTGAGAAAGCTACATGAAAAACTACTTTGAAGTTACCCAAAAACTAGAAAGGTTTATCCGTAAATTTTACGTGAATGAACTTATTAAAGGGGGAATTTTATTTTTTGCTCTGGGCCTGTTGTACTTTATCTTGGTAGTGGCTTTAGAGTATTTTTTCTGGCTCACCCCGCTAGGCAGAAGCATTTTATTCTGGGCATTTATTCTTGTAGAAGCTGGCTTTTTTATACAGTTTATTGTTCGTCCTTTACTCAAGCTCTTCAAGCTTTCTAAAGGCTTAGATTTTCATACGGCATCGAGTATGATTGGTGCACATTTTCCACAGGTAAGTGATAAATTAACCAATGTGCTTCAACTAAAAGAAAATGGAGAAAATTCAGATTTAATCATCGCTAGTATTGAGCAAAAAGCCAAAGAAATTCAGCCAGTTCCTTTTCAACTAGCCATCAACTTTAAATCCAATTTAAAGTACACCAAATATTTAATTATACCTGCTGTTATTATTGCAGCGGTTTGGCTTTCGGGCAAATTAAATTTATTTACAGAAAGTTACCAACGTGTGGTAAATTATAAAACAGCCTACACGCCACCAGCTCCTTTTCAATTTGTGGTTTTAAATTCAAATTTAGAAGCCGAAGAAGGAAAAGACTTTAAGTTAAGCGTTTTCACTGAAGGAGAAGTGGTGCCAGAAGAAGCTCAAATAATATTCAATAACCAATCTTATTTTCTTCGAAAAAACCAATCCGGTCAATTTGAATATAATTTTGAAAACCTTAAAAAACCCATTCAATTTCAATTAAAAGCAAACGAAGTTAAGTCTAAAAATTACCTAATCAATTTAATTGAAGTTCCTAAGATTATAGACATCAATCTAGACTTACAGTTTCCAAAATACACACAGCGCACGTCTAAAAAGGTAAAAGGAACTGGAAATGCAAAAATACCAGAAGGCACAATTGTAGAATGGAAATTAAGTACAGCAAATACAAAAAGCGTATCATTAGAAATGCAAGATAGCATTTACAAACTTTCATTAAACAATAGTGATGTTTTTAAGCTGAAAAAGGAAATTAGAAATTCAATTAATTACCAACTATCAACTTCTAACGATGCACGAAAAGATTACGAGAAACTCAATTTTCAATTAGAAGTAATTAAAGACGAATATCCTAATTTAAACCTAGCTTCTAAAAAAGATAGTTTACAAATTTCTAAAACCTATTTTCAAGGAAAAGTAAGCGACGATTATGGCTTAAAAAAGCTCAACTTAATTTACTACCCAACTCAAAACCCAAGCAATAAGCTTATAGAAACCATTGAAATTAACAAAGGCAATTATGCTGAATTTTTATATGTTTTTCCGAATCCAAAATTAAAGTTACAAGAAGGAACTACCTACACCTATTACTTTGAAGTCTATGATAACGATGCTGTAAACGGAAGTAAAAAAACAACTTCATCTTATTTCAATTATCGTAAGAAAACCGCTCAAGAAGCTAAAAAAGAAAAGCTCAATCAACAAAGTGAAAGTATTAAAGGCATGCAAAAAGCGCTTCAGAAACAAAAAGAAGACGCTAACAACTTAAAGGATATTGAACAATTACAAAAAGAGAAAAAAGAACTTTCATTTTCTGACAAGAAAAAAATTGAAAATTATTTGAAGCGCCAACAACAACAGCGTGAAATGATGGAAAATTATAGCAAAGAGCTAAAAGATAATCTTGAAAAATTTGAACCCGAAAACCAAGATGCTAAAAAAGAAGACTTAATTGAACGTTTAGAAAAAAACGAAGAACGCTTGCAGGAGAATGAAAAACTCATGGAAGAGTTAGATAAATATAGAGATAAATTAGAAGATGAAAAGCTGAATGAAAAACTGAAGCAAGCGGCAAACGAAACTAAAAAACAAGAACGTACGCTAGAGCAACTTCTAGAACTCACTAAGCGATATTATGTAGAGCGTAAAACAGAGCAGCTTGCCGAAGAACTTAATGAACTTGCTAAAAAACAAGAGGAGTTAAGTGAAAAAGAAAATGCTACTAAAAAAGAACAAGACGAACTCAATAATGAATTTGAAAAGTTAAAAGAAGAATTAGAAAAGTTAGAAAAAGAAAACGCAGATCTTAAAAAGCCAATGGACATTTTCAGGGATGAAGAGACCGAAGATGAAATTAAAAAGGATATGGAAGATGCTTCAAGTCTTTTAAATGAAAACGAAGAAGAAGAAGAAGGTCAAAATTCAGAATCTTCTGAAAGTGAGCAAGAGGGAGAAAATGAAGCGGGCGAAGACAATAAAAGCCAAGAAAAGCAAGAGCAGAATGAGCAACAACAAAATAGTCCTTCTCAATCAGGAAGCTCTAGTCCACAACAAAAACAAAAAGATGCTTCTAAAAAAATGAAAGAACTCAGCCAAAAAATGGGTGCATCTTTAATGATGGCTGGTCAATCTCAACAAGCTGAAGATGCTGAAACGCTGAAGCGGATTTTACAAAATTTAATCCGTTTTTCTTTCGAGCAAGAAGAATTGATGAATGCTTTTGCAGAAAACTCAAATACCGATAAACGTTTTGCGAAGAACTTACGAAAGCAAGCTGACTTAAGAGAAAATTTTGAACATATTGATGACAGTTTGTTTTCATTAGCACTTAGAAATCAAATGATTAGCGATAATGTAATTAGCAAAATAACTGATATTCAGTACAATACAGATTTAAGTCTTGAACGTTTAGCAGAAAATAAAATTCGTTTAGCACAAAGCAATCAGCAATATGTAATGACCAATGCTAACGATCTGGCAAACTTACTAGATGCATCTTTAGACCAAATGCAACAGCAAATGTCTGGCGGCAGCGGAAGCGGTAAAAGCGGAAAAGGACAAAGTGGAGATAAGCCAGGAGAACAGCTTTCAGATATTATAAAATCTCATGAGGAGCTTGAAAAAGAGATGCAAAATGCCATGGGAAAAAGCCAAGGAAAAGGTAAAGAAGGAGAGAAAGAAGGAGAAAGTTCTGGTGAAGGTAAAAGCAACGGAGAAAACCAAGGATCGCAGTCTAATAGTGGTCAAAACGGCAAAAGTCAAGAAGGACAAAACGGAAGCGATTTCAAAGAAGGTGAAAATGGAATGCAAAAAGGAGAAAGGGAAGGTTTTAATGAACAAATGAATGGTGAGCTTTATGAAATTTATAAAAAACAGCAAGCCTTAAAACAACAACTTGAAGATCGCATAAAACAATTAGGTTTGGAGCCTGATGCCAGAAAACTTAGAAAAAGTATTGAACAACTAGAAGAAGAATTATTGCTAAAAGGCTTCAGTAGCGATGTTTTAAAACAAATGAAAAATATTAATCATCAATTATTAAAATTGAAAGAAGCTGCTCAAAAACAAGGACAAGAACAAAAAAGAGAAGCACAAACCAATACAAAAGAGTTTGAAAATCAGGTAAAAAATGAATTGGAACGAGCAAAAGAATATTTCAATAGCATTGAAATATTAAACAGACAACAATTACCTTTGCAGCCCAAGTATAAAAACCTGATTAAAGAATACTTTAATGAACAAAATAATTGATTTTGACTCAAACACTGGTTTTGCTTTGTCACAACCTGAAACTTACATTAATTGGATTGAAGCAGTTATAGCTCATCTTCATTTTGATTATACTGAAATCAATTATCACTTTTGTTCTGACGATGAATTATTGAAGATTAATCAGGAGTATTTAAATCACGATACGTTTACCGATATCATAACTTTCGACCACAGTTTAGGCAAAACCATTCAAACCGATATCTACATTAGTATTGACCGGGTAAAAGAAAATGCAACCGAATTAAGCCTAGATTTTCACGAAGAGCTTAGAAGAGTTATGATTCATGGGATATTACATTGTGCGGGTTTTACTGATCAAACAGATTCAGAAAAACAAAGCATGCGAAAGAAAGAAGATGAATGTATGAAAATGTTCCACGTGGAACAAAAAGAAATTTAAACATGTTTACAGAAGAATATGATGTTATAGTAGTTGGTGCAGGACATGCAGGAAGCGAAGCAGCAGCGGCAAGCGCTAACATGGGTAAAAAGACCTTGTTGGTTACCATGAACCTTCAAAACATTGCTCAAATGTCTTGTAATCCTGCCATGGGCGGAATTGCTAAAGGACAAATTTTAAGAGAAATTGATGCACTAGGTGGATACAGTGGAATGGTTTCAGATTCTTCTGCCATTCAGTTTAAAATGCTAAATAAATCAAAAGGGCCAGCCATGTGGAGCCCAAGAGTACAAAGTGATAGAATGATGTTTTCTGAACACTGGAGAAACCTACTTGAGAAAACTGAAAACCTTGATTTTTACCAAGAAATGGTAAGTGGAATTGTAGTTGAAAATAACAAAATAAAAGGCGTAAAAACCTCATTAGGTTTAACCATAAAAGCAAAAAGTGTAGTATTAACCAATGGAACTTTTCTGAACGGACTGATTCATATTGGTGACAAAAATTTTGGTGGCGGTAGAGCAGGAGAAAGAGCTTCTACAGGAATTACAGCTGAACTTATAGAACTAGGTTTTGAAGCTGGAAGAATGAAAACGGGAACACCACCAAGAGTAGACGGGAGATCATTAGATTTTTCAAAAATGACAGAGCAACCAGGAGACGATAAACCAGGTTCGTTTTCATACCTACAAAACACACATAAATTAGACAAACAACGCTCATGCTGGATGACGTACACATCACCAGAAGTTCATGATTTGTTAAGAGAAGGCTTTGACCGTTCGCCAATGTTTAATGGAAGAATTCAAAGTATTGGTCCGAGATATTGTCCAAGCATTGAAGATAAAATCGATCGTTTTGCAGATAAAGATCGTCACCAAATGTTTATAGAGCCAGAAGGATGGAAAACCGTAGAATATTATGTCAACGGCTTTTCAACATCTTTACCAGAAGATGTTCAGTTTAAAGCATTACGTTCTGTAGCTGGATTCGAAAATGTAAAGTTTTTTAGACCCGGTTACGCTATAGAATACGATTATTTTCCACCCACACAACTTAAACACACGCTAGAAACTAAACTTGTAGATGGTTTATATTTTGCTGGTCAAATAAACGGAACAACGGGTTACGAAGAAGCCGCATCACAAGGCTTGATGGCCGGGATTAATGCAGCACTAAAAATAGATGAAAAGGAAGAATTTATTCTTTCTAGAAGCGAAGCTTATATAGGCGTTTTAATAGACGACTTAATAACCAAAGGCACAGAAGAACCTTATCGTATGTTTACTTCACGTGCAGAGTACAGAACGCTCCTTAGACAAGATAATGCTGATATTAGACTAACCGCAAAGTCGCACGACCTAGGATTAGCTTCAGATGAAAGAATGAAACGTCTAGAAGAAAAAGAATCTAAATCCAAAAACTTTGTAGATTTCTTTAAAAATACTTCGGTTACAACAGAAGAAATAAACCCAATTCTTGAAGCAAAAAAATCTTCTACAGTAAACCAACAAGGAAAACTTTTTAAAATATTTGCCAGACCAAATATTGAGATGAAAGACATGCTGAAACTAAAAAGCGTTAAAGCATATGCACAGGAAAATGAGATTGATGAAGAAATACTAGAACAGACAGAAATTCAGGTGAAATATGCTGGTTATATTGAAAAAGAAAAACAGAACGCCGATAAATTGCACCGTTTAGAAAATGTAAGAATCCCAGATAATTTTGATTACAATCAATTAAAATCCATGTCTTATGAAGCTCGGGAAAAGTTAGGTAAAATTCAACCCCGAACGGTTTCTCAAGCATCTAGAGTAAGTGGAGTGAATCCTAGTGATATTTCGGTATTGCTTGTTCATATGGGAAGGTAAAAATAATGTTCCACGTGGAACAATGAAAGAATTTCAATTGAAAAACAAAACACTTTCTGTAAAAGACTACTTTAAATCTGGTGAAGAATTTTCATTAATATGGAATGAAAAATGGAATTGTTTTGAAACCCACCCTAAGCCAAGTGAAAGCGAAATTGGCAAATATTACGAAAGTGAAAATTACATTTCGCACCAAAAAAAACCTTCGAGTTTAAAAGATATAGTTTATAACTTGGTTAGAAACTATATGCTGAAGAAAAAAATGGGGTGGCTAAAAAATGTATCAAAAGGAAATAAACTTTTAGATGTTGGTTGCGGAATAGGAGAGTTTATAAAAATTGCGAGTAAATTTAATTTTGAAGTAACAGGTATAGAACCCAATGCAAAAGCTAGAAAGTTTGCAAACAAAAATAAGTTAGAAGTTGTTGAAAGCTTAAGCTCTTTAAAGAATAAGAAATTTGACATTGTTACTTTATGGCATGTATTAGAACATTTACATCACCCAGATGCATTCTTACATGAAATAAAGAATTTTTTAAATGAAGAAGGAATGGTCTGTATAGCAGTTCCAAATTTTAATTCTTATGATGCGAAATATTATAAAAATTATTGGGCAGCTTATGACGTGCCTAGACATCTTTTTCATTTTAGCAAAGCATCAATTCACAAATTAGCTGAAGAGAACAATTTTAAAATAATCAAAACCTATCCTTTAAAATTTGATAGTTACTATGTTGCCATGCTTTCCGAAAAATATAAAAGCAAAAAACTAAATTTAAACTGGCTTTGGCAAGGTTTTATTTCAAATAAGAAAGCTAAAAGAAACGGAGAATGGTCTAGCTTAGTTTTTATGCTTCAAATGAAGAAATAAGGCTAATACAATCGATTTAAAAGACGTTTATTTAATAAGCATATCATTTTATTCAAAAAATTAAATCATTGCTTAGAACCAAAATATACAAATCAATTAAAATAGATTTTAACTATGCATTTTAATATTTCAATAATTTTTAAAAATACTTTGTTTTTAGGATTAATTTCAATTTTTATGGTAAGCTGTAATCATGAAAAAACAGCTTATGTAAATAATACTGAATTGATTCAATCCTACACCAAAATGAAAGAAGCTAAAAGTGAATTTGAAAGGAGAAATGAAGAGTTGACAAAAGAATTAGATTCCATTGCTTTAAACTTTCAGAAACAAATAAAAGATTATCAGCAAAAAATGTCTGGGATGACTAAAATTGAAAAAGAAATTGAAGAAGAACGCTTGATTAAATTGCGGGAGAAAATTGAAGAGAGACAACAACAAAAAAGTAGAAAATTAGAACAAGAGTCTCAAGATGCAGCAGATGCATTAGTAAAAGAAGTAAAAAAGAAGGTTGAACGGTATGGAGAAGAAAATGATTATACTTACATTTTTGGCTCAAACGAAAGTGCAAACATTCTGTATGCAAAAAGGGGAAAAGACATTACGTTAGAAATGATTGAATACATCAATCAATAAGAAAAGTTACTTCTGGTGAAGGTATCTTGTAAGTTGAAGTGACAAATCTGTAAATACAATTTTACCGTTAGCATTTCTCTCTATGTGAGAACTTGCTTCTTTTAAAGCGGCATTAATCTTCACTAAATTATTTCCATTAATAAACTGGGAGAATTTAGCAAAATTGAAATTAGCATCATGGGTTCTTAAATAAACCAGTGAACTAGCCTGGTAATTTTGAAGCATAGCTTGCCTGAAAAAGTTCAAACAATAATCTAGAAATCGTTTTTGGGTTTCTCGATTTTCTTTATCGAGCAGCAAAGCCCAATTCATTAAATCTTTTACTACACTCTTCTTTTTCTTGGCCATAAAAGCGCTTCTTACCCACGTAATAAAATAATTTTCAAATTTTCTTTCATCGTTTTGTTCATCTATTTTTTTAAGAGCAATACCTAAATCGCCATCAGATTGTACGGCAATTTGGTGAGCTTCAGATAGACTTAAGCCTTTTTTTTCGGTGAGGTAGTTTGCAATTACATCTTCGTTAAATGGCGGAAATTCTAAAATTTGACATCGTGAACGGATGGTTAATAGAATATCTTCTGGTTGATCTGATATTAAGATTAAAAAAGTATTCTCAGGCGGTTCTTCTATTAATTTAAGTAGTTTATTTGCTGTAGATGGGTGCATTTTTTCAGCTTGCCATATCAGCATTACTTTTGCGTTTCCACCATAAGATTTTAAAGAAAGTAGTTTTCCTATTTCGTCTGCTTCATTAACTTTTATGAGACCTTGTTTATTCTCTATACCTATACTTTTGTACCAATCGTGTAATTCGCGGTAAGGATTTTCAAGTATAAACTCTCTCCATAAATGTGAAAAATCTTTCGATGAAGGGTTTTTACCTTCAACCAAAGCAGAAGTGTTTACAGGATAAATAGCATGTAAATCGGGATGCTGAAACCGACTAGAAAGGTGATTAGCCTTTCGCAACTGCTCCCCTTCTAAATTTTGAGTAATTAAAGCTTGAGCAAAAGCAAAAGCAGTGGCTAGTGTCCCATAGCCTGGTCTACCCGTAAATAACTGTGCATGTGCAGTACGATTACTTTTTAAAGTAGACTGCAAATGATTTTTAATATGCTGTAAACCGGGTATTGATGAAAATTCCATAATACAAAAATAGGATAAGAGAAAGTAAAAGCAGTGCTAAGCTTAATAAAACTTAGATTAAAATGAAGAAGAAAAACATAAACTGCTTAAAGAAATAATACCATAGTTATTCTTATTAATTCCTTATTTTTGAACAAATTTAAAAATCCAATAATATGAATAGCGTAGATACAATCGATTTTAAAAATAAGAAAGCGGTTATTAGAGTCGATTTTAATGTACCACTAGATAAAGACCAAAAGGTTACCGACACAAGTAGAATTGAAGCTGCAAAGCCAAGTATTCTTAAAGTTTTAGAAGATGGCGGTTCAGTAGTTTTAATGTCTCATTTAGGAAGACCCGAAGGAAAGGAAGAAAAGTTTTCATTAAAACATATTGTTCCTACGGTAAGTGATATTATTGGTGTACGCATAAAATTTGCGTCGGATTGTGTTGGTGAAGAAGCACAAAAATTAGCTAGTGAACTCAAATCAGGCGAAGTGCTTTTATTAGAAAACTTACGCTTTCATAAGGAAGAAAAATCAGGAGATGAAGAGTTTGCTATAGCCTTGGCCAACTTAGGTGATGTTTACGTTAACGATGCTTTTGGGACAGCACACCGAGCACACGCTTCTACTACGGTAGCTGCAAAATTTGCTAAAGAAAAGTGTATGGGCTATTTATTAAAAAAGGAAGTAGATAGTTTAGACAAGGTATTAAACTCTAAAGAAAAACCTGTTACAGCAGTAATAGGCGGAGCAAAAGTTTCTTCTAAAATTACCGTTATCGAAAATATTTTGCCCAAAATAGATCACCTCATCATCGGTGGTGGAATGGCTTTTACTTTCATTAAAGCTCAAGGTGGAAACATTGGTACATCTTTAGTAGAAGAAGATAAACAAGAATTAGCTTTAAGTATTCTAGAAAAAGCTAAAGCACAAAACGTAGAAGTGCACTTACCCGTAGACAGTATAATTACCGAAGAGTTTAGCAATGATGGAGAACGTAAAGTTCAGGATATTTACAACATTCCAAATAATTGGATGGGTTTAGATGCTGGTGAAAAATCTAGAAAACAATTTGCTGAAGTTATTAAAGCTTCAAAAATTATTCTTTGGAATGGTCCACTAGGTGTTTTTGAAATGGAAAACTTTGCACAAGGAACTATAGCTTTAGGTGAAGCCATTGTAGAAGCTACAAAAAATGGTGCATTTTCTTTAGTAGGTGGAGGAGACAGTGTTTCTGCAGCAAAACAATTTGGTTTTGATAAAGGAGTAAGTTATGTTTCTACGGGTGGTGGAGCCATGTTAGAAATGTTAGAAGGAAAAACTTTACCAGGAATCAAAGCCTTAGAAGATTAAATCCTAACTTTTCTAAGATAAGAAAAGACACTAATAATCAACTAAAAAATGCTCCAAATTTGGAGCATTTTTTAGTTGATTACTGCTTAATAAATTTTTTAGCAAAATTTATATTTAAATTTTCTAACTTCAATAAATAAATGCCGGACGGTAAGTGATGGACAGGTATTTCAAATTGGTCTTTATTAT
Source organism: Psychroflexus sp. (assembly GCA_965662165.1). GTDB lineage: Bacteria > Bacteroidota > Bacteroidia > Flavobacteriales > Flavobacteriaceae > Psychroflexus. The sequence goes on from CBFIGU010000020.1 coordinate 28,223, forward strand.
TATTTATCGTATAGCTCAACATCTTTTTGCCTACCAAATTTAATATAGAAACTTCAATAGCTTCAGTTAAGTTTTCAGAAATTTTAATATGCAAATCATCTTTCACAGGATTTGGATAAATACTAAAATTTAAGTCAGAGAATTCATTTGTATTTAAGGGCTCTTCTTCAAAAACAAGTTTAAACCTATTCATAGCAATACTTGCATTAATGGAATAGTCTATAGAAACATCAATATGTTGATTTCCATTTTCAAGGTCATACGTTTCTTGAGTATATTGGTCTACAAGAACCAATTTTAATCCATTTTGATTACAGTCCATATCTATATCAAATGTGTATTCTTCAAAATCTTTGTTATCAAACAATAACTGTATTTCATCTCCAACCTGTGGTAAAGCTCTTTCTTCAATTTGTATTATTTTACCATGATCTAAAACGCTGATGTTTTCATTGGTATTCATTAGTTTTGGTGCATCGTTGTCATCAATTAAATTATTTCCACTTGCTTTAAAACGAACTGCTAATGCATCGCTTGGTGGTTCTTCATTATCAAATGCATCAGTAAAATACAATCTTATATTAATAAAACGTGTTTCTTCTACTTCGTTTCCATCAGAAAAAACATCAGTTTGAGCTTGTGCTGTTGCTTTGTGAGATTCTTCAATACTCAAAGTTGGATTTGCAGCGGTACTATAAACTACAAAAGACTGTCCGGGCATTACATACCGATTAGCAGAAGAGTTTGTTTCTGGATCAAAGGTTATTGGGTTTTCAGGTGAATTTGTATCCAAGTCTACAACTACAAAAGCTCCTCTTGCTGATAAGGTAGGATCCCAAACCCAAAAATAACGTGTGTTTAAATTGGTAGCGTTTTGAAGTATAGTTTGAACATCAATAATGGCATGATAAGGGTTAGGAATTAGATTATGAATTTCTGTTCCAGTATTTAAGTTGATGCTATTGCTACCATGGTTTAAAGTTCCTATGGTTCTTATCGTGGTAGAAGTTGGAACAGCGTTGTTATTTTGGATATCAATACTCCGATCGCCGCGAACAAATAAACGATAAACTTCCTGAGCAGATATAGTTTGAGTGTTTGTATTTGGAATTGCATTCCAGCCGTAAGAACCAGCAGTATTATCAAATGTAAATAATGAAGGATTTCCTGATGGGTTCCAGTCAAATCCATTTTGATTAGTGGTAACAGGCGTAGAATTAGCTGTTCCAAACCCTGTAATATGAGTACCATGGTTAGGATTAGGATTAGCTGAATACGAATTTGCCCCTTCCTGCCAATTATCTTGAATGCTTGAAGTTGTATTTACTCCAGATGCAAATAAACGGAAAGCGCGAGAAGCCGGTATAAATCTTTCTAATATTACATGCCCTGTTCCGTCAATAACCGATGTTGAAGAAACTTCACCAATTTGAGCAGCATCTGTAGCGTTTGTGTTTTCAAAAATAATGGTGTCATTAATTGTCAAGGTTCCATCAACAGATAATACATGATTAGACTTAACTGTTAATTTATTTCCTGTTTCTAATAGTAAACGTTTAACTGTGTAATCTGCATCAATATTTAAATTATGGTTTATAGTAACATAGTCATAATCAGAATTAGGTATTAATCCATTATCCCAACTACTACCTGATGACCAATCTCCATCTATTAATGAATTTCGAATAACTCTTAATTCTCCCGAGCCGGTTATGTTAACTCCATTATCGATAAATTCACCTGTAACATTTAAAATAGAACCTGTATCTAAATTGAGTGTTGCTCCACTGGCCAGTGTTAAGTCTTGAATATCAACTTCTTGATTAGATGTTATTGAGAAAGTTCCAGAAGCATTTACAATCACTTCACTAGAGGCTAAATCAACGCCAGTTGCTAAAACACCATTATTTATAGTTGTTGATCCAGTGAAAGATTGGGTTCCGTAAAGGCTTAAAGTTCCTGCACCATTTTTAATTAAATTTCCTGTTCCACTAATTGAGTTCTGAAAACGTGTACCAAGAAAATCACCTGCAATGGTTAAATTTCCAGTTCCTAAGCTTATTGTCCCACCATTATTTGACCCTGTTTCAGAAACAGAATTTACAGTAACAGAGACGTTATTTAAGTCTAAAGTAGCTCCTAAAGAGATATTTATATCGGTGTCATTAGACAAGTCAGCTCCGGTTAACAAACGAAGTGTTCCAGACTGAATATTTGTAGTTCCGCTATAAGTATTTACTCCAGCTAGGCTTAAGGTTCCTGTTCCTAATTTAGTAATTCCACCATTAGATATGATCCCGTTAATTCGATTATTGTTAGGTGTAGTTATAGAACGATTTACTCCTGTTAAATCTACATCTCCACTAATAATCATCTCTCCACCACTTGCATGCCCTAAAGTGAAATTACCTTCTACATCAACATCTTTTTGTATAGTTCGGGTAGTGGAGCCGTCAGATCGATACGTTCCACCGCGTATGATTACTTTTCCTGATGTTGGAAAGTTTCCTGTATACTGTCGAATTTCGCCACTCACTAAGGTTATATTTCCTGTTAAATTTGTTGTAGGTCTTATCCATAAAATACCTGTTCCATCCTTAAAAAAAGCTCCATCGCCAGTTGCTTTAATAGCATTCGTAAATGAACTTGATGAACGAAATTGAAAATTTTGAGTTCCACCAAAGTACATGGTGTTTCCGTTTAAATTTAAAGCTCCATCATACTCAAGCGTACCACCTGTAGCATTGAATCGAGTGTCACTATTTAGTGTAACATCTCCTGCAAAAGATCGATTTCCAGTATCTATTTTTCGCCAAGCACCCGCATTAGCAATTCCAGTGCCGCTTAAAACTATGTTTTGTGCTGGGTAATCTGCTTCAGCATTAAATTCTAAAGCTGCACCAGAATTTACAGTTACCAATCCAGTAGTGGTACCTAGGCCATTGCTTGCGTTTATTCTAAGCGTTCCAGCATTAATTGTTGTTGTTCCTGAAAATGTATTATTACCATATAATACCCAATTTCCATTGCCATTTTTAATTAAATTTCCTGTTCCTACAATGGTATTTTGAAATCTATCTCCCGTGTAATTACCATCAATGGTTAAAGTTCCTGAACCTAAGTCTATAGTTCCACCGTTTCCAGTTCCTGTTTCTGAAACTGAACGTACAGTTACATTTTGATCATTTAAATCAAAAGTGCCGCCTGTAGAAACAGTCACAGCTGTATCATCAGATAAATTTCCGCCGGTAAGTAATTGTAAAGTTCCATCTTCAATAGCAGTACCTCCAGTGTACGTCATAGCCGCAGCAATTTCTATAGTGGAGTTTTCCTTTAATGCAATTCCACCTGTACCTGAAATTACTCCACTTAGAGTCAAAGTGTTTGCATTATCACCAAATACGTCAATAAAATTTCCATTAGTAAATACAGAGTTTTGTATTTCAAGATCTCCATTAACCGGGTTAAACTCTACTGGCGAAGACTGTAATGCAAGTGGGGTGTTAATTATGTGCTTAGCTGTACTATTGTTTCTTATAATAGGCCGATTTAATCCAACTGCAACGAGGTCAATTCCGCTACCGTTTATAGTTCGTGATAAACTGTTCCCTGCATTAAAAGTAATTCTATTTAAATCAAAATAACTTTCAGAATTATTCATGCTTAACTCATGATTATTGTCAAAAACAATGTCATAAGTTCCAAAACAATTTGGAGCATTTCTGGAATTATTAGGTGCAAAATGTGGATACCACCATTGTGAGCTTCCTGTGCCTATTTCACCACAAGGATTCGTTTCAAATAATTCTCCACTACTAGCTTCTAAACGCCAAGATATCTGTTGTGTTTGCCCAAAGAAATTTAATTTAAAGCAAATAATTAGAATAAATAAAATGAGATAACGCATACTTAGTTTGATTAGTAAAACAAATGTAGAAAAAAAATGACCAAAGTCACTTTCTAATTAAGTATTTTGATAGCTTAATCAATTCACTTATAGTTAAATATAGCGTATTCTTATGATTTAGCAATATCACTTAATTAAAGATATTTTAAAACTAAAAAATGCTCCAAGTTGGAGCATTTTTTAGTTAGGGGCAAGGCTAATTTAGGGTTATTTTTTAATAAACTTTTTTGTCAAATTTAATTCTCCACTTTGTATTTGTATTAAATAAACTCCAGAGCTTAAATTATCTACAGGTAAACTCATTACATTTTGAGTAGCATTGAATTTAAACGAATTTACTTTTTTCCCAATTAAATTAAAGAAGCTTATTTCAGTGGTATTACTCAATGCTGTATTAAATTGAATATGTAACACATCTTCTACAGGATTCGGGTGAACTCTAAAATTATTGGTTTCAAAATCAATGCTAGACAATGAAACTTCTTCAAAACTAATGTTGAACCGGAATGGATTAACACTTTCTGTAATGCTAGCATCCACCGTAAAATTATAACTTAATCCAGATGTAATTTCGGTTTTTGTTTCTAAATAAGTGTCATTTAGATAAGCCTTCAAATTTTCTGGCTTATGATCTAAATCGAAAGTAAGGTGATAATCATTATCTTCATAATTCACCAAAGCTAGTTCTACAACGTGACCATGAGTTGGTATATTTTGAAAATCTAAAGCTTTTAATCCATTGTTATTAATTACATAATTCTCAGCAGGGTTTCCAAGCTTTCCAGCGTCTTCATCGCTTCCCAATGTAGTATAGCTTTCACCAAAGCGAAGACCAATAGCATCGCTCTCCATCTCACCATTATTGAATGCTGAAGACTTATATAAACGTGAATTGATATAAAATTCGTTATTTATACTAAATGGCGTTTGTTGCGTTTGTGCAGTTGCTTTATCGGCTTCTTCAAAGGTGATTGAGCCGTTTCCTGAAGCTGTATTTTGTACAAAGAAAGCTTGGCCCGGAGCAATATATTGCGTAGCATCTGAACTAAACGGATTTGGTGTAGCGCTTCCTGGAATTGGAACAGTTACAAAACCTCCATTACCATTATCTCCAGCAATAGATGCGTCCCAAACATAAATAAAATTGGTGAGATTGGTTCGTGTAGTTGCATTGATATCTACTACAGCTTGATAAGGGTTACCCACAAAACTATAATTATTGGCAACAGTTGCTAAAGTTGGTGAAAAATTTCCAGTATGCATTATTCCTTTTGCACTTAGAGTTGTTACGGTAGGGGCATCTGCATTATCTGTCAAATCTATAGTTCGATCACCTCTAACAAATAGACGGTAAGGCGTTCCTGCTACAATATTTGTACTAGTAGATGTAACGGCTTGCCATCCAGCACCGTTAGTTTGTGGGTCAGTACTATTATCAAATGTAAACAAAGATGGTGTATTTAAGTTAGTAGCATCAAATCCGTTGGTTGCACCACCTGCACCTGTTATGTGTGTATCTTGCTGCCAAGCATTGGCAATACTTTGTCCTCCAACTGCCGAACTTAACACTCTAAAAGCACGTTTGGCAGGAATAAATCGCTCTACGGTAACATCGCCAGTGATGGTTCCTGATGAATTTCCATATTGAGCAGTGCTTGTTGATGTGCTTTCAAAAACTAAGTCTCCATCTATATTTATACTTCCGTTGTTGGTAAGTACTTGACCTGAATTGACGGTTAAAGTATTTCCTGTTGAAATTTCTAAGTTTCCATTTAAACTTAAGTCCGTATTTAAATTTACATTGTGGTCAATGTTAATATTTCCATTACCATTTGGGACAATGCCATCATCCCAAATTGCTGTGTTAGTGAAATCGCCGCTACCAATTGTAGTGTAAGATGGGCGATCTAATTTAAAATTGTTTAAGTAAACTTGTCTTTGATCGCCAGAGTTTAATCTTCCAGAATAAATTTCAAAACCAGCAATGTCTCCACTTAAATCAAAAGTTTGGTTAAAATTAGTAGATCCTGTTCTAGGAGTAACTTCGATTTGATAATCTGTTGCATTTACTTTGGTTATAGTAAAATTCATGGCGTTTGTACCATAAGCAGTAAATAAATTACCAGAATTTGATGTGCCTGGAGCAGAATAAGTTATTGTAGCTGAACTTCCCATATTAAAATTCAATACAACAGCTCCAGAAGAATTTAATAAATCTATACCTTTGAATGCATTACTGTTTCCACCGTCAAAATTCATCCCCATTTGATAGGTAAAAACATCTCCAATTAGCATTTCGCCAGCCGTAAAAAAACGTCTAGCTTTAGCTTCATTACCAGCTACATCTGGATTTGAAAAGGTTGCAAAACTATTAGCGCTCATTCCAGATATTCCTGCTGCTGATGGATCGCCAATAAAATGTCCAGCAAATCCACCCGAACCACCGTTTGATGTAAGAACCCATGGATCAAAACCAGATCCTTGATTATTCCCATTTGTCCAACTACCTCCGTAATTACCAGCATCATCTTCAGCAATAGTAACATAAGTTTGCCCATATCCAAATAAAACAA
>CBFIGU010000021.1:0-34525 GCA_965662165.1 Psychroflexus sp.
ATTGATTTCCGTGGATTAAGAGATTTAATTGATAAATCTTCAAATTTTGATCCCTTAAATCATGTATTGAATGGAATTGCGGTTCACCCAGAAACCGGAAATCTATTTGTAACAGGAAAAAATTGGGATAAACTATTTGAAGTAGAAATCTTTGAAAAATAATAGTAGAAAACTTTCGTTTTTCAAATATCCATTCATGTTTTAAAACATATAACAAATTGAAACTTATTTTAAAAAAGCATTTCATATTTCGACTAGGTCTAATTTTATTTTTTGGAACCTTAATTTTATTTTCATCCTCATGTAGAGATGATTTTAAAACGGTTCCGAGTTTTGGAGAATTAAGTTTTTCTACTGATACCTTGTTTTTAGATACCGTCTTTACTAACACATCTTCAAGTACTTATCAATTTAAGGTGTATAATCGAAGCGACAAAGACATATCCATTCCATCTATAAATTTGGGAGAAGGAGAAAACTCCAATTACAGACTAAATGTGGATGGAATTCCTGGAAAAAACTTCGAAAATATTGAGATTTTAGCAAAAGACAGTCTATTTGTATTTGTTGAAGTAACAGCAGATATAGACCAATTAGCTAATGATGGTTTTCAATTTACCTATGAAGATGTAATTGAATTTGATTCTGGTGTAAATCAACAAGATGTAAGGTTAATCACCCTAATACAGGATGCGGTTTTTCTATTTCCACAACGATTTGATGATGGAACAACCGAACGTCTCTCTCTAGGCTTAGATGAAGAAGGCGAAGAAATTTTTATTGAAGGCTTTTTTTTAGATGACGAACATTTGAACTTTACAAACGAAAAACCCTATGTAATTTATGGTTTTGCAGGAGTTCCTAGCGGAAAAACTTTATCTATTGAACCAGGCGCCAGAATTCATTTTCACGCCAATAGTGGGATTATTGTTGCCAATAACGGAAGCCTACAAGCTAACGGAGAAATTAGCTCGGATCCTGAAGCTTTAGAAAATGAAATTATTTTTCAAGGTGACAGACTAGAACCTCAATTTAGCAATGTTACGGGTCAGTGGGCTACCATTTGGTTAACTCAAGGAAGTACCAATCACATTTTTAATTACACCACTATTAAAAATGGAACCGTTGGTATATTAATGGATTCGAATGATGGTACAGCAAATCCTACGCTGCAAATAAACAACACACAAATTTACAACCATACCAATGTTGGTTTATTAGCCAGAACGGGTTTTGTTGAAGCCAAGAATTCTATTTTTTCAAATGCTGGTCAAGCATCAGTAAATTTATCACTTGGTGGAAAATATAGTTTTAAACATTGCACAATTGCTAATTACTGGCGCAATTCATTTAGACAATTTCCAGCTTTATTAATTGAAAATAATTTACCAACACAAGAAGAAGTTTTTGTAGCAGATTTAGAGCAAGCAGATTTTAGCAATTGTATAATTTACGGCTCAGAGCGTATTGAAGTTTTATTTAATAGGGTAGAAGAAGCTGCCTTCAATTATAATTTTGAAAATTGTTTGATTCGTTTTAACGATATCAATAACCAATACGTAGACAATCCATTGTATGATTTCGAAAACATTAATAATTTTTCTGAAAATGTATTCAATGAGACTCCAGATTTTTTGGATCCTGCTAATAATAGATTTCAAATTGGTTTAGAATCTTCAGCAATAGATATCGGTAACTTATCTACAGCTCAAGATGTTCAATTTGACATTACAGGTACAAACCGTCTTGAAAATCCAGATGCCGGTGCATACCAAGCTATTGAATTTGAAGAAGAAGATTAATTTTACCTACTAAGATTATTGAAATTTATTAACTAATTTTATCTAAATTTTCTCTTAATACAATCCTTATGAAATATAAAGTTTTACATCTATTGTTGCTATTAGCAGTGAGCATAGGTTATTGTCAAATTGGTTTTCAGCAAAATGTTGTAATAGATGATAGTTTTGGAGTTGTCAATCCAAGTTCAATTGTTACAGCAGATGTAGATGGAGACGGTTTAGAAGATGTGATTGTTTCTGGATCTAGAGAAGTAGCTTGGTTTAAAAACCTTGATAATAATGGTAATTTTAGTAAAACCAACACCATTTTTAGTGATTTTGATAACCAAAGAAACCTACAAGTTGCCGATTTAGATAATGACAATGATATAGATATTTTCTTCAATATAGATACAAATCAAGGTAAAGCTTTAGTATGGTTAGAAAATACAGATGGTTTGGGGAATTTTGCAGATATACAAACCCTTGTAATAAACGACTGGACTTCGCCCATTGGTTATCAAATTATTGATGTAGATGCAGATGGTGATTTAGATATTGCATTTGGGTACAGAGGCTTTATTGGTTGGGTAGAAAATGATAATCTTACTTTTACAGTTAACGTACTTTTAGGAAGTCAAAATACGGCAGCCAACAACTACCAAGGCTTAACCGTGACTGATGTAAATGGAGATAACCTTAAAGATTTTGTGGTTGACGTGGGTTACGATTTACGCGTTTACGATTTTCAAAGTGATGGAAGTTTAGGCTTCTTAGGAACCATAGGAACTTTTGCGCAAGGCGATTTTGTTACTTCTGCAGATTTAGATAATGATGGCGATAACGACATTATTAGAATATTTGAAAATGGTGGTAACGATAGAAAAATTAGATTTTACGAGAACTTAGATGGTCTCGGTAATTTTGCGAATGTGCAAACCTTAGTAACTTTAGTAAACCTTCCACTAACTAGCAATAGCGACACTAAATCTTTAAAGTTAAAAGATATTGATGGTGATAATTTTCTGGACATTATTCTTCACGAGTCTAGGACTAAAAGGCTTTCAACTTATTTAAATCTTGGTAGTAATACGTTTGGAGTTGAAGTAGTGGTTGCAGATAATTTTGTAAACCTAAACAGTATATATGTAAGTGACGTAAACGGTGACCAGCAGCAAGATATTTTAACTACTTCTCGAGATGATCATCAAGTTTCTTGGTTTCAAAATCTTGATGGTTTAGGAAACTACACTAACGAAAACAAAATTACTACCTATGCTTATTTTATTAATCATGTAGATGCTGGAGATTTAGATGGAGATGGCGATATAGATATCGTTTCTTCATCACATGCGGATAACAAATTGGCTTGGTATGCTAATGTAAATGGTTTCGGTAATTTTTCTCAACCACAGCAAATCATTTCGAACGATATTCCAGCACCGAGAAATGCTTTTATTGTAGACATCAACAATGATTCATTTAATGATGTGTTATTTTTCTCTTACTTAGATGATAATCCTGATGAATATAAAATTATGTGGTTACAGAACGATAGTAATGGTAATTTTATTCAGGAACATGTTGTTGATAATATTGAAGAACAAATTGTTCAAATTCAATATGTAGATATAGATAATGATGGCGATTTTGATATTGTGAGCGCAGAAGATGATAGTGTGCTAAAACTCTATAAAAACAATGGAGACGGTACATTTGCAAATTCAGTTGTTTTTTCTGAACCTGGTTTTTATTATCCGTTAAGTCTTAAAGTTGGAGATGTAGATAACGATAATGATATGGATGTTTTAGCATCTTACAATAACAATGAAATTGTTTGGTACGAAAATTTAGACGGACAAGGAGATTTGACTTCAAAAAATGTGATTATACCACAAATGGAATATCCTAGTTCTATTTTTTTAGTAGATATTAATCAAGATAGTTTCAAGGATTTAATTTTTGCTAATAAGTTTAGTGATGAAATAGGCTATTTTTTGAATACTGACGGCTTAGGAAACTTCGGTGAAAAGCAAATCATACCTTCATCTGTAGATAATCCTTCGGCAATTTATGCCCTAGATGTGGATGCCGATGGTGATCAAGATATTATTGCTAATTCAGAATCGAATTCAAAATTAGTATGGTTTCAAAATGATGGTACTGCAAATTTTAGTGAGTCTATTGAAATTACGGTAATGGCAGAACGTATTAATCACATCACTTCGGCAGACTTTAATGCAGATGGTAAACCAGATTTGTTGACATCTTCTTACGATGATGATCAGATTGCTTGGTATGGTAATTTAGGAACCTTTACCAATACCATTTCAGGCGTGGTAAAGTTAGATGCTAACGCAGATGGATGTGATGAAAATGATGCTGGAATTCCTAATCTATTAATCATTACTGAAAATGGTGAAAACACATTCGCAACATTTACTGATGAAAATGGCGCCTATAGCTTTTCTGCTAACCAAGAAGTTTTTACCACGAGTATTGAATCAGCATTACCCAATTATTTTGGAAGTATTCCATTGGTTCATACTAACGATTTTACAGATAGTAGTTTTATAAATGCTGATGCCGATTTTTGTGTAGAAGCTAATCAAACTATCAATGATTTATCCGTAGTTATTTATCCTGATTTAGACGATCCAAGACCAGGATTCGATACTAGTTATAAAATTATTTATGCGAATACAGGAACAACTCCACAAAGTGGCGATCTAACTTTTGAATTTGATTCAACTAAAATTCAGTTTTTAGATGCAAGTGGAACGCTTGCAAACCAAACAAGTAACAGCTTAACTTTCAATTTTAGTGATTTAATTCCTTTTGAAACAAGAATCATCGATTTAAACTTCAATGTTTTCCCACCACCAACTACTAATATCGATGAAATTTTAGTTTCTACGGCTTCAATTAGTCCAGTTACAGGAGATGAAACAGAACAAGATAACACCTACGAACTACAACAAACCGTCATTGGTTCGTATGATCCTAACGATATTCAAATTTTAGAAGGAGATGAAGTGCATATTGATGATGCAGGAGAATATCTTCATTTTTTAATAAGATTTCAAAATACAGGAACAGCTAGTGCAATAAATGTGCGTGTTGAACATGTTTTAGATGATAAATTAGATTGGCAAAGTATTCAATTGCAAGGCTTAAGTCATGAAGGACGAGTTGAAATTACCAACGGTAACAGTTTTCAATTTATTTTTAACGACATTTATTTACCAGATAGTACAAGCGATGAGCCCAATTCACATGGTTATATTGCTTTTCGAATAAAACCAAAAGAAGATGTTATTATTGGCGATGTAATTTCTGGAGTAGCTGATATTTATTTCGATTTTAATCCACCCATTATTACCAACGTTGCTACAACTGAGTTCGTAGAAACACTTGGTAATTCAAGCTTCACTGCTAACCGTATAACATTATTTCCAAACCCAACATTTAATGCGCTTAATCTTATTTCAAATGTTGAAATTCAACATATAGAAATCTACAATACTTTTGGAAAATTAGTGCTTAATGAAAAATTTAGCTCAGTTCAAAATGCAGCTCAAATAGATGTAGACAATCTTGATGCTGGATTATATTTTATTGTAGTTTATGCGAATGAAACTAAGCAAGTAAAAAAGTTCATTAAACAATAATTGAGTATTTAATAAAAATAAAAAAGTCATTTCTTACTTCAAGAAATGACTTTTTTGTTTAGTATACATAAAAGGTTAAACTGAAACACTTTCAGCAAATAAAGGCTTGCCAGCCATCATCACTTCAACTTCACTTTTAATTTCACTTAGAATAGTATCGTTATCAGTATTTTGAATAACGCGATCTATAAATTCAACAATCTTAGGCATTTCAGCTTCAGATAAACCACGTGTTGTAATAGCAGGTGTTCCTACTCTAATACCAGAAGTCACAAAAGGAGATTCAGTATCAAATGGAACCATGTTTTTGTTTACCGTAATTCCAGCCTTTCCTAGAGCTTCTTCAGCAACTTTACCCGTAACCGATTTGTTTCTTAAGTCAATCAACATCATGTGATTATCGGTTCCGCCAGAAATAAGTTGATAATCTAACTTTACAAAAGCTTTAGCCATTGCAGAAGCATTTTTCTGAACTTGTTTCATATAATGTGTAAAGTCATCGGTTAGTGCTTCACCAAAAGCAACAGCCTTAGCAGCAATAATATGCTCTAAAGGACCGCCTTGATTTCCAGGGAAAACTCCGCTATCCATTAAAGAAGACATTTTCTTTAATTTTCCGCTTTTTAATTTTAGTCCAAAAGGATTTTCAAAATCTTCACCCATCATAATAATTCCGCCACGTGGCCCACGTAAGGTTTTATGGGTGGTAGAAGTTACGATATGACAATGCGGAATAGGACTTTGTAATAAACCTTTAGCAACCAAACCAGCTGGGTGAGCTACGTCTGCATGTAAAATAGCCCCAACTCGGTCTGCAATTTCTCTAAATTTTTTATAATCTATTTCTCTAGAATAGGCTGATGCTCCAGCTATAATTACTTTAGGTTTATGTTTTAAGGCCTGGCTTTCAACTTGATTGTAATCAATTAATCCAGTTTCTTTTTCTACTCCATAAAAAATAGGTTCATATAATTTTCCTGAAAAATTTACAGGAGAACCATGAGTTAAATGGCCACCATGTGCCAAATCAAACCCCAAAATTTTATCACCTGGATTTAAAATCATCGAAAATACAGCAGTATTTGCTTGCGAACCAGAATGTGGTTGTACATTGGCATATGCTGCACCAAAAAGTTTTTTTAATCTTTCTATAGCAATAACTTCTACTTGGTCTACAATTTCGCAGCCACCGTAATAACGTTTTCCTGGGTAGCCTTCTGCATATTTATTGGTTAAAACAGAACCTGCTGCAGCAAGCACATCAGGACTTGCAAAGTTTTCACTAGCAATAAGTTCTAAGCCTTTAGTTTGTCTGTTTTTTTCAGCTTCAATTAAGTCGAAAATTTCTTTGTCTTTAGCCATAAAATAAATTCGTTAAATATAGTTCAAAAGTAAGAATTCTATTCGGTTATTTCAGCTAAAACTATATATTTGGAAAGCAGTTTTAACGAATATTAATCAACCAAATAATTTTTATATGTCCTTAGCCGCCAACGATCCATCCAGAAAAACCTGGTTAGCTATTCCAGATAATACAGACTTTCCCATACAAAACATTCCTTTTGGTGTGTTTTTAACCCGAGATGATATTATTACCATTGGAACCCGAATTGGTGATACGGCTATAGATTTAGGTGCTTTACATCAATTAGGCTATTTTAAAAATATTCCATTAACAGATGATATTTTTCTACAAGACAGCTTAAACGATTTTATTGCAGATGGACGTAAAACATGGCGATCGGTTAGAAACAGGATTGCTGAGCTTTTTGATGAAAATAACGATGAGCTTAAACAAAATGAAGAGCATTGTACTCGTGTTTTATTTACTATGGATGAAATAGAGATGCAAATGCCAGTTCAAGTTGGTGATTACACTGATTTTTATTCTAGTAAAGAACATGCTACCAATGTAGGAACGATGTTCCGTGATCCTGATAATGCTTTATTGCCCAATTGGCTTCACATTCCAGTTGGTTATCATGGTAGGAGTTCTTCCATAATTCCTAGTGGAATTCCAATTCATAGACCGCAAGGCCAAAAGTTACCAAAAGGAGCTGATGAACCTATTTTTGGTCCATCTCGATTAGTAGATTTTGAATTAGAAATGGCCTTTATAACTACTGCTGCAAACGATTTAGGTCAACCTATTCCAATAAATGAAGCCGAAAACCATATTTTTGGAATGGTTATTTTTAACGATTGGAGTGCCAGAGATATTCAAAAGTGGGAATACGTTCCCTTAGGTCCATTTTTAGCAAAAAGTTTTGCGTCATCAATTTCACCATGGATTGTTACTCTTGATGCCTTGGAGCCATTTAGAGTTGAAGGACCAAAACCAGAAAAAGAATTATTACCTTATTTACAATATAAAGGGAAAAAGAGCTTCGACATTAATTTGCAAGTTTCAATACAACCTAAAAATGGAGAAGATACGGTTGTAACCAATTCCAATTTTAAATATATGTATTGGAATATGAGTCAACAGTTAGCGCATCATACCATTAACGGTTGTCCTGTAAATAGTGGTGACATGATGGCTAGTGGAACTATTTCTGGACCTACAAAAGATTCGTTTGGATCTATGTTAGAACTTTCTTGGAAAGGAACAAAACCTTTAAAACTAAAAGGTGGCGAAGAAAGAAAGTTTATTGAAGATTATGATACAGTAACCATGCGTGGCTATTGCCAAAACCACGAAGTTAGAATTGGATTTGGAGAAGTAAAAACACAATTACTTCCTATTTTTAAATCAAAATAAAATTAATCGAAATATAATTTTAAGGTTGTTTGTTTTGGCAAGCAACCTTTTGTTTTTATGAAAGAAAGGATTTTAAAATTTTATAATTATTTAAAAAACTACAAGTACATTAAGGTAGTTATTGAAAGTGTAAAAGACTTTACGCAAAATGATTCAATTAATTTTGCAGCGTCTACTGCTTTTTATACTATTTTTAGTCTGCCTGCTTTCATTATATTGCTACTTAAAGTGGGTTCAACTTTTTATAAAAAAGCCAAAATAAAGGAAGAACTACTCTTTCAAATTGAAAATCTAGCCGGAAAAGAAGCTGTTATAACGGTAGAATCAACTTTAAATAATATTGTTTATGATGATTCAGGACTAGTTTCTTCTTCTATTGCATTTGCCATTTTAGCTTTTAGTGCGACTACGGTTTTTATTAGTTTACAAAATGGCATAAATCATATCTGGCATATTAAATCTACACCTAAACGTGGTTATATAAAATATATAATCAATAGATTACTAAGCTTCTCTGTAGTTTTATCTTTAGGATTTATATTAATTGTTTCATTACTATTGGATGCCGTTGTTTCCATCGTTTTTACAAAACTTGAATTTTTATTAGAAACTTACGCAATAAGACTTTCATCTATTGTACAAGTAATTTTATCTCAAGCTGTATTAGTTTTCATTTTTACGCTTTTGTATAAGATTCTACCTGATGCTAAAGTTAAATGGAAAGATACATGGTTAGGCGCTTTAGTTACTGCACTCTTATTTATTTTAGGGAAATTTGGCATTGGTTTCTACTTAGGGAATACAGATTTAGGCAATACTTACGGTGCAGCAGGTTCTCTAGTTATTTTATTAATTTGGGTTTATTATTCAGTAATTATTTTCTTATTCGGTGCTCAAATTACTTACTACATTGCAAAAATTTATGGAGACGATGTAAAACCAACTTCTTCGGCAGTTCGAGTAGAACTTAAGGAAATAGATGAAGAATCTTAAATCATCTTCATTTTTAATTTCAATGTTAAATATCGGTTATTAAATGAGTTGCAATTGAATTAAGTTGAGTCTAAAATAGTTATATTTGCTCGCAATTAAAATTAATTGCTATGTCAGATTCTAATAAAATCAGAAAACGAGGCTTAACTTACGATGATGTACTTCTTGTTCCAGCTTTTTCTGATGTTCTTCCTAGGAATGTAAATATTCAAAGTAAATTTTCTAAAAACATTTCATTAAATGTCCCTGTAGTTTCAGCTGCTATGGATACGGTTACTGAATCTAGAATGGCAATTGCAATGGCTAGAGAAGGTGGAATAGGTGTTTTACATAAAAACATGACTATTGAAGAACAAGCTTTAAAAGTACGTAAAGTAAAACGTGCTGAAAGTGGTATGATTATAGACCCTGTTACTTTGCCAAAAAATGCAAAAGTTGGCGACGCTAAAAATAGCATGCGCGAACATAGTATTGGTGGTATACCAATCGTAGATGAAAATAAAAAATTAGTAGGCATAGTAACCAATCGAGATTTACGATTCGAAAAAGACAATGATAGACCCATAGCAGATATTATGACAAGTGAAAACTTAGTAACGGTTGCAGAAGGGACTTCTTTAGATCAAGCAGAAGATATTTTGCAAGAACATAAAATTGAAAAATTGCCTGTTGTTACTAAAGACGATGTTTTAGTAGGACTCATCACTTTTAGGGATATTACTAAATTTACACAAAAGCCAATAGCCAATAAAGACAAGTACGGTAGGCTTCGAGTTGCAGCTGCACTTGGTGTTACTCCAGATGTAAAAGAAAGAGCTGAAGCTTTAGTAAATGCTGGCGTAGACGCTGTAATTATAGATACTGCACATGGGCATACCAAAGGTGTGGTAGATGCTTTAAAGCTTGTAAAGTCAAGCTTTCCAGATTTAGATGTTGTAGTGGGAAATATTGCAACTGCAGAAGCAGCTCAATATCTAGTAGATGCAGGTGCAGATGCGGTAAAAGTGGGAATTGGTCCTGGTTCTATTTGTACAACTCGCGTAGTAGCAGGTGTGGGATATCCACAACTTTCTGCAGTTATGGAAGTAGCAGAAGCCATTAAAAATTCAGGTATTCCTGTTATTGCAGATGGTGGTATCCGGTATACTGGAGATATTCCTAAAGCAATTGCTGCAGGTGCAGATTGTGTAATGTTAGGTTCTTTACTCGCTGGAACGAAAGAATCTCCAGGGGAAACCATTATTTACGAAGGAAGAAAGTTTAAATCCTATCGCGGAATGGGTTCTGTTGAAGCTATGAATAAAGGCTCTAAAGACCGCTATTTCCAAGATGTTGAAGATGATATTAAAAAACTAGTTCCAGAAGGAATTGTAGGTAGAGTTCCTTATAAAGGTGAATTGGTTGAAAGTATGGTTCAATTTATTGGTGGCTTAAGGGCAGGTATGGGTTATTGCGGTGCGAAAGATATCGATACTATGAAAAGTAGTACGCAATTCGTTGAAATTACATCTTCAGGTATTTTAGAGTCGCATCCACATAACGTTTCTATTACCAAAGAAGCGCCTAATTATAGTAGATAGTTAGCAAACAAGTTAGAAAAATAGAGCTTAGTTTAATTTTTGTTGAACTAGGCTCATTATTTTTTCAAATTGTTCTTCAGGCGTTAAATCAGAATTGTCAATTTTGATGGCATCATCTGCCATTTTTAAAGGAGAATGAGTTCTTGTAGAATCGATTTGGTCTCGCTTTTGAACATTCGCTAACACTTCTTCGAAACTTACACTAGGTTGATTTTTTTTAATTTCTTGGTAACGACGTTCAGCTCTAATTTTAGCTGAAGCGGTCATGAATAATTTTAATTCTGCTTTTGGAAAAACAACAGTGCCAATGTCTCTTCCATCCATGACTATTCCTTTATTCTCTCCCATTTTTTGCTGAATTTCTACCAACTTTTTACGAACATCTGGCAAAGTTGCTACTTGACTCACTTTGTTTGAAACTTCCATGCTTCTAATAAATTTTTCTACATTTTGCTCATTTAAATAAATTTCGCCAAGAGGAGCATCAGCATTTTGTTTAAAAGTTAAATTGATTTGGTGTAGTTTAGATAGTAAACATGCTTCGTTTAATTCTTGATTTTTAAAGCATCCGTTTTGAATAGCAAATAAAGTAACCGCCCTATACATAGCTCCAGTATCTACATAAATATAATTCAATTTTGTAGCTAGTTGCTTAGCTACTGTACTTTTACCAGTAGAGGAGTGTCCATCTATGGCAATGCATATTTTTTTATTCATAAAATCTTCGTTAATCTGGGTATTCAACACGGAGGTGATAAATATTTTTCAATTTACTTTTCAGCACCTTTTTAATCGACTCAATTTCTTTAAAGGTAATATCCGCATTTAGAAATTGCTTTTGTTCAATTTGCCCATCTATAATCTTTTCAACAAATTGATCAATTATTTTAGCTGTAGGTTCTTTCAAACTCTTACTTGCTGCTTCAACTGCATCACACATCATTAAAATAGCCGTTTCTTTACTAAAAGGCAAAGGACCAGGGTACTGAAAATCTTCTTTTTTTACAGTTCCATCATTTTCTTCTTGTGCCTTCTTATAAAAGAAATAAACAGTTGTGGTACCGTGATGCGTTCTTATAAAATCAATAATACGATCGGGTAAATTTTGTTTTTTAGCTATTTCAATTCCATGTAAACGGTGATTAATGATAATTTTTGCACTTTCTTTAGGTGAATTTTCATCATGTGGATTCACATTTGTGTTCTGATTTTCAGTAAAATAGTATGGATTTTTCATTTTGCCAATGTCATGATACAAAGCTCCAACTCTAACCAGTAAACTGTTGGCTTTAATTTCATTAGCTGAAGCTTCAGCTAAATTAGCAACGTTCAAGGAATGATGAAATGTACCAGGTGCAACTTCAGATAGCTTTTTTAATAATTTGGAGTTCGTGTCTGAAAGTTCCAATAAAGACAAATCTGATATTAGGCCAAAGGCTTTTTCATAACCATAAATAAGCGGTTGAATAAAAAGTAAGCCAATACCGTTGATTCCGAAATAAATCAGGTTTTCATAAGAAATTTGTTGAAGCGAAGTTTCTTGTATTAAATTAAAAGCAAGATAGGTAAAAAGGTAAGTCAGGGTTATTCTTCCAACCGCTATAAAAAGATTAGCTCGTTTATATAATTCTGATATAATTAAAATACTTACGATACCCGCAATGATATGTAAAAACATAAATTCATAACTATTTGGAACTATTAACCCCAATATGAGTAAAGTAATTACATGGGTAAATAAACCTAAGCGCGCATCAAAAAACACTTTTAAGGTTAAGGGTAAAATACAGATGGGGACAATATAAATGTAATCTGTAGAAATTTCTAAAGTGAGGATAGTTAGTCCTACTACCAATAAAATATTGAAGAATATGAAAGTTAACTTATTGTTGTTTTCATAAATGTAAGGTCTGTAAATTTTTATAAATAAAAACAGAATTAATAAGGCTAAGGCAACTAATAAACTGTAGCCCAAACTCACAAAAATATATTGATCTTTACTAATGTTTTTTCGTTTAAACTCTTCGGCTAAAGAGCTGAGTTTTCTATTCACTGAAGCATCTACAAGTTCACCACTACTTATAATTTTTTCACCTTCTTTAACAAGTCCTTCGGTATAAGAAATTTCATCAAGCTTCTTTTCGAGCTCTTTTTTGGTAAATGCTTCATTATAGGCAATATTGGCTTCTATTCGTCCAATAATCTCAAAAAGTAATTCGTCAAAATCTTGTAATTCATTGCTTTCTAAAGCTGTACGTAATTCTGTTTTTAGTTCTTTTCGGGTTCTTAAATTACCATATACATTCTCACTGACTAAATTTCCTTTTTTTATGTAAATCAGTTTGTCGTCATCATAATTTAATTCGTTTTCTAGAACGCCATTGTTGTAAGCCTTTTCAAATAAATTGGTAGTAGTTGAATAAAGATTTTCAATAGAACTTCTATCTAAACTGTCAGGTAATTTGGTAAAAGCTTCTTCTAAATCTTGTTGAAAAACGTTCCAAACTTGTACATTTAGCTCAAAATAGGGAACATGGTTTTCTCTAATATCTTTTTTCTCTTTTTCGATTTGCTGTTCAGATTTATACAGCGCAAAATTGAAGGGCGCATAATAATCGTCGTACTGCCAGACTTGATTTTTGGTGAAATTATATTTAAATTGAACTCCTTTTGGGAAGAAGTAAACAATTGAAAAAGTGCAGATTATAAACAAAAAGACTTTGTACAATAAGCCTTGATATTTATAAAACTGATTAGTTAAGTCTTTTACATTTTTCATTAAAGCCAAAGTTAGAAAAATAAATAAGTTTGTAGCTTTTATTTCTTATATCTCTATTGATTGAAGCTCATTTTATTCTTTAAATTGAGAATATTTAAAATTTAGCTTGCATAATTTAAAAATAATAAAGAATTGATAATTAAATTATCATTTGTTTGTTAATTTGATTTTATTCAACAATTTAATTTCAGTAAATTAGCGGCAAATAAAAATTAAATAAAATGCGAGAAGTTGTTATAGTAAGTGCGGCAAGAACCCCAATAGGTAGTTTTTTAGGAAGTTTATCTAACATACCGGCTACAAAATTAGGCTCTATTGCTATAAAAGGTGCTTTAGATAAAATAAACTTAGTACCTAGCGAAGTTGAAGAGGTTTTGATGGGAAATGTTGTTCAAGCTAATAATGGGCAGGCACCAGCAAGACAAGCAGCTTTAGGTGCAGGCATTTCAGAAAATACTCCTTGTACAACCATAAATAAAGTATGTGCAAGCGGAATGAAAGCAGTAATGCAAGCTGCCCAGGCAATTGCCCTTGGCGATGCCAATGTTGTGGTTGCTGGAGGTATGGAAAGCATGAGCTTAATACCGCATTATGTACATTTAAGAAAAGGTCAAAAGTTTGGTTCTACAACCTTAGTAGACGGCTTACAACGTGATGGTCTAGTTGATGTTTACGACCAACAAGCTATGGGAGTTTGTGCAGATTTATGTGCAACTGAGCATCAAATCTCAAGAGAAGAACAAGACGAATTTGCAATTGAATCTTATAAACGTTCTGCAGCAGCATGGAAAGCTGGTAAATTTGATAACGAAGTGGTGCCTGTTGAAATTCTACAGCGAAGAGGGGAACCCATCATCATGAAGGAAGATGAAGAATTTAAGAACATTAAATTAGAAAAAGTAACTTCATTAAGGGCTGCATTTTCTAAAGATGGAACTGCAACAGCAGCCAATTCGTCTACCATCAATGATGGGGCAGGAGCAATGGTGTTAATGTCTAAAGAAAAAGCTGAAGCTTTGGGCTTAACAATTTTGGCAACAATTACAGGCTATGCAGATGCTGCACAAGAACCGAAATGGTTTACAACTGCACCAGCAAAAGCTTTACCTAAAGCTTTAAATAAAGCAGGAATTAGCCAAGATGATGTTGATTTTTTTGAGTTTAACGAAGCTTTTTCGGTTGTTGGTTTAGCTAACATGAAACTATTAAATTTGGATAAAAGTAAAGTAAATGTAAATGGAGGTGCTGTATCTTTAGGACATCCATTAGGTTGCTCTGGTGTTCGAATTTTAATTACCTTGCTAAATATTTTAGAACAAAACGATGCAAAAATTGGTGCGGCAGCTATTTGTAACGGTGGTGGAGGTGCATCTGCATTAGTTATGCAACGTTAATTAATACATTTTAAATGCAATACGGTGTTTGTCCTTTAAGTATCGTTCCCGTTCGTTTAGAACCTAGCGATCAGTCAGAAATGGTTACACAACTTATTTATGGAGATACATTTGAAGTCATTTCTACAAAAAAAAACTGGATACAAATTCGTATTGCATTTGATGCTTATGAAGGTTGGATGGATGTGAAGCAGTCTCATGCTATTGATGAGGAACACTACACTTTTTTATTAAACAATCCTTACTATTGTTCAACAGACTTAATTGAGTTTGTAAATACACCGAATCATCAGTTAGTGCCTATTCCCATCGGTTCTTATTTGGGTGCTTCAAAAATGCTAAAACATCAGTTTGATGGTCATTCATCAAATTTAAAGACTTTTCAAAAGGAAAAAGTTCCAGAACTTGCTTTATTATATTTAAATGCCCCTTACCAATGGGGAGGCAAAACACCCTTTGGCATAGATTGTAGTGGTTTTACTCAAATGGTTTATCGTATGTGTGGTTTTTCTTTAAAACGAGATGCATCTCAGCAAGCTAAGCAGGGAGAAGCATTAAGCTTTATTGAAGAAAGCGAGCCAGGTGATTTAGCTTTTTTTGATAATGCCGATGGCCACATTATACATGTTGGAATTGTACTTGGGGATAATTATATAATACATGCACATGGAAAAGTTAGAATTGACCGTTTAGACCACACGGGTATTTTTAACGTAGATACTAATATGTATTCTCACAATTTACGAGTGATTAAAAGTATTTCTTAAAACTCATCTTCACTAAAAAACGAAAAGGAGGAGCCCCCATAGTTTCTAGTTTCTAAATAATGAAGTCCAATCGATAAATCAGTATGTTTAGAATGTTCTATAATGCATAATTTAACTTCATTGCTTGGTTTTAAAATTTCTTCTATCAATGCTAAAAATTGATCCGTACCCATATCGTAAGGTGGATCTGCAAAAACTAAATCTGCATGCAGTTTTTGGTTTGCAACAAATTCAAATGCATTCGCTTTAATAATATTTAAATTGATATCCAGCTCTTCTGCTGTTTTATTTAAGAATTGAATGCAATTGTAATTTTGATCAATGCTTGTAATATTCTCGGTTCCCCTTGAAGCAAATTCTAAAGAAATTGAGCCTATGCCAGCAAACAAATCAATTACGCTTAGCTGTTTAAAATTCATTCTACTGTTAAGAATATTAAACAAAGCTTCTTTTGCGCGATCCGTTGTAGGTCTCACGGGAAGTTTTTTTGGAGCTATAATTCTTCTTCCTTTTAATTTTCCTGAAACGATTCGCATAATTGAAGTGCTAAAATTGGGTTTGTATTTAAAAATTGGTCTTCTTGACTTGAAGAAATGGAGTAATTAGGTTTTAATTCAGCAATTGAAATATTCACAATATAGCGAATATAAGTTTGCATGTACTGATAAATTTGCTCTTCTTTATTTATTTCGCCAACAAATGAAAAATGCATTTTTTCTCTATCAAACTTAAATTGTTCAATTACGAATAAGGCATAATAAGCAAAATCTTCAGCTGTTTCAAATTCAAAAAAATTAGCAGCTTGTAATTTACCATTTTTAATAAGCACTAAAATAAAAGTACTTTGTTGAAGGTAAACAAATGCATGTTCACCATTTTGATGCTTACAAAAATTGAATGATGCTTTTAAAGCAGAATTTACTGCTGTATAAAAATCTAAACTGTCAAAATGGTCTAATAATTCATTATGGATATTGATTAACGGAATAAAAGGAATATGAATGTCAAATGCATCATTTTTATCGCAGCTCAAGCTATCTGAAGGAAAAAGCTCTGTATTGTATTTTAGATAATCACTTGCATGTTGGTCATCATAAATTAAAGATGGAACTAACGCGAAATAAGAATTCTGATAAAAAATACGAAGTGAACTTTGTGCATATTTATTTTTTAAGCTTTGTGAGAATTCTTCTTTTATTTTACCAAGTAGTTCATCTAAGTCTTTGTTTTTGGTGCTAGTTTCTCCAAACTCTTCAATTTGATTTGTAGTTGAATTGGTAACCAAAAAAGAATATCCATTTTGACGTATCAAAATGGATATCATAAAATGCTTTGAGTCTGTTGGTTTAGTCTGCTTTTCCATAATTGGAAGGCCAGTTACCGCTAGTACTTACTTCGTTAAGAGAACCAACTTGTATGTATCTTCCATTAACTCCGTCTACAGAAACAGTTTGTAATTCTTGAATAAGTAAATCTCTATCTAAATCTGCTAAAATCAGTTTTTTATCTGCTTTTACTTCAAAAACAGGAACATTTGTGTTTTTTACTTCTAATAGACCCGCTTTCATTTCAAAAGTTTCGCCATCTGCATAAGGAATTAGATGCATGTTTTTATAGCGATCTGAATTTCCAAACAGAGAATCCTTTACAGAAACGGTTCCAAGTGTATCAATTACAAAATCATCAATGTATTTATCAACTTTGTAGATACGCTTAAATTCTTCATCTAAATAGGTTGTATCCCTACGTTGCGTAATCGTAAATTGTGCCGTATCAATAAACCTTACTAAAGAATCAAAACTTTTAGCATAGCTTCTGTTTATTTCTTTATGTGCTAATTGGGCTTGTCTAATATCTTGTAATCTTTCAATTACTTTAGCGTATCTCTTTTCTTTTTTCTTATTAAATTCTACTGGACCGTAAATTGCTTTGTAATTATAATATCCTAAAGCTGCTATGGCAACAAAAAGAAGAATAGATAATACGGGTCTCAAATTTTTTGGAAGGTAAAGGTCTATAAGTTTTACAAGACCAAATATCAATATTACCCCAACAACAATGTAAATAATGATTGTAATCATATCTTATTTTATAATTTTAACGGACATACGCAAAACTACAACTTTTTTTCAATCATAAAAGTTTATGCATCTAAAATCATTTCTATATTTGAGATATATTTCAACTTATGACGTCTGGGCAATTTTATCAACTTTTAAAAAGAGATTTAGGTCACGCTCCTACTCAAAAGCAAGACCTTGGTTTACAATTGCTTTCAAAATTTATAGTAGATGAACATTTAGACCATATTTACCTTCTTAAAGGTTACGCAGGTACCGGTAAAACAACTATGATTGGTACTTTAGTGAAAAATATTGGTAAGGTTCGAAAGAAATTAGTGCTTACTGCACCCACCGGCAGAGCAGCTAAAGTAATTTCTAATTATAGTCAACAACATGCGCAAACCGTTCATAGAAAAATTTATTACCCCAAAAAAACAAGTGGTGGTGGAGTAGATTTTGTTCCACAACAAAACAAACATAAAAACACTATTTTTATTGTAGATGAAGCTTCAATGATACCAGACATTCCCACTGGAGAAGACTTATTTAAAAGTAGTTCACTTTTAGAAGATTTAATTGAGTATGTCTATGCTGGTGAAAATTGCCAGCTTATTTTTATTGGAGACACAGCACAACTTCCACCTGTAAAAGCAGATTTGAGCCCTGCTTTAAGTGAAGAAACACTTACAAGACAATTTGGAATGGAAGTAATAAGTGTTGAGTTAGATGAAGTGGTAAGGCAAGAATTAAAAAGTGATATTCTACGGAATGCAACTTTAATACGTAATGCTTTGCTAAATGAAATTTATGAAAGTTTTCAATTTGAGCTCACCGGGAAATCAGATTTAATTCGGCTTGTAGACGGTTACGAAATTATGGATGCTATAAACGATGCATACCACAACAATGGTCACGAAGAAACTGCAATAATTGTTCGTTCAAATAAAAGAGCAAATTTATATAACCAACAAATAAGAGCCCGCATTTTGTACAGGGAAGACGAACTTGCCCCAGGCGATTACTTAATGGTGGTAAAAAACAATTACTTTTGGGTAAAACCTAATTCTGATGCTGGTTTTATTGCCAATGGAGATATTATTGAAATACTCGAAATATTTAGATTTAAAGAATTATATGGATTTCGTTTTGCTGAAGTAAATGTGCAAATGGTAGATTATCCTAACATGAAACCTTTTGAAACCGTTTTGTTACTGGATACTTTAGATGCAAATGCACCATCTTTAACTTACGAGCAATCTAATTTGCTGTACCAAGAAGTGATGAAAGATTATGAAGATGAACGCTCTAAGTACAAAAAGTTTTTAAAAGTAAAGCAAAACAAATACTTCAATGCCTTGCAAATAAAATTTAGTTATGCCATAACCTGTCACAAATCTCAAGGTGGGCAATGGAATACCGTTTTTGTAGAACAGCCTTATTTACCAAATGGAATAGATAAAGATTATTTACGTTGGTTATATACTGCAATTACCAGAGCTAAAGATAAATTGTATTTAATTGGATTTA
This sequence comes from Psychroflexus sp., assembly GCA_965662165.1. Classification (GTDB taxonomy): domain Bacteria; phylum Bacteroidota; class Bacteroidia; order Flavobacteriales; family Flavobacteriaceae; genus Psychroflexus. The sequence goes on from CBFIGU010000021.1 coordinate 19,317, forward strand.
AAAATGATTTCTTTGCTGAAACTAACTAAACCTAAAAACAAATTATGAAAATAATCGCCATGATTCCTGCTCGATTAGAAGCTTCACGTTTTCCGGGAAAACTTTTAAAAGATTTAGCAGGTAAACCCGTAATTGTAAGAACCTATGAAGCAGCACTAAATAGTAACCTATTTGATGATGTTTATATTGTTACTGATGCTGAAGCTATATTCAATTCTATTGAAGCAGTTGGAGGTAAAGTAATTATGAGTAAAAAAGAGCACGAATGTGGAAGTGATCGTATTGCTGAAGCAGTTGAAAATATTGAAGCCGACATAGTGGTAAATGTACAAGGAGATGAACCTTTTATTAACGAAAAAGCCTTGAAAAAATTACTTGATGTGTTTGCAAACGATTCTCAACAAAAAATAGATTTAGCATCACTCAAAACACCATTAACTAGTATAGAAGCTATTCAAAACCCGAATAATGTAAAGGTAATTACAGATTTAGCAGATTTTGCTCTCTATTTTTCTAGGTCGCCTATTCCATATCACAGAGATCAAAATCTAAAAGTCCGATATTTTAAACATGTCGGTATTTATGCTTTTAGAAAACAAGCTCTAATTGATTTTTACCATACTCCAATGAGTCCTTTAGAAGCTGCTGAAAAAATTGAATGTATAAGGCATCTTGAAAATGGAAAAACCATTAAAATGGTAGAGACAGACCAAGTAAGTATCGGTATAGATACTCCTGAAGATTTAGAAGAAGCTAGAATAATTTTTAAGCAAAAATAAGAGTTAACTTGATTGTCAAACACAATTTACTAACCAAAAAATAAAGCAATTTTTGCACTTTAATTTTTTATTTTGGAAACCAAATGCTTTAATATTTTAGCATAATTTAAGGCATGTAAACTTATAGTTGTGTAGAAGTAATCAAGTTATTATATTTCAACCTTAATTTGAACCCTAACATTGAAAAAAATGTCTGAAGAAGTAAATAAGAATCAAGAAGAAGAAAAGAAAGCTAATTCTGAACAACAGAATCCTGAATCTGCTGAAAATTTAGCTCAGGATGCTGAAACTCCAAAGGAGAAAAAAGAAGCTGAAGTTGCTGATAGTGATGAGCTTACAGAAGATGAATCAAATGAAGCTAAACCTGAAGAAGAGTCAGTTAAGCCAACTTCATCCGAGACCAATAAAGAAAAAGCTACAGAAGAAACTTCTAATCCTAAACAAGAAACTGAAGAAGAAATTGTTGAAGATGAAAATAATTCTGAAACTTCTGAAGAACTTAAAGACTCAAAAACAGCTGAAGATGAATTAGATGAAGCTAATGCGGAAGACAGTGAAGACGATGATGTCTCTAAAAGACACGAAATAGAATTAAAAGATTACGAGACGATGTCTTTAGACGAATTAGTCTTAGAATTAGAAAAACTCTTAAATAATGAGAAAATTCAAGCTATCCGTGAGCATGTTTCTCAAATAAAAATTGCTTTCGACAAGAAGTTTAATGAAATCATTGAAGAAAAGAAAGAAGCTTTTATAGAAGAAGGTGGAAATATTATCGATTTCCAATATACTTCGCCAGTAAAGAAAAACTTCAATTCAATTTATTTTGATTATCGTGAGAAGCGCGATCAATATTATAGTCAGTTAAAAAAGAATCTCAATCAAAATCTAAACGAAAGACTTTCAATTATTGAAGAGTTGAAGAGTATGATTGGGGCAGGAGAAAGCATGAATTCTACTTTTCAACACTTTAAAGACTTACAAGAGCGTTGGAAAAATGCAGGACCAATCCCTAAAACTGAATATCGAGAAGTTTGGAAAAACTACCATTTTCATGTAGAACGATTTTATGATTTTTTACACTTAGATAGAGAATTTAGAGATTTAGACTTTAAACATAATTTAGACCAAAAACTAAAGTTAATTCAACGTGCAGAAGAATTAACCAAAGAAGAAGATGTAAATCGTGCTTTTAGAGAATTACAACTGCTACACAAAATGTGGAAGGAAGAACTCGGTCCTGTTGCAAGAGAATACAGAGAAGAAATCTGGAAAAAGTTTAGTGATGCTACTCAAGAAATTCATGATAAACGACAAGCACATTTTGAAGAATTAGATAAAGAAAGAGAGAAGAATCTAGCGGTTAAAGAAGAAGTTATCGAAGAGATTAGAAAAATTGCTGAGCAAGAAGTTTCTTCTCATAAAGATGCACAAACCAAGATTAAAAACATCGAAAAACTTAGAGAAATATTCTTTAAAGCTGGTAAAGTGCCACGTAAAGATATGGACGATGTTTGGAATGCATTCAAGAAAAACACACGTACGTTTAATAGAAAGAAAAATGCTTTTTACAAGAATTTAAAACAAGAACAGTTCGATAATCTAAAGAAAAAGCAAGATTTAATACAAGTTGCTGAAGAACATAAAGACAGCGAAGATTTTGAAACCGTCACTCCATTAATGAAGAAAATTCAGGATGAATGGAAAAAAATTGGACATGTTCCAAGAAAAGATAGCGACAAGGTTTGGAAACAGTTTAAGAAAGCTTGTAACCATTATTTTGACCGTTTACACAGTAAAAAGAATGAAGATTTAGATGAAGAATTCAAAGCTTTTTTATCTAAAAAAGAAATGATTAATCAAATTAAATCATCTAAACTTCCAACAGATCAAGCTGAAGCACTTAAAAAAATTGAAGGTTATATAGAAGAATGGGGAAATCTTGGCTCTGTTCCTCGAAATAAAAAATACATTGAAGGTAAATTCAATAAAGCTTTAGATCAACTTTTCAAAAAAATTGGAGTAGAAAAGAAAGAAGCCGAATTACTGAAATATGAATCGCGTTTGCAAGATTTAGATGAAGGCAGCGATAAAGCAGTAAATAATGAAATCTTCTTTTTGCGTAAGAAAATTGATGAAACTAAAGACAAGATCAATCAATTTGAAAACAATTTACAATTCTTCAGTTCTAAAGATGATAGTAATCCTTTAGTAAAAGAAGTGAAAGATAAAATTGAAAAATACCGAGAAGAATTAAGCATGTGGAAAACTAAGTTAGATAAATTGAATCAACTATAAATGTCTTCATCTTATGCTAAAATTTCTAAATGTCCGCTTTGTCAACACAAAGCGGATTATTTTTTAGAATTAGATACAAAATTTGGTATTCGCAATTATTACAAGTGTATAAATTGCGCATCAATACATTTGGCTAAAGCAGATATTTTAGTTGGTGTAGAGGAGAAGGAACGTTATGCTATGCACAATAACGATGTTGAAGATTTGCGTTATCAAGAGTTTGTTTCACCCGTCACTCATCAAATAATTAAAAATCAAGATCAGCGTAAAAAAGGTTTAGATTATGGATGTGGTCCGGGTCCTGTAATTACTCATGTTTTGGAACAATCGGGATTTGATAATATACAATTGTACGACCCCTTTTTTCACCCTAATCAAGATTTACTAAATCAAACTTATGATTTTATTATTTGCTGCGAAGTAATAGAGCATTTTATGAATCCAAAAAATGAATTTAGTCAGTTAAAAAAGCTTCTTAGGCCTGGTGCTGTTTTTTATGGAAAAACCGAGTTATTAGATGCTAATGTAGACACAGAATCATTCAAAGAATGGTGGTACAAAAATGATCCCACGCACTGTTTTTTCTACAGTAAAGAAACCTTAGCCTATATTCAAGAAAACTTTAATTTCAAAAGTTTGAAAATGCACGATAAGCTTTTTGAATTAGTTAATTAGATATTAATTTTTGTCGTCTACTCCAAACAGGCCTAAAATGGCTTTATAAGCTTTTGTTTGGGTAAGTTGTGGAAAAATGATAGGCATCAACTCAATAAACTTAGGCGATTCTGCAAAGGCTTCTTTGAAATGATCAATCGATTCTAAGGATTTTCCAAGCTTTAATTGAACTGCGGCTAGTCGATACAATAGTTCATGATTCCCTGGAAAGAAAATTAAGCCTTCAATAGCAATTTCTTCAGCTTCTTCCCATAAATCTTCAGATACCATTAAATCTGTATGTGAAGTGTAGAAAGATAAATCAAATTGCTTGATATGGTTTATTTTAGAATGTGCAGTTGCCACTTCATTTTTTAAACCAAGTTTCGTACAAATGAGCGCGTATTTTTTCCAGTATAATTCATTTTCTTCATCAATATGAATAGCTTTATTGATGTAATGTAAGGCTTTTTCAAAATCTTTTTTGTTAATGAAGAAATCGGTAAGTGCTAACCAACTTCTATCCATTAATGGATCTTCATGCACTGCTTTTTTAAATGCGCGAAGTGATGCATTAACATCGCCAATTTTTTGATAACATTTTCCCATTCTATAATAAGCAAATGCTGTTGGATCATCTATTTGAAGAGTGATTTGGTATAAATCTATGGCTTCTTTAAAGCGTTCAAGTTTTTCTAATATTTTAGCTTTTTCAAGATAAGCACCTACAAAATATTCATCTGCAATGATGGCATAGTCAAAACATTTTAAAGCTTCATCTAACTCGCTCTCTTCTGCGTATAGCAAACCTAATTGGTGCCAAGCGATTTGACAATATGGATTTTGATCAATAAATGTGTTTAAAAAAGTTTTTGCTTCTTCTCTTTGGTCTAGGAATTCAAAACAATAAACTATGTTGTACAGTGTAGCAAAATCATCAAAATCTTCATTTAAACTTAAAATGAAATTTTGTTTTGCTTCTTCGTACATTTCTAGCATGAGGTATTCCATACCGATTAAATGGTAAATATCTTCTGCATCATCTGCTAATTTGGCTGCTTCTTTTAAATGATTAATAGAAGCTAAATGGTTGTCTTGTTTCGAATATACATTGGCAATTAGCACATGTACTTCATCATTATTAGGCTCTAATTCTCTTAATTCATTTAAAAGCTTTAACGATTCTTCATGTTTTTCTTCAAACATTAATAAGTCTGCTTTTAATAAAAGCAGAGAAGCGGTATTGGGATGTTGTTCTAAACCAATTTTCATTGCTTTTTTGGCAAGCACAACTTTACCAATATCTATATAGTAAGATATAATATTTTCAAAATCCTGTGTATCAAAAAATAGGACTTCATTTGTTTTAAGCATATGCTCAAACTTCTGGATGGGGTAGTCAAACTCTTCGTGGTTACCAAAATTCATATTTGCAATTTAGGTTTCTTTGCTAATTTACTAGCAAAAAGTATAGGTTTTATATTTATTTGTAACAGTTTTCAACAATTTAATTAACAACAGAACTCAGTTTTGGTGTTTTTATTTCGTCTAGGCATTGTAATATGATTTCGCATCCCAATTGTATTTCCTTTTTACTAATGGTCAAAGGTGGAGAAATTCGAACTGCCTTTTTTTCGAACAAAAGCCAGAATAAAATAAGTTGTTTCTCTTTGGCCATTAAAACCAGTTGATTAGCTATTTCTGCATCTTCAAAAATAAGTGCAAGCATAAGTCCTTTCCCTCGAATCTCTTTAATTAAACTATGTTGTAATAAAGTTCTAAAGAGTTCTTCTTTATGAGCAATACGATCTATGATGTCAGTTTCTGTTAACTCTTTTAGCGTTGCTAAAGCTGCAGATGCAATTACAGGATTTCCACCAAAAGTAGTAATATGTCCCAATTTTGGTTTGTTACTTAATAAATCCATCAGCTCTGATGAAGCAACAAAGGCTCCAATGGGTAAGCCAGATGCCATGCCTTTACCAATTACTAAAATATCTGGAGCGATGCCGTAATGTTCAAAACCAAACAATTTTCCAGTTCTACCAAATCCAGGTTGTATTTCATCTAATATTAATAAAGCTCCCACTTTTTGGCAGTGTTCTTTAATTTTCTTGAGGTAGTTATTTTTAGGTTCAATAAAACCTGCACCACCTTGAATGGTTTCTAAAATAACAGCTGCGGTATTTTTAGTGATTTGAGAAAAACAAGTTTCTTTATTAAATTCAATATGTGTTATGTCTCCAACTAAGGGTTTAAAAACTTCAGTGCGTTCTTGGTAATCCATTAAGCTTAAAGCTCCATACGAATTCCCGTGGTAGGCGTTTTTAGCAGCGATAATTTGGCTTCTTCCAGTTGCTCTTCGTGCCAGTTTCATAGCGCCGTCTATGGCTTCTGTACCACTATTAACTAAGTAGGTTTTTTGTAAGTTAGTTGGGAGTTTCTGCGCTAATAACTTGGTTAATTTTACAGCTGGTTCTTGTATATATTCACCGTAAACCATTACATGCCAATATTTATCCAATTGCTTTTTTACCGCTTCAAGTACTTTAGGATTTCGATGCCCTAAACCGCAAGCTGAAACACCAGCAACAAAATCGAGATGTTTTTTACCATCTGTAGTGTAAATAAAACTTCCTTCAGCATAATCTACTTCCATCCCTAAAGGATGGGGAGTAGTCTGTGCTTGATATGTAAAAAAATCATCTTGCATGAAAGTTAATTATTTTCTTTAAAATTTGCTTTCAGTTTTGGCTTAGGTTTAGGTAGAGTAGGTTTAGCGGGTAATTCTGATGTGGCTTCCTTTGCTGTGTCTTCTTCAGTATCTTCTTTGGCTTGGAATGATGAATTTTTATTGTTAAAAGGTTTTTTGGAATCTTCATTATTTTCAAAAAAACTATCACCATCATCTTGGTCTAAAATTCCTTGAATGGAGTCTAGTACAATTTCTTTTCGATTGGTTAAAAGGTCTTCTTTACTATTAATTCTTTCATCTCCACGCCAATTAAAATATTTTAATTTTCTGGCGTTAGGCGGAAAATCTTCTTCTGGAACAATCTCACTATCTACTGCGTTGTAATAATAAACATCACTAATTTCATTATTTTCTAAAAGTAATTTAATTCTGGCAGATAAAGCTTTTTCAATACCAACTAAATTTCCATCATCTTCCCTGATGTAATAAATAGTTTCAGTGTTTTTGGTAAAGTTAACTTCATTCATTCTGTTGTTTTCATCAAACAAAGCATACATTTCTTTGCCTTTAACTTGGTTGTAACCTTCAATGCTGTCTTTCATAACCATAAAAGCATTGTAGAACACTTTTAAGCTATCAATTTTTTCAGCTTCTGTATTAGAAATTAATTGAATGGTGTCTCCTGTAATTTGACTTTCTTCTGCCCAAAGAATAGGGTTGGTTAACATTTTTGTCATGCCTAAAGCTTCACTATTCCAAATTGAGTCGGCTTTACCACTCAAGTCTGATTTATAAATACGAGCGTCATTAAATGCACGTACTATTCGGTTGTCTTTTGGTCCTGTAACCATCATAATATCACTAGCTATGTGAATTGAATCTTGCTCTTGTTTAGTAGAAGCAATAGGATTTTTGGTAATAATTAAAGAGTCTAAGTCTTTATAAACTTCTGCATAATGACCTTTAATTAAAGATTGATTAATGGTATCTGTAATGACAATATTATTGGTGGCTGAAGCAAAATTATCTCTTCTTCTAAAAAATAAGCTGTCGCCAATTATGGAGCGTGTTTCATAATCAATTTTAGCATGATCAGTAAAATAACCTTCGTCTAAATTGGTGTTATAAAAACCTTTCTCACAATACACTTTGCTAGTTTCGCCAACAATTGTAGATGGTCCGTACAGATATGCATCGCCAGTTTTAGGATAAAAATCTAAAGCATTTGTATTCATTACATATTCAGGATGTTTTACAACCACATCATTTCTAAAAGCATATTTATCTCGTTCCATAAAATATCGACCAACGATACTATTAATTGTGCTTACCGAATCTTTTACTTGGCCGCCGCTTCTGTAAAAACTTTGTTGTTTTATTCTGTCAAAAAATAAAGAATCTGTGGTTAGGGTGTTAGACGGAGTAGTGAGTATTACATTGTCACTAGCAAATGCAAATTGGGTTTTACCATCATATTCAGCATATTTACTGGTCATTAAAATGGTGTCGCCTTGATTCATTTTTACATTTCCAAAAGCTCTAAAGAAATCATCTTGGTTATAAAAAATGGCTTGGTCGCACCATACTTTTATGCCTTCATGTGTAAAATAAACTTGTTTATTTACACTGCTAAAAATTACTGCTCCAGGATAGTTTTCTTCATCTATCCGCGTACGATCACTATCGTAATCAATTTTTTGTTGAGCGGTAAGTACAGAGAAAATAAAAAAAAGGATTACAGTGAAGTAAAGTTGAAGCTTAGGGACTGTAAAGACTAGAAATTTCAAATAATTTAATTTTTTACAAAAATAAGTAATCTTTTCTACAACTAATATTTTTTATGTTGTGTTTGGCATAAAAGATATAAACAAAGTGTCATTTTGGCATAACATCTTTAGTGGTACTCAATTTGATTTAGTTTGAGAAACAAAAATATTAAATATGGCAACTGGAAATATTAACGTATCTGTCGAAAACATTTTTCCGCTGATTAAGAAATTTTTATACAGCGATCACGAAATTTTCTTACGAGAATTAATATCTAATGCAACGGATGCAACTTTAAAGTTAAAGCACCTTGCTAGAATTGGAGAAGCAAAAATTGAAATTGGAAAACCAACAATTGAAATAAAAGTAAATAAAGAAAAGAAAACACTTCATATTATTGACCAAGGTATTGGTATGACTAAAGATGAAGTTGAGAAATACATTAATGAAGTGGCCTTTTCTGGTGCTGAAGAATTCTTAGAAAAATATAAAGATTCAGACGCTAAAGAAAGTGGAATTATTGGTCACTTTGGTTTAGGCTTTTATTCAGCTTTTATGGTTGCTCACAAAGTTGAAATTTTCACAAAATCATGGAAAGATGAGCCAGCTGCACATTGGACCTGTAATGGTACTACCGAATTTACTTTAGAAGAAGGTAATCGAACTGAGCGTGGTACTGAAATTGTGCTTCACATTAATGATGATGATAAGGAATTTTTAGAAGACAGCCGCATAACTGAATTACTTAATAAGTATAATAAATTTATGCCAGTACCTATTAAATTTGGTACTAAAGAAAAAGAATTGCCACTACCTGAAGATGCAAAAGAAGATGAAAAACCAAAAAAGGTAACGGTAGACAACATTATTAACAATCCAAATCCAGCTTGGACAAAACAGCCAACTGATTTAGAAGAAGAAGATTATAAAAATTTCTACAGAGAATTGTATCCTATGCAATTCGATGAGCCTTTATTTCATATTCATTTAAATGTAGATTACCCATTTAACCTTACAGGAATTTTATACTTCCCTAAGTTAACACAAGATTTGGCGGTACAAAAAGATAAAATTCAATTGTATCAAAATCAGGTATTTGTAACTGATAATGTGGAAGGAATTGTACCTGAATTTTTAACCATGTTACGTGGTGTGATAGATTCGCCAGACATTCCATTAAATGTTTCTCGTTCTTACCTTCAGGCTGATGGTGCAGTTAAAAAAATTGCCAATTACATCACCAAAAAAGTAGCAGATAAGTTGAAGTCGTTATTCAATAATAACCGAGAAGATTTCGAAAAGAAATGGAACGACATAAAAGTTGTTATTGAATATGGAATGCTAACCGATGATAAATTCTTCGAAAAAGCAGAAAAATTTAATTTATTTCCAACGGTAGATAATACCTATTTTACTTATGAAGAATTAGAAGCTAAAATAAAAGATAATCAAACCGATAAAGACGATAAATTAGTAATTCTATATGCATCTAATAAAGAAGACCAGCACAGTTATATTGAAGCTGCAAAAGATAAAGGTTACGAAGTATTACTTTTAGATTCTCCAATTGTTTCACATCTAATTCAAAAAATTGAAGGGAATAAAGAACATAAAGTAAGTTTTGTTAGAGTAGATGCAGATCACGTAGACAAACTTATTGACAAAGGAGAAGAAACCACTTCTAAGTTAAGCGATGATGAAAAAGAAAAATTAAAGAAAGCTTTTGAAAATCACGTAACTAAAGAAAAATATACAGTTCAATTAGAAGCGATGGATTCTGCAGCTGCTCCAATTACCATTACCGAGCCTGAATTTATGCGCCGCATGAAAGAGATGCAACAAACCGGTGGTGGCGGTATGTTTGGAATGGGTAATATGCCAGAGATGTATAACTTGGTAGTAAATACCAACCACGAATTAATGTCTGATATTTTACAAAAAAGTGAAGAAGAACAAGCAAATCTTATTAATCAAAGTTTAGATTTAGCTTTGCTTTCTAAAAATTTACTCCGCGGTGAAGCGCTTACAAAATTTGTAAAACGTAGCTACCAAATGATTAAATAATAATCGAAACCCTATTAATAAAAAAAGGAGTTTGAGTTTAAATCAAACTCCTTTTTTTATTTAGTTCTGATTTGTAATAGCAATTAAAATTTATAATATTTGATTTTTAATTCATACTTATGAAATCCAGTTTAAAAGTTTTTTCCTTTCTCATAGTTCTACTTTGCTTAGTAGCATGTAATTCTTCTACTTCTAATGCTGAAAAAAAAGAGAAAAATCCTATTAAAGTTGAAGAGCCATCAAAGGAATTAAAATTTGCTAATCGAGTTACTGAAATTCATAAGAAAGATATTTTCTTAAATGAAGATTTTGTCCGTTACCATATTAATTACCAAATTGGAAACTTGAAGGACGAACTTAAAGTAGTAGCAAAAACAGATTTAAATTTGGTGGAAGTTACTTCAGAAAACTTTGGTAAAGTATATTATAATGGCCAAAACTTACTCTTAGATCCTTCAGCAAATATGGGAGACCAAGAAGCTAAACGAATATTTACTATGATTTACTTTTATCATTCATTTTTCTTTTTAGATCACGAAAGTTTATCTTTCTCTAGTTTAAATGAAGTTGAAGTTGAAGTTAAGGGAAGCCTTCACAAAAAATTAGATGTAAATAATGAAATTTTACACACCAGTTTTATTCCGAAAGAAACCAGTTTTTTTGTTGAAGATCGAACCAATATGCTGAAGGGACTAGAAATAAAAACTTCATTATTCAATAATTCTCGAAAATTGGAGTCCGTTTACTTATCTTATAATCGATTTATAACTGTAAATCACGTACCTGTTTCATTAAATTGGAAACTCTATCCAAGTGAAAATATTAGTGAAACCAGTCAAATAGGAGAAGCTCAAATCACTAAAATTAAATTTTACACATCAGATCGTATTCAGTTATCCATTCCTGAAAATGCTCAAGTCGTAAAAAATTCACCAATTCTTTAAATGCGCAACTATTTGCACTTGATAAGCTCACCGATATACTTATCTTTGTCAAAATTTTAGAAATTCATGATTAAAATTACGCTCCCAGACGGCAGTATAAAATCTTTTGAAGCGGGAACCACTCCAATGGATGTTGCAAAAAGTATAAGTCACGGCTTAGCTAGAAATGTTATTTCAGCAAAATTCAATAATCAAACTATTGAAACATCAACACCACTTCAAGAAGATGGTAGCTTAGTTTTGCTCACTTTTAATGATGATGATGGTAAAAAAGCTTTCTGGCATAGTACAGCTCACTTAATGGCTCAAGCCATTCAGAAAATGTATCCTGGCGTTAAGTTAACAATTGGGCCGGCTATAGAAAATGGCTTTTACTATGATGTAGATTTTTTAGATTACAAAATAAGCGATGCAGATTTTCCAAAAATTGAAAAGAAAATGTTAGAGCTAGCTCGGGGAAAACATGAGTTTCAATTAAGAGAAGTAAGTAAAGCTGATGCCTTAGATTATTATCAAGAAAAAGAAAATCCTTATAAGGTTGAGTTGATTGAAAACCTTGAAGATGGAGAAATTACTTTTTGTGATCACGATGATTTTACGGATTTGTGTAGAGGTGGACATTTACCCAATACAGGTTTTATAAAAGCTGTAAAATTGATGAGCGTAGCCGGAGCCTATTGGCGTGGAGATGAAAACAATCCCCAGCTCACCCGTGTTTATGGAATTTCTTTCCCTAAACAAAAACAGCTTAAAGAATATTTAGCGCTTTTAGAAGAAGCCAAAAAACGAGATCATAGAAAACTAGGAAAAGAATTAAAATTATTTACCTTTTCTCAACAAGTAGGGCAAGGTTTACCATTGTGGCTTCCTAAGGGAGCAGCTTTAAGAGAACGCTTAGAGAGTTTTTTAAAGAAAGCTCAAGCAGAAGCAGAATATGATCAAGTTGTCACTCCACATATTGGGAATAAAGATTTGTACGTTTGTTCTGGTCATTACGAAAAATACGGAGAAGATAGTTTTCAACCTATCAATACACCGGCAGAAGGTGAAGAGTTTTTATTGAAACCGATGAATTGCCCGCACCATTGTGAAATATATAAATCTCAATCCTGGAGTTATAAAGATTTACCAGTGCGTTATGCAGAATTTGGTACCGTTTATCGCTATGAGCAAAGTGGTGAATTACATGGTCTTACAAGAGTACGCGGTTTTACTCAAGACGATGCACACATTTTTTGCACGCCAGATCAGTTAGATTTAGAATTCAAAAAAGTAATAGATTTAGTGCTATATGTTTTCAATTCATTAGGTTTTGAAGATTTTACAGCACAAGTGTCATTGCGCGATCCAGAAAACAAAACCAAATATATTGGTAGTGAAGAAAACTGGGAAAAAGCAGAGAACGCCATATTAAATGCAGCAAAAGAAAAAGGTCTAAATTACGTTGTAGAAACTGGTGAAGCAGCTTTCTACGGTCCAAAATTAGACTTTATGGTAAAAGATGCATTAGGAAGAAGTTGGCAATTAGGTACCATTCAAGTAGATTATAACTTACCTGAGCGATTTGAATTAGAATATAAAGGAAGTGATAACGAAATGCACAGACCAGTTATGATTCACCGTGCTCCATTTGGTAGCATGGAACGTTTTGTAGCTATTTTGCTAGAGCATACTGGAGGTAATTTTCCACTTTGGTTAACGCCAGAACAAGCTACTATTCTCTCCATCAGCGAGAAATATGAAAATTATTCCAAAAAAGTTTTAAATTCACTTAAAAATCACGAAATTCGCGCCACCTTTGATAATCGTAGTGAGACCACGGGCAAAAAGATTCGTGAAGCCGAAATGAACAAAGTTCCTTATATGATTATCATTGGGGAAAAAGAAGAAGAGAACAATAGCATTAGCATCCGAAAACACGGAGGTGAAGATTTAGGAAGCATGTCTATTGAAGATTTTGTAAGTAAAATTAACAATGAAGTTGATGCTTCATTGTCTAAGTTTAGAGTTTAACCTTAAAAATTAATTAGTTATAGCTTTAAGAAGACGTAGTAACAAAAATTATTCGCCAAGAGGTCAAAAAGAAGACCCGCATCGAATTAATAAAAACATTAAAGATCCAAAACTAAGATTAGTTGGAGATAATGTTGAAATGGGTGTATACCCAACCAAAGATTGTTTAAAAAAAGCTGAAGAGCTGGCATTAGACCTTGTGGTCATTTCGCCAAAGGCTGACCCGCCAGTTGCCAAAATCATGGATTACAAAAAGTTTCTTTACGAACAAAAGAAGCGAGAAAAAGCCATGAAAGCTAAAGCATCTAAGGTAGTAGTAAAAGAAATTCGATTTGGTCCTAATACAGATGATCACGATTACGAGTTTAAGAAAAAGAATGCAGAGAAGTTCCTAAAAGAAGGTGCTAAACTTAAAGCATTTGTTTTCTTTAAAGGTCGTTCTATTGTATTTAAAGATAAAGGTCAAATATTATTGTTAAGGCTTGCACAAGATCTAGAAGAACTAGGAAAAGTTGAGCAAATGCCAAAACTAGAAGGTAAGCGTATGATTATGCTTATCTCTCCAAAGAAAGATAAATAAGATAAGAGTCAATACATAAATCAAGGATCAATGCCTAAAATGAAAACAAAGTCGAGTGCTAAAAAACGTTTTAAATTAACCGGAACAGGTAAATTAAAGCGTAAGCATGCGTTTAAAAGTCACATCTTGACTAAAAAGTCTAAAAAGAGAAAACTTAAATTAACGCACAATACTTTAGTACACAAATCAGACGAAGCTAATATCAAAGAACAATTACGCTTAAAGTAATTATTTTTTGATTGGTTAAAATCAATTATTAACCCTGGAGTGGGCCTAAAAATGCCAATGTGCTGCCTACTACAAAAAATTTAAAATTATGCCAAGATCAACAAATTCAGTCGCTTCACGTGCTCGTAGAAAGAAAATCATGAAGCAAGCAAAAGGTTACTTCGGACGTAGAAAAAACGTTTGGACTGTAGCCAAAAATGCGGTAGAAAAAGGTATGCTTTATGCATACAGAGACCGTAGAAATAACAAGCGTAACTTCCGCTCTTTATGGATTGTTAGAATAAACGCTGCTGCCCGTCTTAATGGAATGTCTTATTCTAAATTTATGGGTAAATTGAAAGCTAATAATATCGACTTGAACAGAAAAGTTCTTGCTGATTTAGCTGTTCATAATCCAGCTGCTTTTACAGCAATCGTAGAGAAAGTTAAGTAAATATAAACGTAGAAGACTCTTATTTAAATCCTACATCTTAATTGATGTAGGATTTTTTATTTTTGATTAAATTCATTTCAATTTGCATGAAAGACCATTTAGGAAATACCATACATTTCAAAATGCCACCAAAACGTATTCTAAGTTTGGTGCCGAGCCAGACTGAGCTTATTGCAGATTTAGGGATGCAAGATTATATTGTTGGAGTTACTAAATTTTGTGTTTATCCCACATCAATTAGGAAAAAAGCAAAAGTAGTAGGTGGAACTAAAAATGTTCATTTTGATAAAATTAAACTCTTGAAGCCAGATATTATTTTGTGTAATAAAGAAGAAAATACAAAGGAAATGGTAGAAGAGCTTCAAAATATTGCACCAGTTCATGTAGCTGAAGTAGTTAGTTTAGAAGACGCTTACCAACTTATGTTAGATTATGGCCAGTTATTCCATCAAATAGAAAAAGCGAATGAGCTGATTGAAGAAACTAAAGCTAATTTCCAAAAATTGAAATCAATTTCAGCACAACATCAAAAGCACAGAGTTGCCTACTTTATATGGAAAAAGCCATGGATGGTTGCTGCCAACCAAACTTACATCAATTCAATGATTAATGAATTGGGACTTATAAATGTCTTTGAGCATTTAAATCGCTACCCAGAAGTCAACCTCGATAATTTACCAGAAGTAGATTGGATTTTCTTATCATCAGAACCATTTCCATTTAAAAAAGATGATTTTTCTGCCTTTAGCAATAA
>CBFIGU010000022.1:0-31845 GCA_965662165.1 Psychroflexus sp.
GTTCAATTCTAACTATAATTGATTTTGTTAATGGCAGAAAAAGAAGTTACCAACCTAAATAACCTTGAAATTTTGCATGAAGACAATCATCTAATTGTCATCAATAAAAGAGCAGGCGATCTTGTTCAAGGAGATAAAACAGGAGATTCTCCTTTAAGCGAAATTATAAAAGACTTTATAAAGAAAAGAGATAAAAAGCCAGGAAATGTATATTTAGGTGTAGTACATCGATTAGATAGACCTACAACAGGTGTTGTTTTATTTGCTAAAACTTCTAAAGCATTAACTAGATTAAATAAGGCTTTTTCAGAAAAAACTCCGCAAAAGACCTATTGGGCTATTGTAAAAAATAAACCTGAACCAAATTCTGCGGACTTAATTCATTACCTAAAAAGAAATCCAAAACAAAATAAATCTTATGCTCATGTTCACGAAGTTCCTGATAGTAAAGAAGCTATTTTAAATTATACGCTTAAAAAAAAGCTTCAAAACTATTATTTACTGGAAGTGAATCTTAAAACAGGAAGACATCATCAAATCCGAAGTCAGTTATCAAAAATTGGATGTCCTATAAAAGGAGATTTAAAATATGGATTTGATAGAAGCAACAAAGATGCTAGCATTCATCTTCATGCAAGAAAATTAGAGATTATTCATCCTGTAACCAAAGAAAAACTTTCCATAATTGCTCCAACTCCTAAGAATGATGCCATATGGAAAGCTTGTGAAAACTAATAAAATATTTTAGTTAAAATACTTTTCTAAAAGTTGTGATGTTGATGCATCATGGTTCTTGAATTCTTTCGATTCAAAATCTTTAAGAATATTATTTGCCAGTTGCTTACCAAGTTCAACTCCCCATTGATCATAACTATAGATATTCCAAATTACACCTTGCACAAATATTTTATGTTCATACATGGCTATTAACATACCTAAACTTTCTGGAGTTAATTTATCTCCTAAAATGGTAGTAGTTGGTCTATTCCCATCAAAAACTTTAAAAGGAAGTAATTCTGCTATTTCTCTTTCGCTTTTACCTTGTTCCTTTAGTTCTTTAGAAACTTCTGCAATAGATTTCCCTTTTAGTAATGCTTCAGTCTGAGCAAAGAAGTTAGCCATTAGCAAATCATGGTGTTTTTTGTTACCATGTAACGAACTTTTAAAACCAATAAAATCAGCAGGTATTAATTTGGTTCCTTGATGCATTAGTTGAAAAAAGGCATGTTGAGAATTTGTTCCAGGTTCTCCCCAAACTATAGAACCCGTTTGATAATTAACCTGATCTCCGTATCGATCTACACTTTTTCCGTTACTTTCCATACTCGCTTGTTGAAGATATGGAGCTAATTTTTGTAAATATTGTGTGTAAGGAATAATAGCTTCACTTTCGGCATCATAGAAATCAGCATACCAAATCCCAATGAGTGCAATTACCACAGGGATGTTTTTATCAAAACTTGCACTTCTAAAATGCTTGTCCATTTTTTCAGCTCCAAGAAGCAAGTTTTTAAAATTATCGAAACCAATAGCACAAGCAATAGATAGTCCGGCGGCACTCCATAAAGAGAAGCGACCTCCTACCCAATCCCACATTGGAAAAATATTTTCTGAAGCAATTCCGAATTCATTAGCTTTATCTACATTGGCAGAAACAGCAGCAAAATGTTTATGGATTTGGTCTTGTGTGGTATGCTCTAAATACCAGCTACGTATAGTATTTGCGTTATTTAAAGTTTCTTGTGTTGAAAATGACTTTGAAACTACTAAGCATAAAGTGGTTTCGGGGTTTAAATTTTGAATTGTTTCTAAAACATGATCTCCATCTACGTTTGAAACAAAATGTGTTTTAATATCTGTATGGTAGTAGGTTAATGCGTCTACAACCATATTAGGACCTAAGTCTGAACCACCAATTCCTATGTTTACTACATCTGTAATAGGCTTATCTGAAAAACCTTTCCAATCTCCATTATTAACAGCGTTTGAAAAATTTTCAATTTGATGAAGCGCTTGCATTACAGAATCATAAACTTTACTACCTTCTAATGTAGGTGAAGTATTTTCATCAAAATTTCTTAATGCGGTATGTAAAACAGCGCGTTCTTCTGTTTTATTTATTGGAGAACCTTCAAAATATTGCTCAATTGCATTTTCAAGGCCAGATTCTTTAGCTAGATTAACTAAAGTGTTGAACGTTTTTGATGAAATTCTATGTTTTGAAAAATCAACTAAAAGTTTATCAAATTCGATAGAAAATTCCTTTGCTCGATTTTCATTTTCCTTGAAATAATCTAAAATTGGAATCTCTTTTTCTTTTTCAAATAAAGATTTTAATTCACTCCAAGCTTTTAAGTGCGTTGGATTTATTGCTGCTAATGCCATTAATTATAATTTAAAGCCTAAAAATGTTTATGATTTGATAACGTTTTTTCGATAATGCTCAATAAGACCATCAATAGGTCTTCTTATTATATTCCCTATATTTAAATGATAACGTTTTGCAACATCTCGAATAATATCTTCAGAAAAGAATGCAATTGAACCTATAAAATGTACCGGCACACTTTGCGCTTGGCGATAACACATCACTCTTCGCTCTATGAATTTTTCCATTCCTTCATAGATTAATTTATAAAAGTAACCATTTCGCTCTTCTGCAGTAAAAATAAATTCAGCAAATGAAGCTAAATAAGTATTTGGATTTTCTTCTTTATAAACATTGTGTTTTATGGTATCTGCGTCAAGGTCGTAGCGTTTTGCAAACTCTCTACTCATGTCGTCTCCCATAAACTTGTAATAATAATCTCTAATTAATCTTTTTCCAAAATAATTACCGCTTGCTTCATCCATTAGGACATAACCTAAAGATTCAACTTCCATGTGAACTTGACTTCCATCGAAGTAACATGAATTTGAACCGGTTCCTAAAATACAAACAATTCCTGGCGATGTAGTTGCTGCATAGGCTGCTGCCATCATATCTTCTTCAACAGAAACCGCTGCAGAAGTAAAAAATTCAGTTAAAATAGTTTTTAGATTTTGTTTTGGAGTTGGTGTACCACAACCTGCTCCATAAAAGTCAACTCTTGTGATTTTATCTACATGAGCTTTTAAGTCTTCACTAGCTTCTAACCTTTCTTTTAAGACATGTGGTTTAAAAACAGCTGGATTTAATCCTTTAGTTCTTGTTTTTAATTCTACTTCACCTTGATTATTAAGTAAAATCCAGTCACATTTAGTTGAGCCACCATCAGCAATTATTATCATGAGTATTTGTTTTAATTAGAAATAAAAAAGCTTATTTCAGTTAAGAAATAAGCTTTTTGTATGAATTTTACTTATAATTTAGCAATGTGAACTGCCAAATCTACAAGTTTGCTTGAATAACCATACTCGTTATCGTACCAAGCAACTAATTTGAAAAAATTATCGTTTAAGGCAATACCAGCGTTAGCATCAAAATTAGAAGTTGCTTTTTCTGAAACAAAATCTTGTGATACAACATCATCTTCATAATAAGCTAAAACACCTTTCATTGGTCCTTCAGCAGCAGCTTTCATTGCTTTTTTAACTTCATCGTAAGAAGCTGACTTTTCAGTTCTTACCGTTAAATCTACAACCGAAACATTTGCAGTAGGCACACGGAAAGCCATTCCTGTTAATTTACCATCTACTTCTTTAAGAACTTTACCCACAGCTACAGCTGCACCAGTACTTGTTGGTATGATGTTGTTGATAGCACTTCTTCCTAGTCTAAAGTTTTTAGCAGAAGGTGAATCTACTGTATATTGAGTTGAAGTTGCCGCATGAATTGTAGTCATTAAGCCTTCAACAATACCAAAATTATCATTGATTACTTTGGTCATAGGTGCTAAACAGTTTGTAGTACAAGAAGCGTTAGAAACAACCGTATCTTCTGAAGTTGCATCATTTTCATTAACTCCCATTACAAACATTGGAGCTGTTTTTGAAGGTGCAGAAATAACAACTTTTTTAGCTCCTGCATCTAAGTGAGCAGATGCATTGTCTTTTTCTTTAAAAATACCTGTACAATCTAAAACAACTTCTGCACCAACATCTCCCCATTTAAGATCTGCTGGATTTCTTTCTGCAGTAATTCTAATGGTATTTCCATTTACTACTAAATGTCCATCTTTTACTTCTACTTCACCATTAAATCTTCCGTGAACTGAATCGTATTTTAAGAGGTATGCTAAGTGATCTACTTCTAATAAATCATTAATCGCTACAACTTCTGTATTTTCGTTTTCTAAGGCTATTCTAAAGGCTAGTCTACCAATTCGACCAAAGCCATTAATTCCTAATTTAGTTTTCATAAATAAATATTTAAATGATTATTAAATGGACATAATGTCCGCTACTCTTATTAATTTTTCGTCAATTTTCTTTTTACCGTTAATGGCTATCTCAAATGGTACTTGCACAATTTCTTTATGCGAAACACCAACCATGATATGGCTTTTCCCTTCAATTAATGCATCTACTGCTCCAACACCTAATCTACTAGCTAGTACACGATCATAGCAACTTGGTGAACCTCCACGCTGAATATGACCCAATACCGTTACTTTCACTTCGTACTCGGTAAGATTAACTTGTATAAAATCTGCTAATTTGGTAATATTTTTACCTATTTGGTCTCCTTCGGCTACAACAATAATACTGGATGTTTTACCAGAATTTCTACTCCTTTTTAAAGATTCTAAGAGTCGATCAGTTCCCATGTCTTCTTCAGGAATAAGAACTTCTTCGGCACCTGCGCCAATACCACTGTTTAAAGCAATATCGCCAGCATCACGTCCCATTACTTCAACAAGAAATAAACGGTCGTGAGAAGAAGCAGTGTCTCTAATTTTATCAATAGCTTCAACTACTGTATTTAGAGCAGTATCGTAACCAATAGTAAAATCTGTACCATTAATATCATTATCAATAGTTCCAGGAATTCCTACTACTGGGAAATTAAATTCTTCTCCAAAAATTCGTGCTCCGGTAAACGTACCATCTCCACCGATAACCACTAAAGCATCAATTTCGTTATCTCTTAGATTTTTGTAGGCTTTTTCTCTACCTTCTTTCTGCATAAAATCTTTAGAACGAGCAGATTTTAAGAATGTTCCGCCACGGTTAATTGTATTTTTAACTGATCTAGCGTTTAATTCTTCAAATTGATTTTCGATTAAACCTTGATAACCTCGATAGACTCCGAAGCAGGTTAAGTTGTGATAAACACTCGCTCTAACAACAGAACGAATGGCTGCATTCATACCTGGGGCATCGCCACCTGAAGTTAAAACAGCAATTTTTTGTATTTTATTCATATATCAAAAATATCACAAAACAGTCTCAAATCCTAATTTAACAAGAGACTTAAACGTTTTCGGTTAATAATTATTATTAAAGTGTTAAAATAAGCTGATATTAATCATGCTTTATTTTAATAATCTCAATTATTTCTAAATAAATTACAATATATAAAAAATTACAATTTTTAATATTAGGTAAGACCAGGAATGTTTGGCATCCCTTCTTTTGCAACTGCACCTATCTCAGCTTCGTTTACTTCAGTTGCTTTTTGAATAGCTTTGTTTAATTGAATAATTAAATAATCTTCAAGTTGTTCTTTATCTTGTAATAACTCATCTGCAATTTCAATTTTTTTAATGGTTCTATTGGCGGTAATTTCTATGTTGAGTAAGTTATCACTTGATGACTGCGATAAATGAACCGTATCTAATCTTTTTTTGGTTTCTTCTACTTTTTGTTGGGCTTCTTTTAGTTTTTGCATCATACCCATCATATCTCCAAACATATTATTTAATTTAAATGGTTAAAAAAAGCTGCTGAGAAAATCTCAGCAGCTCTAAACTTATTTTCGAATGTGTCCGTTACCGAAAACATAATATTTATTGGTAACCAATTGTTTTAAACCTAATGGTCCTCTGTGGTGTAGCTTATCTGTAGAAATAGCAAGCTCTGCTCCAACTCCCATTTGACCACCATCTGTAAATCGGGTTGATGCATTATGATAAACTGCCGCACTATCAATTTGTTCCATGAACAATTTAGCTTTTTCTGAATCTTCTGTCATTATACAACTAGAGTGTTTTCCAGAATAAGTATTTATTTTTTCCATTGCAGCTTCTTGAGATGTTGTTGAAGCTAAAACAATTTTCATGGCTAGGAATTCTTCATACCAAACTTGTTCGTCGGCAAGTTGATTTTCATCAGTAAGAATATCAGAAATCTTTCCGCTGGTAAGCAATTCAACTTTTAGGTCTTTAAGTACGTTGGCCAATTCTCGAACCTTAGACTCAAAATCAGGAATATTTACATCAATTAAGACTTTATCTAATGCATTACATCCAGAAATTTTATCTGTCTTAGCATTTACAATAACTTCTATAGACTTCTTCCAATCTGCATCTCTAGCAACGTACAAGAAATTATTTCCTCTACCACTAATCAATACTGCACATTTAGCATATTGTTTCACAAAATCTATTAATCGCTCTCCACCACGTGGAACAATTAAATCTAATTTCTGGGAAGGATTCATTAAGAACGATTGTGTTTCTTGACGGTTCATTTGCATCAATGTAATCCAGTCTTTATCAAGTCCATTTTCAGCTAAAGCTTTATGCCAGCATTCTACAAGTTTCATATTACTTTCATTAGCTTCTTTACCACCTTTAAGTAATATTTTGTTGTTTGCTTTAAAAGCCAAAACTGCTGCTTCTATTGTTACATCAGGTCTAGATTCATAAATAATTAAAATCGTTCCGAAAGGATCGGTTTTATTGATAATATTTAAACCTGAATCTAGCGTTATATTAGAAATTTCATTTCCTACAGGATCTTCTTGTTCTTTAACTTCTTTTATGGCTTGTATCATGCCATCTACCTTTGCATTATCTACTACTAGGCGATCATAAAGCGCTTGATCGTCTCTGTCAAACGCTTCTAAATCTTTTTTATTTGCTTCAATTATTTCATCTCGCTGATTGTCTATGATTTTCATCATTGAATCTAAAACAGCGTTTTTCTTATTTGTATTTAATAATTGCATGTATAATTTAATTTTTAATCGTTTATAAATTCGGTTCCCTTTCGTTTACCATCTACTATATCTAAAATGATATTTTCTTCTTTACCGTTTGCTATGTAAGTAGGAATTCCTTTAGAAGCGGTTAACTTGGCTATTTTTAATTTTGATTCCATTCCACCTCTACCTTCACCTTCGGCCTTTTCGTTTTCTTGAACGTATTTTTCTACGTTTTCATCTACATTTACTTGGTGTAGTAATTCAGAATTAGCGTCATCTGGATGACCTGTGTAGAGTCCATCAATATCAGTAAGCATAATCATCATGTCAGCTCCAACTAATTCGGCAACTAAACTTGCTAACTCGTCGTTATCTGAAAACATAGACATAGATAGTGAAACTGCATCGTCTTCATTGGCAATAGGAATTATTCCTTCCTGCAAAAGACCTTCATAACAGTTAATCATGTTTTCGCGATATTTTCCTGGAGCAAAGTCTCTTTTTGTTGCCAAAACTTGAGCACATCGCATTCCAAAATCATGAAACATAGTATAATAATGGCGCATCATTCTTGGTTGACCCACCGAAGAATAAATTTGCCTTCTTGTACTAGAATCTTCTGCGCTACAAGCTCCTAAAACTTCTTTTCCTGCTATGGCAGAACCAGAAGATACCAATACAGTTATGATGTCTCGCTCATATAAATAAGCTATTTGACGAACTAAATTTTTAAGTATGGGGCCAACAATTCTATTGTTAAGGTTGGTCATTACGTTTGTTCCAACTTTTACTACTATTCTTTTTTTATGCATAATATTATAAAGTAATTATTTATTCTTCCCCTAATTCTACAGCCCTATTAAATGCTGCGAATGCGGCTTCTTTAATTAGCTCTTCTACATTATTTTCGTCCATAGAATCTAAAGCAGCTCGGGTTGTTCCCCCTTTAGATGCAACACGATCCATCCAAGTTGTTGGTGTTAGGTCGGATTCATTAAATAGTTTAATAGCACCTTCAAAAGTAGTACTCACTAAAACTTTAGAATCATTATCTGAGAAGCCCATTTTTTTGGCCGCTTCTAACATAGATTGCATAAAATAAAATACATATGCTGGTCCACTACCAGAAATTCCCGTAGATTTATTAATAAACTCTTCATTTTTAACCCGGATTGATTCTCCAGTAGTGTCTAACAAGTTTCTTATGGTTAATAACTCTATTCTAGAAACTTCCTTAGACTCTGTATAAGAAGTAACTCCTCTACCTACTTTTGCTGGTAAATTAGGCATAGTTCTCACCACTTTTTTAATTCCTAAACCTTCTTGAATATTTTTAATGGTTACACCAGCCATTAAAGAAACAAAAATTTGCTGCTCGTTAACCATTGGCTTCATTGTTTTCATTAAGTCATCTGCATGGTAAGGCTTTACACCTATAAAAACTACATCTGCTTTAGGAAGACAATCTTCTAACTTTTCGTACACATCAAATTCATTTCTATCGCTAAGCATTTCGATTAACTCAGCCGATAAATCATGAATCATTAATTTTTTTCGGTTTAGTAAAGCGGATGTGGCCATTCCTTCTGAATAAGTAAGCCCCATATTTCCTGCTCCAATAACTAAAACTCTCATATTTTTTTTGGTTTTGATTTAAACTAATTGTACAAGATACATGCAAAACAAGCGTTAATCAAAAAATTAAGAATACTTATCATAGTTTTAAGTTTCATTAACAACTCTTAACGTATTTTAGAAGAAACAATAGGAATATAAAATTTTTCATGAATTTTTGTCAGTGACATAAGTTGTGAAATAATGTTAGCTTAATGTTTTAATGACTATTTCAAAACTTTAAAACTCTAGTTTGAAGTTAATTTTGCAACCAAATTAAGCTAATGAAACTTGTGAATTACTTCAATCCTTTTCTAATGTTTTCATCTATGATTATGAATGTAAAACCAGTGAAGCGAAATGAAACTAATAATCGAAAAAAAATTGATTTTTTGAAGAAGTACGATTTTAAGAATATTGGTCATCGAGGTGCTCGTGGTTTAGCGGTTGAAAATACTCTTCTTGCTTTCGAAAAAGCCATTGAAATTGGAGTAAACACTCTTGAAATGGATGTTGTTGTGACTAAAGATGAAGAAATTTTAGTTTCTCATGAATCTTGGATGCGTCCAAACTTATGCATACTTAAAAAGAATAAAGTAAAGCTTAATGAAAATGAAGAGCATAATATTTATGAAATGAATTATGCCGAGACCCAAGCTTATGACTGTGGTAGTTTAGTTCATCCTAAATTTGATGAGCAAGAAACGGAGAGCACAACAAAACCCTTATTGAGAGAAGTATTACAAATGGCAAAAGCCATATCTAAAAACCATGGTATTAAGGTTGATTTTTTAATTGAAATAAAAAGTTCTGAAGAAACAGACGATCTTTATCACCCAAAACCTAAACGATTTGTAGAGTTAATTTTGAAAGAAATTAAAGAACATGCTAAACTTAAAGATGTTTGTTTACAAAGTTTCGATACGCGTATTTTAAATGAAATTAAAAGGCAAAAACCGAAAGCACAAGTTGCTTTATTAAGTAAAAATGAAGATTTAAATGCTTTGTTGAATAAGCTGGAATTTACTCCTGAAGTATTTGCTCCTTATTATAAACAACTCACTAAGCAAATGGTTGTTGAAGCCAATGAACTGAATATGAGAGTTTATACTTGGACTGTCAATGAAATTGAAGATATGCGAAAAGTTTTAGAACTAGGTGTTGATGGGGTGATTACAGATTACCCTAATCGTGCACAAAATTTGAAACGAATATCTAAATTTTAACTACCTACTTTCATAAAGTTGCTATTTTTGAAAACAACTTCAAGTAATGGCTGGTAGAAATAGATTTAATAACATTAGTTCAAAAGAATGGCTTCCTTTTCAAAAGTCATGGTATATAGAAAAAGATAAAGAAGAAACCTATCGCAAAAACATTCGGTTTTTTGTAAAATTCGATTGGGAAGAATACGATCCTATCATTTTTTTTCAGGGTTCAAAAGATGATGAGAGACTTTTTCAAAAAGTAGCTTCAGAAGAAGGTGCACAAGTTATTACCAAAGTTGGAGAACTTACTGAGCAAACTAAACTTCAGTTTATACTTATTGATGGATTAGCTCATGTATGTACAATAAATCAACCAGCAGAATTAATTGAGTACAATAAACAAATTAATCAAATTGCAGAAAAACTCAAACCTTATTTAATTCATAGAAGATTTATAAGTGTATTTACTAAAAACTGTTTTGCTGGAAATAAATATTATCCAAATGCATGGGATTTAAGTGAACGTATTGCTAAAACATATACCTTAAAAGATGAAAAAATAGCTTGTTTAGCCAAACCAGAAACTGAAGAACAAATAAACTATTTTACTACTCAGGATAATGTTTACTACGCTTTATATTTTAGAAACGACGAAAATTCTGGATTAGACTACGGGCAATTTCAAGATTCTAACTTTTTTAAACTCAATGATCAATTTAATGTAGAAGATAAAAAGCCAAAGTTGAGTACTTGGCATATTATAAAGCCGCCTAGAAGAAATAAAAAAGAAGTTTTACATCCTGCTAAATTTCCTGAAGAAGTAGTTGAGCTTTTTTTACCTTTTTTTTCTAAAGAGAAAGACGCCGTATTGGATCCTATGTCTGGAACAGCTTCAACTCAGCTTGCTGCTTTAAGAAATAACAGAAATGCATTTGGCACAGAGTTAAGTCCTTTCTTTTTTGAAATTGCAGAAGAGCGACTTCAAAATTATTTAAACCCAACTCAAAAAGCTATTTTTGATCATGTTCCTAAGGAAGTAAATTTTAAGTTACTCCAAATAGATGCTCGATTAATTACTAAAGATGATTTTCCTGAGATAGATTATATTTTTACATCTCCACCCTATTGGGATATGTTAAACATGGTTGGTGCAGAAAACCAAGCTAAACGAATTAAAAAAGGTCTGCCAACTAATTATTCAAATAGTGAAGAAGACTTGGGAAATATTTCAGATTACCAGGCTTTTATTCATGAATTAGTAAGCGTTTACAAAAATTTAATTCAATTGCTTAAACCTGGCGGCTACTTTACTATTGTGGTAAAAAACATCAAGAAAAAAGGTAAAAACTATCCATTTGCTTACGATTTAAGTCATTTATTACAAGATGACTTAATCTTACTTCCAGAAGTGTTTTGGCTTCAAGATGATATAAATTTAGCGCCTTATGGTTACGGAAATACTTTTGTTTCTAACACCTTTCATCAATACTGTTTACATTTTCAAAAACCTAAAAATTAGTTTTTAACCAATTCCCACCTACTACTCTATTTTTTAAACTAGCAAACAAATCTGTGATAGGAAACAACATACTTACCGGTAAGGTTTTATTTTTCATAGTTCCCCAGATACAACCTTCTAAAAATGATAGTGATTGCCTTTTACCTACTTTTTTATACCAATTTAATATGGGTTGATTTTGATAAGCATTTGCTTCATTTGGACCTGTATTTTTAAAAAGATTCCAATTTTGTTCTGTCGCAAAACCTGCAATTACTAATTTAGGATAAAAATGCGATGTATAGAATTCCTTAATACTTTTCCCTTGTAAAATTTCCTTTAAATACGCATATTTATCAAAGCCTGATTGAGCTTGCTGTTTTCCTTTATACTTGGTACTATATTTTAAAATAAATTGAAGTTGATAGCTAGTCAATTTCAATTCTAAAAAGTTTTGACCGCGCTTATTATTTTTATAATTAGCTGCTTTCATAAATGAAAAAACATGCGCTACTTTAGATTTTTCGTAAGGAGTTAGTCTTGTACTCCATTGATCTTTAGCAAATCGATTGGGAATTAAAGCTGGAAGTTTGAGATAGTTTTTATAAAAATCACCATCATGATAAAGAAAATTATTTTTTAAATCGTATTCTGTATTTTTATAATAAAAATCTCGTTTATCTATCGTGTAGTAAGGAGTTTTGGGCGATTCAAAATCTGCTTTAATTCCATTGATGTTACAGAAATATTCAAATAAATTTTCAGCAAGTTTACCTTTTACAATATTTAAAATTCTGGAATGAATAGCATCTTCTTGTTTTTGTTTTTGATGCAATTGCAAACGGTCAAAAGTGAAAGTGATAGATAACAAAGCATACTCTAAAGCAGTAGTAATTAACTTATCATATTCTAAGTCTGGAATATCTACATAAATTAGTGGATGCTTCATTTACAAACATTTGCACTAAAATATGAAAATTATTTTTTAGCAATTTATTTCTAGAAGAATAATAAATTGTGGGTTTACCAATTAGTTGGTAAGCATTCTATCTGAAAAATTAGTCGTTTTCGTCAATATCGTCAAACAAGCTAGCTTGCGATTGGTTTTCTGATTTTTTGTAATTTACTTCTTGTTCATCAACTACATCAATATCATTTGCCGGGGTATCTTCTTCTGCTTCAAAAGGAATAGGATCAATTAAATCTATTTGATTCACTTTTTCTGCAGTTAGCTGATTTCCCATGGCTTTTATACCTTTAACAGCAATAAATTCTTTAAGATTTACCACTTCATTTGGCTTCCTATCTTTTCCACGTTGCTTGGTAAATTCAATTTCAATTTGAGGTATATAATCAGTAGAGATCAGTTCTAGATATGAATTTTTATGATCTGTTATAATAACTTCTTCTCGTTCTTCATTTTCAATAAAAAAACGTTTTACATAAAAGCGCTCTTTTTCTCCATCATAATACACAGCAGAAATTGGTTTTTTAGGAATCCATTTTTCCATGACAATAATGTCTTTTTCAAAATGCGTTGTCAATTCTGGTCTTATGGTTTTAACCAAGCCACTTTGTGTGATAATTAAAATTCGATCTTCTCCACGAAAAGCACCTAATAATTCGCCTCGCTCATCTACATTTAGGCGTTTAACCGTATCATCGAACCAAATTTTTCTAGGCTTAAGCGTAGAAACTCCTTCTTCTTTTAATTCAACTTTTTTAATGGCAAACTTCGAAACTAAATTCCCTTTTGCAGACCTTCCTTTTATAGCTAAATCAGCAAAATCAATATCAAATTTTACTTTTCTAATGCTTTTGCTTTGCCTTAAATGAACTGTTACCGTTTCAGCTTCGCCATTAGGATTGGCTGAAAAATAAAACACCTTTGTACCCGGTTTATCTTTACCTACTGAATAAGCTCTATTTCTGGTAATGGAAGTAACTGCAAATCGTTTCATAAAGCTACTTCCATTTTTACCGTCTCGATAAATTAGGTTGTAAATGGTACGCTTATCTTTTTTCTTGAAAATACCAACGTAAAGAATATTTTTCCCAATAAAGGTTTTAGAATCTACTTTGGTAACCATCATGGTACCATCGTCTGTGAAACAAATAATATCATCAATATCAGAACAATCGGTTACGTATTCTTCTTTCTTTAATGAAGTTCCAATGAAACCTTCCTTTCGGTTTACGTACAACTTATTATTTCTAATTACAACTTTTGTAGCTTCAATATCTTCGAAAGGTTGTATTTCAGTTTTACGTTCTTTTCCTTCGCCGTACGTTTTTTGAAGTCGCTCAAAATGGGCAATAGCATACTCTACAAGATGGTTTAAATGATGCTTTACTTTTGCAATTTCATCTTCTAAAGTTTCAATTTTTTGTTGTGCTTTATCTAAATCGAATTTAGAAATTCGTTTAATTTTTATTTCTGTTAAGCGAATAATATCTTCTCTGGTAACTACTCTTTTTAAATGTTTTGTAAAAGGTTTTAATCCTTTATCTATTGCATCTATTACCGCTTCCCAGGTTTCTTGCTCTTCAATATCACGGTAAATTCTATTTTCAATAAAAATACGCTCTAACGAAGCAAAATGCCATTGCTCTTCTAATTCGTCTAACTTAATTTCTAATTCACGCTTAAGTAAATGTACCGTATGGTCCGTACTTTTCTTTAATAGTTCGGAAACTCCAATGAATTGTGGTTTATCTTCATAAATTACACAAGAAAGTGGTGAAATAGAAACTTCGCAATTGGTGAATGCAAAGAGGGCATCAATAGTTTTATCTGGTGAAATATTGTTAGGCAGATGGATTAAAATTTCAACTTCAGATGAAGTATTATCCTCAATTTTTTTAATTTTTATTTTACCCTTATCGTTAGCTTTTAATATGGAATCGATTAATGAACCTGTGTTGGTACCGTAAGGAATTTCATTAATAACAAGTGTCTTTTTATCAAGAACTTCAATTTTGGCTCTTAGTCTAATTTTCCCTCCACGTAAACCGTCGTTGTATTCTGACACATCCATTGTACCAGCTGTTGGAAAATCTGGATATAAAGTAAAACGCTTACCTTTTAAATGTTTGATTGAAGCATCTATTAATTCTAAAAAATTATGTGGTAAAATTCTAGTACTTAAACCAACTGCAATTCCTTCTGCACCTTGAGCAAGAACCATCGGAAATTTAACTGGTAAATTTACAGGTTCATCTTTCCTACCATCGTAAGAAATTTGCCATTGGGTGGTCTTAGGATTAAAAACAACATCTAAGGCGAATTTTGATAGTCTTGCTTCAATATATCGAGAAGCAGCAGCTCGGTCACCAGTTAAAATATTACCCCAATTTCCTTGGGTATCTATCAATAAGTCTTTTTGTCCTACCTGTACAATAGCATCTGCAATACTAGCATCACCATGTGGGTGATATTGCATGGTATGTCCTACAATATTGGCAACTTTGTTATAACGACCATCATCTAAATCTTTCATAGAATGTAATATTCTACGTTGTACAGGTTTAAATCCATCTTCTAAAGCCGGAACAGCACGTTCCATTATTACGTAAGAAGCATAATCTAGAAACCAATCCTGGTACATACCAGAGACTTTAATAAGCTCGTTGGGGGTTTCTTGTGATTGCTCTTCTTCAGATGGTGGTAAATCTTGATCGCTCATGCAGTATTAAGACTTATTTTTTTTGATTAATTTATCTAAAGATTGTCTAAGGTAGTTGATTTTTCTGGGACTTACAAAAGTAACATTACAATGTCTTGTGTAAGATTTATTATCACTCTTTATGTGAATTACTAATCGTTTGTAAATTAAAAAATTATAAATTTTATAACCTACAATTCTAGATCTTCTAATTTCTATAGCGTTACCACGGTAGTTTAAAAAATTACTTAAAATAACCCCTCGATTTAAAAATACAATTACTTCACCTTCACTATCATATTCAAAATATTTCCAACCAAAATAAATATAAACTAGACCTACAAAAATTGCTGCTAAGGCTAAGAAAAAGTATTTTCTAGATGGGAATAAAGTACCATCTAATTGAAAATTTAGAAATATTATTAAAAAGAAAGACACTACTGAAAAGTAGTATATTCCTGGAATAATTTTAATGGTACTATAATTTGTTAATCTCATCTTGTATTTCTTCTACTAAATCTACTTCCAATCGTAGATTATCGATTATAAATTCTTGTCGGTCTGGTGTATTTTTTCCCATGTAAAACGTTAAGAGTTCATCTATGGTTTTATTTTTATCTAACATAACAGGATCTAAACGAATATCTTCACCAATAAAATTTTTAAATTCATCTGGTGAAATTTCACCCAAACCTTTAAAACGAGTAATTTCTGGTTTACCCGTTAATTTTTTGATTGCATCACGTCTTTCTTGCTCTGAATAGCAATATATTGTTTCTTTTTTATTTCTAACTCTAAATAAGGGAGTTTGCATAATATATAAGTGTCCTTCCCTAATTAGTTCTGGAAAAAATTGAAGAAAAAAAGTAATAATTAATAATCGAATATGCATACCATCTACATCGGCATCTGTTGCAATTACAATATTGTTGTAACGCAAATCTTCAATAGAATCTTCAATATTTAATGCGGCTTGTAGAAGATTAAATTCTTCATTTTCGTAAACTATTTTTTTGCTTAATCCGAAAGAATTTAATGGTTTTCCTTTTAAACTAAAAACAGCTTGTGTATTTACATTTCTAGATTTTGTGATACTACCACTAGCTGAATCCCCTTCGGTTATGAACAAGGTAGTGTCTAAGTAACCTTCTTTATTAACATCTGAAAGATGAATACGGCAATCCCTAAGTTTTTTATTATGTAAGCTTGCTTTTTTAGCTCTATCTTTTGCTAATTTTCGAATTCCTGATAATTCTTTTCGCTCTTTTTCTGCTTGCAATATCTTACGTTGAAGCTTATCTGCAGTTTCAGGATTTTTATGCAAGTAATTATCTAAATTTCGTTTTACGAAGTCAAGAATATAAGTTCTTACTGTAGGTAAGTTTCCACCCATTTCAGTAGAACCCAATTTTGTTTTTGTTTGACTTTCAAAAACAGGCTCCATTACTTTAATACTTATTGCAGCCGTTATGGACTTTCTTACATCACTAGGATCGTGATTTTTACCAAAAAATTCTCTTACGGTTTTTACAATTGCTTCTTTAAAGGCAGCTAAATGTGTTCCACCTTGAGTGGTGTGTTGTCCGTTCACAAAACTATGATATTCTTCACTATACTGAGCTTTACTAAAAGTTAGCGCAACTTCAATATCTTCTCCTCTTAAATGAATAATTGGAAATAACCTACTTTCTTCTGGAATACTATCGCCAAGTAAATCTTTTAAACCTTCTTCTGAGTAGAATTTTTCACCATTAAAAATAATACTTAAACCAGGATTTAAGTACACATAATTTTTAAGCATTTTGGTGATGTACTCATTTCTGTAAGTATATTTTTTGAATATTTCTTCATCTGGAATAAAAGTGACCTTAGTTCCTTTTCTTCGGGATGTTTCGTCTAAAGATTCTGTATTTATTAAAACCCCTTTTTCAAATTCAGCAGCAACCGATTTATTATCTCTGGTAGATTCAACTCTAAAATAAGATGATAATGCATTTACGGCTTTTGTACCTACTCCATTAAGTCCAACCGATTTTTTGAAGGCTTTGGTATCATATTTACCACCAGTATTCATTTTCGAAACTACATCTACTACTTTTCCTAATGGAATTCCACGCCCATAGTCTCGAATAATTAAGCGATTGTTTTGTAAAGAAATTTCAATGGTCTTACCAGAACCCATTACGAATTCATCTATAGAATTGTCAAGAACTTCTTTTAATAAAATATAGATACCATCATCTGCACTTGAACCATCTCCAAGTTTACCAATATACATACCAGGACGCATACGGATGTGCGCTTTCCAGTCTAAAGATTTTATATTATCTTCTGTATATTTAGTTTCTTCCATGTGATGTTGTAGATGCCCGAAATATAACAATTAAAAATTAGGCTATAAATCTAATTCCTTAAAAAAAATTAACAATTTACGAACATCAACTATTTGTATCGCAGCCATTTCTCTAACATGATCTCTCCTTTAGTGTTTAAACCAGTGTGATACCATAATTCACCATCTATTTTTTTGTGAAAATCTAGCGTTCTTCCAACGTTATCTTGATTCTTAGAAAAGAAAGCAACATGTTCGTAATAATTTTCGCCATCACTAGACCAAGTACCACCACTAGAACCAACAAATTTTCCTGTTTCGCTATTCAAGGCTAAAACTTGGTAATGGGTGTTGGTTATCATTTTTAATGTTTTTCGTGGTGCATATTCAATTCTACGCCATTCTGCATCACCTTCATCTTGTTTTTCATGAATTCTCCAACAGGTAGCCATTAGTTTATTATCAGCTTCATCAATTTTTTTCCAAACTTCTACAGTTTTAGTTTCAATGTTTGAAACTCGAAGAATATCTTTTTCTAATAGTGCTTTATATGAACTTGATGTTCCGCTTCTTTCCGGGTCAGTAGAATCAATTTCGTAATTCTCTGTATATTTAAAAAATTCATACATGTAAGTGCCTCCGCCAGCTTCAATGAATTGCCCTGAATCTTCTTCGTAAGCTGCATAAGTAAAGTAACGGTCGCTGAACAGTTTAATCATTTCATAATCTACAGTTTCACCATTTTTTTCGATTAACTTCCAAGCTCCATTCAATTCTTGTGCGGTTAATACAACAGAAAAAAGAAACAGATAAGTAAGTAAGATATATTTTTTCATAGCAATTTTTAAATTTAGTATATCAAAAAACATTCCAATTTACAATCTTTAAACACTTGGACTTCTTTAATAAGTATGAAGTTAGATTTTACTTAATAAAGTTAAACTATAGCTTCATCTAAAAATAGATTTCATAAGTTTAATGTTTATTTCTTTCTTTTATGGCTGATACAAAAATCAAAACTTATTTTATATATGATGAAAAAGCTTTTCAAGAAGTAGATGATTCAGTAAAAACTTTAATTAAAGAAAAGTTTGATTGTATAGAAAGTCTTCAACAAACAGATTTTAATAACTTAAATGAAGATTGCAAAGTAGCTTTATTTGTTGAAGATCATAAAGTGAACCCCATAATTATAAAAGCCCACCAACATGGCTTTAGTTTAGGTTTTATGCCTCACCCGGAAGCCAAAGAAGTGATGAATAGTTATAATGTATCTGAAGAAATTGAAGATGCCTTTGCTCATTTTTTAGAAGTAGATCAATTAGTGGATAGTGATTTACTTTTTTGCAATGATAAGTTGATTAATAATTACATGGTAATTGGTGATATTATTACTGAAATTACCAAAAAGGGAATTCATAAATCTGCCTTCCAAAAATTGAACAATTTTATTCAGTTTATGAAGAGAATTAATCACATTCATCCCAAATCTGTAGAAATTGAAGCTCATGAGCAAGAGAAGTTTGAAACTGCTTCCGCTGGAATTCTCATTACCCAACATGCAAAAAATGCGGTAATTTCTCGTATTGTTCTTGAAAATTCATATTTAAATGATGGCTTATTTCATAGTTTAATTTTTTCACCAAGAAGTTTTACTAAAGTGGTTTTTTCATATCTAAAAATGAAATTCAGTTTACAAAAAAAAGAAGGAACATCTCATCTTTCGTTTCTTGGACATATTAAAACCAACCAACTAAAAATTAAATATCAAAAAAAGGAATCTTGTACTATTGATGGGGAAATGATTGAAGCCAAAGAATTCAACATAAAAATTGATGGAAGCTTTAAACTTGTTCCAAGTAAAGACTTATTGTATACTGAAGAAGAAAAAGGGAATCACCGAGTTTTTAAGGTTAGCCAACTTCCAAAAGGCAAAGAACTAGTAGAACTTCTTTCTAAAAAACTTCCCTTTATAAAACATGCGTCTACATCAGAATTTAAGGAACTTTTTACTACCTTAAGAGATAACGCAACTACTAAATCATCTTATTTAATATTGATGGTTCTTTCTACCGTACTTGCAACATTTGGGTTATTTGCTAATTCCAATCCAATAATAATTGGAGCTATGATATTAGCTCCGTTAATTTCTCCAGTGATATCGCTTTCTATGGGTACATTAAGACAAGATAAAAGCTTAATTAAAAATAGTATGGTAACGATAGGCTGGGGTTTATTGCTTTC
This sequence comes from Psychroflexus sp., assembly GCA_965662165.1. Taxonomy (GTDB): domain Bacteria; phylum Bacteroidota; class Bacteroidia; order Flavobacteriales; family Flavobacteriaceae; genus Psychroflexus. The sequence goes on from CBFIGU010000022.1 coordinate 19,631, forward strand.
TTATTTGTCCACGATTTTACTCACCTTAATCACGCCAATATATGCCATCAACTCCGAAATTAGCTCTAGACTAGAACCTAATCTTTTAGACCTTGGCGTAGCTGTGGTGTCTGGAGCTGCCGGCGCTTACGCACATGCCAATGCTAATATTGCAAAAACTCTTGCTGGAGTTGCCATTGCGGTTGCTTTAATACCGCCTTTAGCCGTTTCTGGTATAGGTATAGGATGGGGAGATTGGGATGTATTTATAGGTGCATTTTTGTTGCTTATTACCAATTTAACTGGTATGGTTTTATCGGGAGCATTTACATTTTTACTAATGGGTTTTAGTCCATTTAAAATTGCTAAGAAAGGTTTATTAATTTCGCTAATCATTGTTCTTACCATCAGCATTCCCCTAGGTTATGGATTTTACCAAGTCGTAAAAGAAAACAGAATTGTTAATTCTATTAATCAAACCAAAGTAAATGAATTGCTTATTAAAAATGTAAAAATTGTTGACAAAGAGCCATTGAAACTATACATAGTAATTGTTACCAAAGTTCAACCTTCTAATGAAGAATTAACTCAAGTAAAAAGTGAAATAGAAAAAAGACTCAATAGAAAAGTAGACTTAGAAATTGATGTTTACTTAGAACGATAATCTTGTTTTTAATTCAAAGACCAAATTTAATACTATATAAAAGATGAAATTACTTACTGGATTACATAAAAGTATTAGCTATTTTTAAATCAAACAACAATTATGTAAAAAGCAATTATTAGTTTTATAATATAAAAGTTCAATAAAAAATAATGCCGCTTCTTGGCTTAGAAGCGGCATTTTATTTAAACGATAAATAACTAATTATTTATTCATTTTCTTAATCATATTTAAAGCAGAGCCTTCTTTAAACCAACCAATCTGAGTCTCGTTATAGGTATGGTTTGCTTTTATCGTGTCTTTGCTACCATCTTTATGAATAACTTCGATAGTTAATGGTTTATCTTCTGCAAAGTCTTCTAAGTCAATAAAGTTGAAAGTATCATCTTCTTGAATTAAATCATAATCATTTTCATTTTGGAAAGTAATACCCAACATTCCTTGTTTTTTCAAGTTGGTTTCGTGAATTCTCGCAAAAGACTTTACTAAAACAACTCGAACGCCTAGGTGTCTTGGCTCCATTGCAGCATGCTCTCTAGATGAACCTTCACCATAATTATGGTCTCCTACTACAACCGTTGGAATTCCTTCTGCTTTGTATTGACGTTGAGTCTTTGGCACAGCATCGTACTCCCCTGTGATTTGACTTTTTACAAAGTTAGTTTGCTTATTGAAAGCATTAACTGCTCCAATTAAACAGTTATCTGAAATATTGTCTAAGTGTCCACGGTATTTTAACCAAGGACCAGCCATTGAAATATGATCGGTTGTACATTTACCATGAGCTTTTATTAAAAGTTTAGCTCCCATTAAATTTTTACCATCCCAAGGATCAAAAGGCTCTAATAATTGTAATCGATTAGAATCTTTTGCTACTTTAATACTTACAGTACTACCATCTTTAACAGGTTCAACATAGCCATTTTCTTCAACGTCAAAACCAAGTGGCGGTAATTCAATTCCTTTTGGTGGATCTAATTTAACTTCTTCTCCATCTTCATTAATTAAAGTATCGTTTACAGGATCAAAATCTAAACGTCCTGAGATAGCAATAGCAGCGACCATTTCTGGTGAACCTACGAAAGCGTGTGTATTTGGATTACCATCTGCACGTTTAGAGAAGTTTCGGTTAAATGAATGTACAATTGTATTTTTTTCATCGCCTTTGCGGTCACTTCTATCCCATTGACCAATACAAGGTCCACAAGCATTTGTAAATAAAGTTGCTCCTAAATCTTCAAAAACCTGTAACAAACCATCACGTTGAGCTGTAAATCGAATTTGTTCAGAACCTGGATTGATACCAAAGTCAGATTTTGGTTTTAATTTCTTATCTACAGCTTGTTTAGCAATTGAAGCTGCTCTTGTTAAATCTTCGTAAGATGAATTGGTGCAAGAACCGATTAATCCCCAGTCTACTTTTATTGGCCAGTCGTTTTCTTTTGCTTTTTTACCAAGCTCTCCAACTGGAGTTGCTAAATCTGGTGTAAAAGGACCATTTAAATGCGGCCTTAAAGTTGATAAATCAATTTCAATTACTTGATCAAAATATTTTTCTGGGTTATCATAAACTTCTTGATCACCGGTTAAATGTTCTCTAATTTTATTAGCTTCATCTGCAATATCATTTCTATCTGTTGCTCTTAAAAAGCGTTCCATAGAATCATCGTAACCAAAAGTTGAAGTAGTAGCACCAATTTCAGCTCCCATATTACAAATGGTTCCTTTACCAGTACAAGATAAATTTTTAGCACCTTCACCAAAATATTCCACAATACAACCAGTTCCACCTTTTACGGTTAAAATTTCGGCTACTTTTAAAATTACATCTTTTGCAGCTGTCCAACCTTGTGGCTCACCAGTTAATTTTACACCAATTAGCTTTGGAAACTTAAGCTCCCAAGGCATGCCTGCCATAACGTCTACAGCATCTGCTCCACCAACTCCAACAGCTACCATTCCTAAACCACCAGCGTTAACTGTATGCGAATCGGTACCAATCATCATTCCGCCAGGAAATGCATAATTTTCTAAAACAACTTGGTGAATAATACCAGCGCCTGGTTTCCAAAAACCTATACCATATTTATTAGAAACTGATTCTAAGAAATCGAATACTTCGTTAGAAGTTTTATTAGCTTGGGCTAAATCTTTTTCAGCTCCTTGCTTTGCTTGTATTAAGTGGTCACAGTGTACTGTAGTTGGAACTGCAACTTTATCTTTACCAGCTTGCATGAACTGTAAAAGTGCCATTTGTGCTGTTGCATCCTGACATGCGATACGATCTGGCGCAAAATTTACATAATCTTTGCCTCGTTCTAATACTTTTGAAGGATTTCCATCCCATAGATGTGAATAAAGAATTTTTTCGGAAAGTGTAAGTGGTGTCTTTACAATTTCACGTGCTTTTTTTACACGCTCATCCATTGTTTGATACACCTTTTTAATCATATCAATATCAAATGCCATATAATTTTGTTTTTTAGGGTAATGCTCACAAAAATACAAAATATGTATGATTTTTGAAACTTCTCTAAATTTATCTTAATTCCCTAAAATAAATGAAAAAGAAATCAGTTTAAAATCAAAAAATTATCGATTTATCAATTCAATGAAGAAATATTGAGAAATCATTATATTCTTGGTCTAGTTGAACAAAAATAATGATTACAAATTCATAATTTAGACTGGTTTTATATACCTAGGCTAAGTGACTGATAATTAAAGTAGTTTATTCAAAATACTTTCTATGGTTAAACCTTCTGCTTCAGCTTTATAATTTTTTAAAACGCGATGTCTTAAAATACCAATGGCTACTGCTTTTACATCTTCAATATCTGGAGAATATTTTCCGTTAAGTGCAGCATGAGTTTTAGCTCCAATAATTAGATTTTGTGAAGCTCTAGGTCCAGCTCCCCAGTCAACAAATTCTTTTACAATATCAGATGCACTACTTTCTTTTGGTCGAGTTTTTCCTACTAGCTTTACAGCATATTCTACAACATTATCAGCTACAGGAATTCTTCTAATCAGTTCTTGATATTCTATAATATCTTGTGCGCTAAATAAGGCATCGATTTGATAAGATTGATTAAGCGTTGTTGCTTTAACCACATTTACTTCTTCTTCAAAGCTTGGATAAGTCAACTGAACAGCAAACATAAAACGATCTAGTTGTGCTTCGGGTAAGGGATAAGTTCCTTCCTGCTCTATCGGGTTTTGTGTAGCCAGAACAAAATAAGGTTTTTTTAAGGAATAATTTTTACCACCAACAGTTACAGACTTTTCTTGCATCGCTTCTAAAAGAGCTGCCTGTGTTTTTGGTGGAGTTCTATTAATTTCGTCTGCTAAAACAATATTTGCAAAAACGGGACCTTTCAGAAACTTGAAATTTCGAGTCTCATCTAATATTTCTGAACCCACTATGTCACTAGGCATCAAGTCTGGTGTAAATTGAATACGCTTAAAATCTAAGCCCAAGGCTTTAGATAAGGTGTTAACTAATAAAGTTTTAGCTAAACCCGGTACACCAATAAGTAAAGCATGACCGCCAGAAAATATAGCGTTTAAGACTTGGTCTATAACATCTTCTTGTCCAACAATTACTTTAGCAATTTCGGCTTTAAGCGCTTTGTTTTTTATAACTAATTCATCAATCTTAGCAACATCTTTCATGCTTCAGTTTTATAGATTTTCAATCCAATTTTTAGCAAACTCACAGTTTTTATAATCCGAATTTATTTTAATGTAAGTTTCTTTATATTTTATTTCCTTCCAGCGTTCTATTTCTTTAATCTGTTTTTGTTTTAAAGCTAATTCCTTAATTTTTGGATAGTCTTTTGTAAAATCTGCTTTATGCTCATCAATCTTCTTAGTTACAGTAAGAATTTTAAATGAAATTTTACCTGTTCGGTCTTCGTCTTTGATAACTCGAGAAGTTTCTTTTTCATCTAAACTATAAATTCTAGAATAGAGTTCTGTATCCATTTTAGCAAGCTCAAAACGTTTATCTCCGGTTGCATTATTAATAAGTTGGCCTCCGTTTTGTTTGGTTTCTTTTTCATTAGAAAAAGTTCTGGCAGCTTCTTCAAAAGTGATTTCTCCTTCGTCTATCGATTTTTTAATTTTCTCAGCTTTTTCTTTGGCTTCTTCAATAGCCTCTCTTGTAATTTCTGGATATAATAAAATATGGCGAACATCTACTTGTTGACCTCGTATTTTTTCAACCATTAAAATATGGTAACCAAATTCGGTTTTAAAAGGTTCGCTAATTTCTCCTTCATCTAAACTGAAAGCTGCATCTTTAAATTCTTTTACAAATTGGTCTTTTCGTGTTAGTGTATATTTACCACCGTTTTTACTAGAACCTTCATCTTGTGAGTAAATAACTGCTTTGGCAGTAAAAGAAGCTCCTTCTTCTAAAACTTCTCTTCTCATCTCATTTAATCGTTCAATAACTTCATCAATTTGTTTTTGTCCAACTTGTGGCTCAATTACAATTTGAGCTACTTCAACTTCGTCACCAAAAAAAGGAATTTCATCTTCTGGAATTGAATTAAAAAAATTACGAGTTTCTTCTGGGGTAACTTCAATGTCGTCAATTACACTTCCCTGCATTTCTTCGGCAAGTGCGCGCTCAAAATTACGCTCGTATAACTCATTTTTAATTTCATCCATATCTTCCTTTCCGTAAAATTCAAGCAGTCGCTCTTCGCTACCAACTTGTTGAATAATACCTTGGATTTGCTGTTCGGTTCTAGACATAATCATTTCTTCAGAAACCATCAAACTGTCTTGTTTAGCATGATGAGCAAAGAGTTTACTTTCCATAATTCGCTCTAACATTCTACAAGATGTAGTTTCTGATGCGGGTAAATTTTGTTGTTTAGCATCAATTTGAAGCTTTTGTATATCGCTATCAATAATTAGATATTCGCCTACTACTGCCGCTACGCCATCAATTTTTAAACGAACTTTATCGTTTTTTTCTTCAACTTTAAGTGCAGAAGTTTTTACAGAATCTTCTTCTTTTATTAAGTTATCTTTTTCGTCTACAATTACTTGCGCAAATGCAGAAGAAGTTAAAAGGCACACAATCAATAAACTTATTGATTTAATAAATTTCGTATTCATTATTTTTAATAGCATCATTAATGATTTCTTTTTCTAATTGTTTATTTAAATCTAATTTCTTTTTATTCTCCAAAATTTGTTGAATAGTAGGTTTCAAGTAAGTTAAAGGTGGAACTTCATTCGTCTTTTTAACTTCATTTATATACACGAAATAGGTATAAAGCGAATCTGTAAATGTTTTAGTTTTCTGAAACCTATTTGTATCTACATAACTGTTTAGTTCCGTTTTAATAGGTTCTAATTTCTTTTGAAAATCTACCCATCTTATCCAAACACTATCATTCAAATTAAAGTTTTTAAACTCCAAGCTTTTATTTTCTAAAAACTCTTGCTCTTCTGTAGTAAAACTTTCAAATTTCGATTTTATTTCATCTAGATCTTGTAAATCGTTTTGAAGCGTTACATATCTGGCTTTTAATAAAACTTCTTTGAGTTTAAAATTATCTTTATTGGCGTTGTAATAGGCTTGTATACTATCTTCATTAATATTAAACTGAAAGTTTTTTTCTACTAATGCATCTTTGTACGCATTAATATAAAGTTGTTCTCTATATTGGTTAGCCATTTCTTCAAATTTCTGCTGTTGCTGTTCTGGCAAATTGAATTTTGCTTTGTTCAGCATAATTTGTTTTAAAGCCCATTGATCTATATATCTTTTTGTAGCTGTTATGCTATCTTCTGGATTACTTGATGAAATCTCAAATTTTGGAAGGTCTTCCTTAAATAAATACTGGTTTCCAACTTTAGCAATAGCATCTTCCGCTTTTTTGGTTTCAAAGAAAGTACACGAAAAAAAAGCGGTAACTATAATAAAGTTGAAAAGAAAATAGATTGGTTTATTCAAGCTGCTTTTTAATTTTATTGAATTCGGTTTCATTCACAACTAGAGAAAATTTAGAAGACAAGCTTTTTACCCAATCTTCTTCTAATTGTTTTTGATAATCTGAAATTACTCTTCCTTTTACTTCGCTATATTCTAATTGGCGCACAGGATTCAGCTTTAGAATATTGTAAACTACAAATTGCCCATTATGTTTATGAATTTTAGAAACGCCTTCATTCATTTTAAGCTTTTTATCGAGTGCAGGAGCATCTGTTTTTTTGTTTTCTTTTTCTTGAAAAATTACATTTTCTAAAGACTTTGCTGCATCAGAAAAACTTTCTGAATTTTCTACTAACTTCAAAAATTCTTTAGCTTCTCTTTTTTTAGAGAAACTAGCCATTTCTACATCAATACTAAAATCACTTTTATATTGAGTAGCATTTTCATTGTAATACTCAATTAATGCTAAGCTGTCATTTTTTGAAGCTTTCCATATATTACGGTCCATCACTTCATAAAGAAGTAAGCCGTTTTTGTATTCTTTAATAGTAGATGCAAATGCTGGGTCAATTTCTGGGAGTCTTTCTTTGTGATAATTCACTAATTCTCCATACACAAATTGATCTGCCAAATTTTCAATAATGGCTAATTTAGAGCGGTTAGTTTTTGCAGCACGTTGTTGTTTTTCTACGTAAGATGCTAAGTCTTTCCAAGAGATGGAAACTTCATCAATTTGTAAAAAAGTTTTATCGGGAATAGCTGAATAATCTGCTATTTGCCATTGACTTTTAAAAATTTCATCGCTGGCTAATTCAGCTAAAAACTCAACTGCTGTTTCATCTTTAGATACTTCGTAGCGAGCTTCTATATTTTCCTGTATTCTCGAATTTAGTTGTTTAGAACGTGCACTGGTTTTAATTCGTTTTTTCAAAATGTCCTTTTTCTCTTCAAAAGATTCTAGTGGCTCAGTACCTAAACGCTTAATAATGTGCCAGCCAAAACGAGTCTCAAAAGGTTTAGCTACTTGTCCATCTTCGGTAAGACTAAAAGCCACTTCTTCAAAAGCGGGTGAATTTAGTTCTCCCAATCCAAAAGCAGGCATTACTCCGCCGTTTGGAGCAGTACTTTCATCCTGGCTAAATTGTTTAGCTAAATCTTGAAAATTTTCACCATCTTGTATCTTACTATAAATTTCATTAATGCGTTCTTCTGGTGAACTTGTAGTATCTTTTTGCTGCATTCTCACCATAATATGAGCAAGTTTTATTTTACCCATAGATTTACGCTCATCTGTTTTTTGAATAATATGATAACCGAATCTAGTTTTTACGGGTTCAGAAATCTCACCAACTTTTAGCTGATAAGCTGCATTCTCAAATGGATAAACCATTTTAAATGCTTTAAACCAACCTAAATTTCCACCATTTTGTTGGGCTGATGGATCGTCTGAATAGGCTTTTGCAACTTTAGCAAAATCTTCTCCATTTACTAACTTTTCTTTTGCTTCTAATGCCTTTTCTAAAGCTTCATTTTTTTCAGCTTCTGTCATATTATCAGTAGCGTTAATTAAAATATGGCTAGCTTTTACTTCGGTTTCAAGACGATTGTAAGTTTCCTTAATCATCTTATCGGTAATATCGCCGTTGGCTATGTAATTGTCAGCAAGCTGTTTGTAATACTTTTTATATTCTTTTATAAAAATAGAATCCTGATCTAATTCTTGAGCAAAAGCTTCTTCCAGCTTTAGTTGATAATTTTTAAAAAGCTCAAAATAATCTTCTACAGACATTTTATCTTCATCTGCTAAAATAGATGCATTTTTAGTGTAAACATTTACAAATTCTGAAGTAGCCACATCACGACCATTAACTTGCATGATAACTCCTTCGTCTAAAGTCTCTTGTGCAAAAGCACAAAAAAATGAGCATATGAGTACTAAAGAAAATACAGATTTCATTTTATAAAAATTTAAAAGTTCAAAAGTAACAAAATTGGAGACGTATACAATGTTTAAGTTTTGATAAAAACAGCAAAAGAAAAAGGGATTCATTAAAAATTAATTTTCTTTGTTTATAATATCATATTATGAAGTATACCACAGATATAATGGTAGATTTACCAAGGAATGAAGTAATTGAAATTTTTGAAGATAGTAGTCTTCTAGAATTTTGGCAACGTGGCTTAGTAAGTACTAAACTTATAAAAGGTGAAAATGGAGAAATTGGCGCTAAACGAAAATTAAAAATTGAGCTCGAAGGCCAAAAAATCACCATGTTTGAAACCATAATAGATAAAAAATTACCTGATTATTGGCATGGTTTATATACCGGTAAAGGATTTAAAAGCACACAAAAGAACTACTTTACCGAAACGGAAAAAAATAAAACCTATTGGAAATGCGAAAGCGAATTTAAGTTTTCTGGCTTTATGATTTTAGTGAGCAAGGTTTTACCTGATATTTTCAAAAAGCGATCTAATTTGGTTATGAAAGATTTCAAAAACTTTGCAGAAAATAGAAAAGTCGAGAATTAGCTGTACATCTATAATTTAATATTGGGTTTTATATGCTAAAAAGTTTCTTCAAAAGATTTAAAATCTTTTTATTTGCAAAAAATTTTTACAAATGAAAAATATATTTTTAATCCTTTTTGCTCTTACATTTTCTACAGGAATAGCTCAATCTAAGGTTGGTACTATTAATACTGATGTAATTTTATCTCAAATGCCAGAATTAAAAGATGTGAATGCCGAAATGGAAAAATATGGCAAAGAATTAGACCAGAAACTAAGAGACAAATACGCAGAGTACCAAAAATTAGTTGCAGAGTTCACTGAAAAAGAAGATGAAATGAACGATGTAATTAAGAAGTTTAAAACTAACGAACTTGCCGATTTAGAACAAGAACTACAAGAAATGCAACAAGGCACACAACAAAAAATGCGTGCTAAGCAAGAAGAGCTTTTAAGTCCTTTATATACCAAAATAGGTAATGCTATTGAAGTGATTGTTGAAGATGAAAAATTTACCCAAATTTTTAATGAAGGAAGTAACCTTATTTATATTTCACCTGAATACGATATTACAGAAAAGGCAATGAAAATATTAGGTTTAGATACCTCTATTCTAAAACCAAAAGAAGAAACTGCTGAAGAAAATTAATCTTACTTTTAAAGTTAAGAACAAAGTCATCCTAGTTTGGATGACTTTTTTTTTGGTATTCTTCGATAAGACCATTAACATAAAGCTTTAGTTCATCAAAGAAAATAGTAAAGTAAGATTCTAATTCATTATAATTATCGTTCAACAATACAATGCTATTGCCTAACCCGGGATTTGATGCAGTTCTTTTGTTCATTTGAAACAAAATTTGCTGTATACCATCTAAAGTTCTGTAATTATAAAGCCAATTGTGCTTTTTCATAATAGGATAAACACGCTGAACTGAAGCAGGTAGTTTTTCAAAATTATCGTTAAGCAAATCATAGAAATCTTGCACAAAATCAATTAAATTTTGAGAATGATAATCTTTCCAGTTTTTCGCCAAAAAATAATCAAATAGCACATCGGTAATTACTCCACTGTAATGTCTAAATTCTGTAAAGAAAATATTTCTAGATTTTCTAACTAAAGCATGCGTATCTGTAAATCGATCTATTTTACGATGCAAATGAATGCCGTAAGCAATTTGTTCAGAAAATTGTTCGTTAGGATTTCCCTTCACAAAATCGCCAATAAAATTGCCGATTTTAAAGTTATTATTATTTCCTGATAAGTAAATATGTGCTAGATAATTCATGCTATACAAACTTAATTATAAAAAGAGAATTCAATTAAATTTCACACAAATTATTAGAAAACCTATCTTAGCAAAAAACTAACAAAATGACATTAATAAAATCTATATCCGGAATCCGTGGAACAATTGGAGGCAAGCCATCAGACAACTTAACACCCTTAGATGCAGTCAAGTTTGCAGCAGCTTATGGAAGTTGGCTAAAAACAGAATATGATGCTTCCAAAAAGTTAAGCGTAGTTGTAGGAAGAGATGCGCGTATTTCTGGATTAATGATTCAAAATTTAGTTACCAACACTTTAATTGGGATGGGAATACATGTTGTAGATTTAGGCTTATCTACTACTCCAACTGTAGAAATGGCTGTACCTAATGAAGCAGCACAAGGCGGCATAATTTTAACAGCAAGTCACAATCCTAAACAATGGAATGCTTTAAAATTGCTTAACGAAAAAGGAGAATTTTTAAATGCAGAACAAGGGGAACGAATTCTGAATTATGCCAATAATGAAGATTTTAATTTTGCCGAAGTAGATAATTTAGGTAAAATTCATACCAATTCAGCTTACATTGATTTTCATATTGAACAAGTTTTAAAACATCCACTAGTTAATACCGATAACATTAAAAAAGCGAATTTAAAAGTAGTTTTTGATGGTGTAAATTCAACAGGTGGCATTAGTATTCCTCCTTTACTAAAAGCTTTAGGTGTAGAAACCGTAGAGCTTTATTGTGAACCCACAGGGCATTTTCCACATAATCCTGAACCATTAGAAAAGCACTTAACGGAACTTTCTAAGCAAGTGGTAAATCACAAAGCTGATTTAGGAGTAACGGTAGATCCAGATGTAGATCGACTTGCTTTTATGGATGAAAATGGTAAAATGTTTGGTGAAGAATACACTTTAGTTAGCGTTGCTGATTACGTTTTAAGTAAAGAAAAAGGAAATACAGTAAGTAACTTATCAAGCTCTAGAGCACTAAGAGATGTCACCGAAAAACATGGCGGTACTTATTACGCTAGTGCTGTAGGCGAAGTAAATGTAGTTGCAAAAATGAAAGATGTGAAAGCTGTTATTGGCGGCGAAGGTAACGGCGGAATAATTGACCCTAAATTACATTATGGTAGAGATAGTTTGGTAGGTCTTGCACTATTTTTAAGCTTGTTAGCAGAAAAAGAAATGAAAGTATCTGAATTAAGAGCTAGCTATCCATCTTATTTTATGGCTAAAGAGAAAATTGAACTTACTGCCGACATTAATGTTGATGCTATTTTAGATGAAATGGCTAAGAAGTACAGTAATGAAGAAGTAACCACTATTGATGGTGTAAAAATAGACTTTCCCAACAATTGGGTACATTTAAGAAAATCGAATACAGAGCCGATTATTAGAGTTTATACTGAAGCACAAAGCCAAAATGAAGCTAATAAGCTAGCGGAGAAAATCATAAATGAAATTAATACAATGAAATAGGAAATTTGCAAAATACAAACAAGATAAAAGTCGTCTCAAAATAGAATTGAGATGACTTTTTTGTTTTAAGCATAGGTATTTTTCAATCCATTGTTATCGTGTAGTATCTCAAAATATTTATTTAAATTAACTAGTAACTCTTTAATAACTTAAGTTATTTTAAGCATATAATTTTGAGCTTATAAGAGTTAATAATTAATTAACCTTAAAATAATAACCTCAACTTTTTTTAAGATAATTTTGTAAAAAAAAATGAAGTTTATTGTCACGTCTATAATGTTACTATTTGCAAATTTAAGCTTTGCTCAAGTAACCATTATTGATGAAGAGCTTAGGGATGGCATCTT